>CAJQPL010000026.1 GCA_905480215.1 uncultured Woeseiaceae bacterium | reverse complement strand
CAGGAAATATTTCCGCCGATTGACGAATCAACAGCGATCAATATCGAGCTTCGTCCCGGGCAGTTTTCGCTACACAACGTCTTGATCGCACATGCGTCAAAGCCTAATCAGTCCGATGATCGACGTATTGGACTCGCGTTTCGATACACTGCAACTAGTGTCAGACAACACGAAAAATTCAAGGATTCTGCCGCTTTGGTTCGTGGATCAGATTCCTATGGGCATTTTATCGCCGAGCCTCGGCCGCGAGAAAATATGCAAACCGATATGATCGACCTTCACAATACGGTGACGACACAATGAGCGATTCCTACGCAATTGAGATCGACAAACCTGACGAACCTGCGAACGATGGGGCTTTATTCCATCTATGGTATATGGTCGCCATGCTTATGCTGGCGATGGTTGTATCGTTTATCGACCGGCAGATCATCACGCTGTTAGTCGAACCCATTCGACGTGACCTGGATATCACCGACACCGGCATAAGCCTCCTGATGGGAGCGGCGTTCGTCATTTTCTACGTCGTCATGGGAGTGCCAATCGCCCGTCTGTCGGACTCTCGTAACCGTAAAAAGATTATTGGCGTTGGAATGTTGCTATGGAGTATTGCGACAGCCGCCTGTGGCTTGGCAAAGAATTTTGGACAGCTGTTCGCAGCGCGAGTTGGTGTCGGTGTTGGCGAGGCGACATTGACACCCGCGGCGTATTCGATGATTGCAGATGCGTTCCCGGCAAAAAAGCTCGGCCGCGCAATCGCAGTATTCGCAACCGGCATCTACATTGGCGCAGGCCTTGCCGGCGTGCTCGGTGGGTGGGCCGTCAAACTAATATCGAATGCAGCACCCGTTGAACTACCGCTGATAGGAACACTCTACCCTTGGCAAATGACATTTGTTGCCGTGAGTATTCCGGGCTTGATATTGGTCGCAATTATGTCTTTGACAATTCGCGAACCGGCTAGACGCAACGTACGTACTGCGATGGCAAGTAAGAAGGCCGTTCCGTTTCGCGACGTAATCAAGTTCATGTGGTCTAACAAACGAACCTACGGCGCGATATTTGTCGCCTATGCGTTCAGCGGTATCGCCTTTTACGGTTTCCTGTCCTGGATAGCTGAATTCATACGGCGTGTTCACGGCTGGGATATCGGCTCGGCTGGCATTCTGTTTGGCGCGATCTATATGGTGTTTGGCACTGCCGGCGCACTATCGGGCGGTTGGATCAGCGATCGGTTAACGCAAAAAGGATATAAAGATGCTGCGCTGCGCTGCGCAACCGCCTTCTTCGCCATCTCAATGCCGCTAATGGCGCTCACGCCGTTAATGCCGACAATGACATTGTTTATCCCAATGCTTGCTATCGCGACATTTGCAAAGTCAATGCAACAGGCGTTGTCACCAGTTGCGATACAACTCATCACACCGAACGAAATGCGCGCGCAAGCAACATCAATATTCTTTGTGGTTTCAGTTTTTCCGGCAATCGGTCTGGGAGCAACATCGGTTGCCCTGATGACGGACTACGTTTTTCACGACGATCTCGCAATCGGTTACTCTATAGCCGTTGTGTCAGCTGTCATGATGACCTTGGCAACCATCGCCTTGTTTACAGGTATCAAGCCATACCGCGAAAGCCTGGAAAAATCGATGGAGTGGCGTGACGCCGACTAAGATTGATCCGGACGCTATAAGTAACTTTCCGGCGCCCAGAATGCGTGGAAGCCTGGCGGTACTCTGACTGGCAGTAGTACACGTCCGACCGGGCCATCCGATACATTCTGTGCGTCAAAGATCTGAATCTCGCTGCCGTCGCTATTTTCGTCGGCAACGAAGGAAACGACATAGCCATCGTCTTCGGCGTTGGAATTGTCACGCGCTGCGAACGGTGACTCGCTCGCGAATTTGCCGGGCCCGAAGTCATGAACATCGGCTTCAGTCGAATCCAAATCGTATTTCGCGAGTCCGCTAAAACGTAGGGTTTTGCTGTGCTGGTCGATCAGCGCGTTGTAAGAATAACGAGCGTCATATCCCAGATGCTGGCCACTCACTAATGGAAATTCACTGTGTCTGTCGTCGCGCCATTCTTCCTGTGTCTCGCCCGTATTGAGATCGAAGGTCCATCGATAGAGCCGCGCGTTATTGCTGGTCCAGGCCTCCAATCGCGACTTCTTATCGAGAACTTCGGGCGGCGGTGCGGGGCTCTCCATACGGCAGCCATCCAGAATGATCTTGTTGCCCTCCTCGCGCGCGGTACAGATGTGATAAATGTACGCTGGATCAGCATTGAACCAACGAATACTGTCTCCCGCACCATAGCGCTTGATGATTCCGAAGCGGCTTTGCAGCTCCGGATGGAACACAACCTTGTGAATATCGCGCTCTAGTAACTCAGTGTCCCAGAACAATGGCAGATCCATCAGAATGCTGTATTGCTCGGTAAACGCCAGCGTGTGTGGCAGTCGAGGTCCGGGAAGATCGATAGGCACGTAATGCGTCAACTCGCCTGTCGACGACAGTACACCGTAGGTCATATACGGCGCCTTCGTAGAGTAATCAAAAAACAACAGTTCGCCAGTACGCTCGTCCACCATCGAGTGTGCAGAAATTGAACGCACACCCATTGAGTCCAGGTCCAGTCGTCCACGTGGCGACAAGGTTTTCGGATCCAGCAGATAGCCGTCACCGGACTGGTAGAAAAGACTTATCACCTGGCCGTTGTGAACGACCAAATCCGTATTCGAATTATCCTTTAGCCAGCCATCTGAGCCCCAGCCTTCAGGCAAGCTGCGATCGGGCCTGTCCATAAGCCCTGGCCATATGGCATGCCCGGCTTTTTTTTCAGCCTGAAGTCCGAGCGTCTCAACGTACTTATTCCTGTAGGTCACCTTGCCGTTCGAAAATTCGGCAGCGTGAATCATGCCGTCACCGTCAAAAACATGATGCCGACCATTCGGTTCAAACTTTGGGTTCGGTCCATTGCGAAAGTAGGTGCCGTTAAGATCCTTCGGCACTTCACCGATCACTTCGAGCTTGTCGAGCGTAACCTCATCACTAACCGGTGCCCAGGCACCATTCAGGTATGAATTCTCACTCTGCATGACGTTCTCCAAAGGGTTTGAGGCCGTACCAGAGGCTGATAACACCAATCGGCGTAAGTACTCCGCTAACGATCGCCAGGGAATAGTTCAAGGCTGATTCATCGCCAAAAAAGGAATCGGTCAGAAGAGCGACGAAGTACGGGCCCAGACTAAAGCCTGCGAGTACGGCTATAAGCATGAACAAAGCTGTAACTTGAGCGCGCATACGGTTGGGCGCAAACAATTGGATGATTGTCGGCGCCAAGCCTTGCGGCGAAGACATAGAGAAGACCGCCAGCGCAAGCATTACAATAGCGACAGTTCGGCTGGGCGCCAGTGGCGCCAGCGCCGTCAATGGAATCATGGCGGTGCCGAGTAACATCGATGCTCGCATCTCCGCGTCTCGATAGCCTTTTCGGCTCAGAAACTCAGCGAACCAGCCGCCGAAATAAGGTCCTGCTCCACCAGCGAGCAACAAGCACAAGCCGAAAATCACGCCCGCCTCCGGCACCGTGTAATCGTAAGTTCTACGCAAGAACTCCGGCACCCACACGAGGTAGGCACTGATGACTGTCCCGAGAGCCAGAAACCCGACCAGGTGAGACACGACGAGTCGCCTGTTGTCCCGCAGGAATTGGCGTAATTCTTTCACCGGCACTGGCTTGGGAACGGTGACTGATGACGTTCCATCGGCATTAAAGTTACGCCGCGGTGGTTCCTTTACCGTAGCCAGCAAAGCAAGCACAACGATCCCGGGTATCGCGACAACGAAAAACGTAAGTTGCCACGGATAAAGTTCGCCAACCAATGGATACTCAACAGCGCCACCGCCACTTACCATCGCGACCACTGCACTACCGGTCAGCAAAGCAACGCCGGCACCCATGTATAAACCCATCGCGTACACGCCAATTGCGCGTGCAAGTTTTTTAGGTGGGAAGTAGTCCGCCATCATCGAGTATGCGGCGGGCGACAGAGTAGCTTCTCCCACACCAACACCAACTCGCATCAGGAACAGTTGCCAATACGTCTTCGTCAAGCCGCAAGCTGCTGTCATTACGCTCCAAAGAACCACACCAACAGTTATCAGAGTTTTACGATTAGTGCGGTCTGCAAGGCGCGCTATGGGTACACCGAGGACGGAGTAGAATATTGCGAAAGCGAATCCAGCGAGCAGCCCGATTTGCGTATCGGTGACGCCCAGGTCGCGCTTGATGGGCTGCACCAGCAAGCTCAGAATTTGCCGGTCGACGAATGCGACCATATAGGCAAACATCAAAACGGCAACGACGTACCACGCATAAACGCCGCCGTTCGGCGATCCATCTTGCGGTGCTTCAGATGCCATTGACAGTCATCGTCCGACGATGAAGCTCACTGTCGTTGTAGCGCTGCCACCAATATTCAATGTCGCAATGCTGTTCGCGCCATCAATTTGATAATCGCCGGCAGCACCGGTGGTCTGTTTCGCTGCATCGAGCAACATGCGCACACCGGTCGCGCCAACAGGGTGGCCGAGACCAATAAGTCCGCCACTCGCATTGATAGGAATGCGGCCGCCCATCTCCGTATCACCGGCCTCGATCGCTTTCCAGCTTTCTCCGGGCGCCGTAATGCCAAAATGGTCGATGGCCATATATTGAGTGCTAGTGAAGCAGTCGTGCGTTTCAATTCCGTCCAGATCTTCGACACCCTCCATACCAGCACGTGCAAATGCATCGGTCACAGTACCGCGTACGTGCGGGAAGACATACTCTTTGCCGGCGCTCTCGCTAATTTTCTGCGCATAGCTGATCGGCGCCGTGCGGTGTCCCCAACCCTTGATATACGCCAGGTCGTCGATTGAGATACCGCGACGTTTGGCATATTCTGCGGCGCGTTCGGCGCTGGCTAAGAATACGATCGCAGCGCCGTCGCTTATCTGACCACAGTCTTGTTTACGCATACGCCCTTCGATAACCGGATTAGCTTCGTCATCTTCTTCGAAACTCTGCTCGGTAAACTGCCATTTCCGTGTTTGCGCATTTGGATTTCGCTTCGCGTTCGCAAAATTGGATTTGGCAATGGCAGCCAAATGTTCTTGCTCAATTCCGTATCGGCTGTCGTACTCTTTTGCCAGTTCGCTAAAGAGATGGGGCCACGGGTAGGTAACGTCGGTGCACTCGTGTCCACTCCACATAGCGGGGCCGCCGATATATTCCGCTGCAGTCTTGCCAGGTACGTTACGCATCTGCTCTATGCCGATAACTGCAGCAACGCCGTATCGGCCCGCTTCAATTTCCGCAGCCGCCGAAAGTGCAGCGATGCTTCCGGATGCGCAGGCGGCTTCGTGGCGCGATGCTGGCAAACCTGAAAATGCAGGATGTAGCGCGGCAAAAAATCCGCCCAGATGCCCTTGGTTGCAAAACAGCTCCGCGGCGAAATTGCCTACGTGAGAGACATCGATATCTTCAGGATCAAGAGCGGCAGACTGCAAGCCTGCCTCTACCGTATTCCTGAATCCATCATAGATCTCTTCCCCATTTCTTGACCAATTCTGGGAGAAGTCCGTTTGGTAGCCACCAAGGAGATAAACTCGATTTGTCATTGAAAAACCCTGCAATCCACTGCTGGCGTCCAGACCATAGCCACCAGACTCGCTTTCATAATAAGACTATAGAGAGTATCGCTCGGGAGCTCGATTATCAATTGTTTCGCGAATTTGACGTCTGGCGCCGTTAGTCTGCGTCAGCGCTTCCATATACCACGTTGGATGACGCGACCAGGCCGTCGCACTCGCTACAGACGATCTCGCTCTCGAAGTTTTTCCCGCATAGCTGGTGATGCAACACCATAGATCGTTCCTTGTCACGAATCAGCCAGCGGTTGCCCCATTCATGCATCGCGAGCGTTGGCACGTACAGATCACGACCTTTGTCGGTGAGATGGTATTCGTAGCGTGCTGGCTTGTCTTGATACTGCAGTTTGACCAGCACCCCCGCGTCAACAAGCAACTTAAGCCTGTCGGAGAGAATATTGGTCGCGATTCCAATAGCTTCGAGTATCTGATCGTAACGTTGCAAGCCAAAAAATGCGGCCGCCAATACCAATGAGGTCCAGCGGTCGCCGATAACATCAAGGTAGTGAAAAAACCGTTGGTCGACGTCCGCGCCCACACTGCTGCGAGACTTTGACCGACGCTGAAAGCGCGGCGGTACCTTCTTGCCAGGCGATCGATCTTGTCCAGCTCGAAAACGGAACTCCTCTATTCGCGCCTTAGCATGGCAGTGCCTGCATCGATAAATTGGATGCATCGATTTACCGCAGGTCGAATGAGTGAGCTGCAAGGGAATATGCTCTCCTTCACCCCACTTTGTTTCCCACTCCCAAACATTTAGAACGACCGGATATAAACCAAGTCCTTTATCTGTCAGACGGTACTCGTAGCGAACTGGAGCATCACGATACGGATTACGATACAAGATTCCGTTCTCGACCAGTCGTTTCAATCTCGATGTCAATGTGCCGCGGGCCGCGCCACTGAGGCGGCGCAACTCTTCGAACTGCCGTGCGCCTTGATAGATATCGCGAATGATGAGAAAGGCCCACCGGTCACCAATTAGCGCGAGCGCCTGTGCGACCGGACTATTCAAGATCAAGTTTGAGATAAGCTCTGCACTGAGCGACTTGCCGTCTTCCTCGGTGGGTGTCGCATTGGCCTTGAACTGTGGAGACATTGAAATCCGGGTTGCTTGTATTATTTCGCCGGCGAGCGAGTCTGCACGATGCGGAATCGACTACTGACGAAAGCGAGATCGGATAGGCAGGCATTGCCCGCCGGGTTTAGGCCGGTAACGTGATAATCGCTATAAGCCGCGGCAAAGTTAATAGGCATACCGATCAAATTGCAAGATAAAGATGCGCCAGCTTGATGATAGGCGTTTTCGGCTCGGCGCAGAAAGTCCTCATCGGAAGAATACACGTGAGAAGTAATTGCGCCGTGACTTCGCACATCATCCGTTGCCCGCTGCAAGGCATGTTCTGAGCTGTCCGTGGCGATGAGAAAGGATATCGGCCCGAAATGCTCTTGCGCATACAGGTCTTTGTCACTGGCATCGACTTGCAGAACTAGCGGAGTCGCCGTCCTCGCGTTGTCGAATTCAGGGTGCGCATAACGCGCTGACTCGCGAAGAATTCGGCCACGCGCCCTAACCGCATTCGCCATTTTGTCGATGGCAGCATAGATTTTCTTATCAACCAGCGTCCCACACAGTCCTGCCGCAACCTTCGGATTGCCAGCGAACTTGTCGACGGCAGCAACGATAGAACTGCAAACTTCATCGAAAGATTTATGCCCGTCGTCCGATTCAATGCCGTCTCGGGGGACGAATATATTTTGCACGCTGGTACACATTTGTGCTGACGCCTGGCACATTGAATGCGCAATCCAGCGACACATCTCGTCGAAGTTGTCAGACGAATCTATTACGACTGAGTTGCAGCCCGCCGTTTCTGTGTATACCAAAGATCGCGTGCAATTTTCTTCAATCCAGCGGCCGAATGTCGGGCCACCCGTAAAATCGATGATTGCCGCATCTGCATGTTGCATTAGCTTCATCGTGATGGGATCACTCTCGGAGTCGGCGGCCATCGTGATCAAGTTAGGATCGCAAGCATTCTCGACTAGAACCTCGCGCATCGTTCGCACAAACATTGCGACCGGTAACGTTGTTCTGGGGTGTGGCTTTACAATTGTGGCATTACCCGTCGCGAGATTTGCCATGATTGCGGGATAGCCATTCCACTGCGGGAAGGTCGCACAGGTAATCGCGACTCCTGTGCCACGCGGCATCAGCCGAAAGCGCTTTTCAAGTTTGCTTTCAATTGTCGGACCAAATTGTCGCTGCCAGGATGCTGTCTCCGGCACATCGCTCATCGCCTTGTATGCATAAGCAAGCGCCTCCAAACCACGGTCCAGTGAATTTGCACCGCAACCAGCGAAAGCCATAATGAAACTTTGCCCGGCCGTGTGCACCGTCGCATGCGCGTTAAGGAATAGCGCCTCTGACTGGCCGAGGCGATGCAAGATCTCGAGGCAAATGCCAACACGTTCCTGCATCGGTCGGGCGCTCCAATCCTCACGGGCTACTGCGGCAGCGGCGAATAGTTGCTCCGGATCAACATCTGGATACTTAATTCCAAGGGGCTGTTCTGTAAACGGCGACACTTCCTCACCAATGCTGCCTATGATTCCTGGCATGTCGAGATCGAAAGGATGACCGAGTAGATCATCAAATTTCGCAATCGCTGCCTTGGGTATTTCGCTGCCGTGAATCTTGCTGCTGGGAGATTCCGGAAAGGCAGTCCACGAATATCGATGCACGCAAACGTCCAGAGCCTTTTCCAACAGGGGCCAATGTGTATTAAACAGCGTATTCATCGCTAGCTTTGTCCCGCACAACGAATATCGGATCCAAGCGCCCATGAGCTGTGCGTAGCGTGCACAGAGTTTACGATTTTGACCGTCATATTATTGTCATTATCAGCGTTCGGAAGCATTGAATGTGGGCGGTATGACCGCACCCAGATTCATTGAAGAACCCGACTACGTCTTTTCTTGTGATGTCAGTCTTGTTGTAAAAGTTACCAGCGGGCTGCTGAGTTGGCAAGCGCTGCAGCAGGCTGCTTTCGCTTCTCGGCGAGCCAGGTCACGATAGACTATTGATATGCCGTATTGCGTTCATGGAATACTTGACTTCCATCGTGCGCGATCGTTTATACAGATTCGTCCATTCGCTGTTTATCGACGCTTCGCGGACGAGTGCGCGCGTAAGATGAGCGCATCGATCAATTTCAAAGTGTTATATCTTCTCCAATCAAATGTGCATCACCCTGCAACTCTTCGTCTACATGCAAGCGAAACACGCCTTGGCGATACTCCACCGCATAGCGACGCATCATGTCGCCGATCGCATCGCTTCTGTAATTCAACGAGGTCAAATCGTCGACTGGCACAAGCTCACCGAATGCAGCAGGTGGTGGCGATTCAACGCTAGCTCGATAGTAGGTGAAGACCGCAGCATCACTTTGACTATCGAATACCGTGTAGACCGGGCCAAAATCGGCTTCAATGCCGGCCGCAGCAAGATAGTATCTTATTGCAGTCAGCGAGCCCCGGCGTCCGGCCGATTCAACTTGAGGCGGATACCATTTGTCTCCAGTGCGCAGTAGCAACACCTTGTCTTCGAATGCAACAATAGCGCCTACCGTAACGTCACTACTGCGTGGAACATCTGCCGCTCGACGTTCCAGTCCGAGACTGAAAAATCCTTCATTGGAATACCCGAGCCCGGCCTTGCCAGTGCATTCGTAAGCTTCTACCTCACCAATCATTATCAGATGATCACCCGCATCGACGCGCTCGTGTACACGCATTGAAAATGTTGCAGCTGCACCCGCAAATATCGGGCAACCGCTCGCATCAGGTTGCCACTCGATTTCACTGAAACGATTGCCACTACCACTGGCGAATAAATTGGCAAGTGCGCCCTGATCTTCAGCTAATACAGTCACTGCGAAATGCTCGCAACGCTCGAAAATTGCATATGAACTAAGTACTTTGGCCGGACAGACCAGGAGTAGTGGTGGTTGCAATGACACGGACGCAAAAGAGTTGGCCGTGAAGCCAACCGGCGCCTCACCATCAACTCGTGCAGTGACTACGGTGACCCCGGTCATGAAACTTCCAAACGCGTTCCGCAACGTGAGGCTATCAGCTTGCACTACGCGCGCCCAATGTTATCCATGTCGTAACCAAAGCGTTTGAATCCTGCTCAAATCGAGATGCATCCATCATGGAATCCAATCTTCTGGATTGCAATCAATTTGAACTGCAGGTGCGGTCCGAAGAACGTCACATATTCATATAGGGCTCCCGGGCGCTGATATGAAAGCCCTTTCCGCTCGAACGAAAAAGCCGTATCGTGCTGGGAGGATCGCGTCTAGAGACATCAATATTGAGTAGAAACCCACGCTACGACATTCTTTTTGAACCCGTTAAGATTGGTCCGGTAACGGCACCAAACCGCTTTTACTGCACACCACACGCGCTGGGTACCGGCAATCAGATGCCGAATACGCGTGCCGCCATGCGTGAGGTGCGTGCGGAAGGCGGTTGGGGTGTTGTGAATACGGGTTATTGCAGCATTCATCCCAGCTCTGATGATGCACCGCTTCCGTATTGCCGATTGTGGAATGACGACGATATCGCTGTGCACGAATTGATGGTCGATGCTGTTCACCGTCATGGTTCATTAGCGGGTGTCGAGTTGTGGCACGGTGGTGGCGGCACTGGCAATAAGATGACGCGCATGCCGCTAATGTCTGTATCTGGAATTTCCAGTAACTCGACCTACCCTGGCTGGATAAATCTCGCGCGATCCCGACCGATGGATAAGCAAGACATTCGTGAATTTCGTCAGTGGCATGTGGACGCGGCAGTGCGAGCAAAATCGGCGGGCTTCGATATTGTCTATGTATACGCCGGCATGAATTTCGGCCCGTACCAATTTTTGCTGCCGTGGCTCAACGAACGCAGCGACGAATACGGTGGGAGTCTCGCGAACCGAGTCAGGCTTACCCGCGAAATTATCGAGGACATGAAAGCGGCAGTTGGGGATAGCTGTGCGATTGCGTTGCGATTCAGCACTGACGAGCTGCTAAATGTACCCGGCGAGAACTTGCCGTCGGAAGCGCATGAAATCATCTCAACTTTATCCGACGTTCCCGACCTTTGGGATTTGAAGTCGTCAGACTGGGTTGTAGAAACGACATCGGCTCGCTTCGCTGAACAAGGCGCGCAGGAACCCTGGGTCAGTTTTGCGAAGTCTTTGACGTCCAAACCTGTTGTCGGAGTGGGTCGCTTCACATCGCCGGACGTGATGGTCAGCCAGATAAAACGCGGTGTACTGGATCTCGTCGGTGCGGCCCGTCCGTCCATCGCCGATCCTTTTCTGCCCAACAAAATCAATGCAGGGCGCGAGGATGAGATTCGCGAGTGCATCGGCTGCAACATTTGCGTCTCTGGCTACCATGACTCCGTACCGATCAGGTGCACACAAAACCCAACCATGGGCGAGGAGTGGCGCCGCGACTGGCACCCGGAACGCATACCATCTGGCGACCCCGCGACCAGCGTGTTGATCGTTGGCGCCGGGCCCGCTGGACTGGAATGTGCTCGCGCTCTAGGGCAACGCGGTTTTGCTGTAACACTTGCCGAAGCCCGCGGAGAACTCGGTGGTCGCGCCAGTATTGAGTCAAGCTTGCCGGGGCTCGCTAGCTGGGCACGCGTTCGCGACTACCGAAGCAATTTGCTGCAGACCATGGGGAACGTCGATATCTACCCTGGCAACAAACTCTCGTCAGCAGATATTATCGATTTCAACTGCGATCACGCAGTCATCGCGACCGGTGCGAAATGGACCCGGGAAATATTGAGTGAAAGAGGAATTCCGGTCGCCGGCTTCGGTGCAGAAGCAATTTTCACACCGGATGACATTCTTGCAGGTGCGGTCCCGGAAGGTCCCGTTCTGATCTACGATTTCGACCACTACTACATGGGCGCTTGCATTGCCGAATTGTTAGCGGCACGTGGATGTGAGGTAACCATCGCCACACCCGCCAATGCCATTTCCGCGTGGACATTCATGAACAACGACCTGGGCAACATTCGCCGACGGATAATTGATCTGGGCATCGCTACTGAGATCGATCATCGTCTCACTGGATTCGGCGATGGAGTTGCAGAACTCACCAGCGTTTATCGTGATACGGATCGAAAGAACCTAACGGCTGCCTCGCTGGTTGTTGTCGGTGTTCGAAAAAGTTGTGACGATTTATTCGAGGACCTGCAGTCCAATGCGGATCGCCTTGCCGACGCCAGCTTTCTTTCTTTGCGAAAAATTGGCGACTGCCGCGTTCCAGGAACCATCGCCCATGCCGTGTACTCCGGTCACGAATGGGCTCGATTAATCGATGCAGACAAGAACGAAGATCCAGCTAATGCGATTAAGTGGGAACGTCCGAACCTGGATAATCCTTAGACTAGAGTCAGTCAATCGCTGGACTGAATGTCGAATACCGCCTTTAGCGGATAATGATCCGATGGATAGATTCCATGCTCAGACTGCGCCCTATCCAGGAACATACTCTCGACTTTCAGGGCATTGCTGACCAGTATCCAGTCAATGCGGCTGCCGTAGTCAATAGGCTCACCGAAATTGTGATGGCTAGCCTCTTCCTGCTGGCCCAGCTGATGCCAGGGATCAGCCAGCTCCGGCAACAATTCGTCGAGCAAAGTTCGAACCGGTCCTTGCGGAGATTCGTTAAAGTCACCCATGAGCAACACGGATTCATTGGCACGTTTTAGCGCTTTGGTCTGCTCTACCAACACCCGGCTCTGTTGCAGTCTCGTTTCACTGCTGGAGTTGTCGAGATGTACATTGATAGCCAGCACGCCCTGGTCGAAGCGAGCCCACGTGCACAATCGCGGAAACATACTGCCGAACGATAAGGAACCGGCAATATCGGGTGATCGGGACAACCAGATGTCGCCGGATTCACGCAACGTAAGGCTCGTTGGATTGTAGAAAAGGCATGGATACATCAGCGTATCCAGCCAATCGCGATGCGCATCCACGCACACCAGACTAGAAATCCTGGTGGCTATATCTCGCAATTGCGGGCGCCGCCCTTCCTGAGTCGCAACCAGATCAGGGTCGGCATCAAGCAATATTCTGGAGAGCAGGTCGCGGCGGTTCTCCCAACGAAACTCGTCATCATCCGGCTCGTCGTAGCGGATATTACTGGAGACTACTGAAAGTTTTCGCATCGCTATTGGGGCCCACCATCTACGGCGAAGAACATGAGTGTAGCGCATTCATATTGCTTCGCTCCACGCTTCAATCTCTATACTCCATGGCCGGCGGAAAAATTTCAAATCGCGACTGACATGCTAGTATCTGAGGCAGTATCGGCACTCAAAAATCAGGGATTACTGGTGAGAATACAGTTTCACTTCGTTTTGCAGGCGCTTTTGATAATGAGCATAGCCGGCTGCGCGAGTGTCGACTTTGACTATCCGAAGATCGACTCACGCGCGCTGCAAACTACCGATCAAGGAACACTTGCCAAGCAGTTTTCCGCGAGGGTCGCCGAGCATCCAGGTGAGGCGGGGTTCTATCCGATTTACGGTGGAGTCGATTCTCTTGCCTTGCGCCTGTTGATGGCGGAACGCGCAGAGTTCAGTATCGACGCTCAGTACTTTCTAATTCACGACGATTTGGTTGGCAATGTTTTCGTCAATGCGCTGCTGCGCGCAGCAGATCGTGGTGTAAGGGTACGATTCCTGCTTGATGACGTGTTGGCAAAGGGACTCGATCCAGGCCTCGCCGCCCTCGATGCTCATGAGAATTTCGAAGTACGCATATTCAATCCATTTGCGTACCGATCCGCTAGAGCGCTCGATGTCACTAACGTGAGTCGCGTTATGCGTCGCATGCATAACAAGTCGTTCACAGTGGACAATCAATTATCGATAATTGGTGGTCGCAACATTGCCGCCGAATACTTTGATGCTCGTTCCGACGAGAAATTTGCGGATCTGGATGTTTTCACAGTTGGTCCTATCGTTCCCGAAATATCGAACATGTTCGATGCCTACTGGAATCACCGCGCGGCGGTTCCAATCGCGGCATTGGCAGACGCTCCGGCGGACGCTTCAAATGCACTACAAATACTGAAACAGAAAATTGCAACATACCTTGAGGATATCGAAGCCAGCCAGTACGCGGACGCCGTGAAAAGCTCAGTACTAAATTACATAAGCTCAAACTCCGAAGCGCTTATCTGGGCATCTTATGATCTGGTTTTTGATTCGCCGGATAAGTCGGGCGCTGAGAAAGTCGACGAGTCAGAGCTCATTACCTACAAGATGAACGACTCCGTCGGTAAAATTGAGGAAGAACTCTTCGTCATATCGCCGTACTTTGTACTGCGCGATGACGAGATAGCCAGTTTTGGTGCTCTGCGGGACCGAGATGTCGACGTTACGGTACTCACGAACTCACTGGCTTCCAATAACCATACATCGGTGCATGGCGGCTATAGCCCATCGCGAAAGCCGCTACTTAAGATGGGCATCAAGCTCTACGAGCTGCGTGCGGGCCAGAGTGCTGCCGTCGATAAACCGCTGCCACGCGACACGGTCATATCGACGCTGCACGCGAAGACGTTTGTGGTTGATAAGAAGTCGGTCTTTATCGGTTCATTTAACTGGAATCAGCGATCCGTGAACCTCGATACCGAGCTCGGCGTCATTATTCACTCACCCAAGATTGCTACGCAATTATTGGGCCGAGTGACAGCAGCACTCCCCACAGAGAGTTTTGAACTGTTCCTGAATGAGTCAGACAAATTGCGCTGGAAAACCTTGGATAACGGGCAGGAACGTATCCTGACAAAAGAACCTCAGTCCGGCTTCTGGCGACGCCTAAGCGCGAAGTTCCTGCGCTTCATGCCGATCAAGAGTCAGCTCTAGCAATGAAGCACAGGAACGAGTCGTTCGAACTTTATTATTCGAGTAGCTCGACCTTAAATTTTTGGCCGCCAACGGACGCTTCGTACATCAAGCCGCCTTTCGCCTGAGTGAAAATAGCCATGCCGCTTACGAATCCGGCATCTGCAGAGGCACCCGCCGTAATAGCGACAGCAGACGCTTGTGCGCCGAGCTCGAAGTTTCCTTGCTTGAAGTTGCTCAGTGCAGCGTCATTTTCGAAAAAGATGAATTCGCTGTAGGCTTGCCCACCCCATTGGAAGCCGAAACTCAACTGAGACAGGGTTACGAACGCTGTCACGGCTCCGTTCTCATAGAGAACTCCTTTGCCACGAGCGCCACCTATTCCCAGCCCCGCTTTGCCAACCGTCGGAATGACGACATAGCCCGAAGCACTATCGAAATATCTTTGAATTGATGGGTCCTTCTCTTTGAACGTTGCGATCGCTTCCTGAGCGCTCGCGCTTCGTTCTTCAAGCTCACCGGGATCCCAAGCGCCGAACGCCGTGAACGTTGCACCGGTCAGTGCCAGCGATACAAGCAATGTCATTATTTTTCTCATCAAACTCTCCTAGAAATATATTTTCTCTGCTGCGCTTGGGCCTTCACCCTAACTTCAACATATAATCCACGATACCGCATGTTTGCTTGCAGAGGGTTACGAACATGAGATCATTTAGCGTATTACATTAAGTGCTACTAATACCAGTCATATAGTAATCTGCTTCAAATTCCTGCAACTCAGATCAACGAAGCAGCGGCCCATGAGGCGGTCAGTCAAACTGAGAACAGCGACTCAACGGGTATTTGGTCGATGTCGCGGCCAGAATGCTTCGAAAACATGAATTGCCGCAACGCCATACACTGTCGCCCAGATAAACATCATCAGTCGGTCATTGAATCGCACATCAGCGCTGCTGCCGTAATCTCCATCAAGTACCGCAGGCGCAAGCAAGATGATCATTGTCAGAAACCCATACGACCAGGTCGCACCTTCTTCACGAAGTCCGCGACCGACGAAGATACGCGAGCCGAAAATCAAACCCGCCAGGGCAATCAGCAAAGTATATAGCGTCAAGGATGGCCAGATTCTTAGAATTTGCCAGCCGATTACTGCCCCGACCCCACCGATCAACGTCGACATAATTAACGATTTGGCTGCAGCACCTGCTTTTTGATTTGCCGCCTCCTGGCCCATCGCAGAAACTTTGATCATAACCGCCATATTGCTCGCGCTTGCGGCCGAAATCAGAAACCAAAACGTGATCGGCAATACGATTGCCAACGAACGCATTGCATTGCGGCGAGCTACTGCCAATGGAATTACCTCTGGCTTCGGCTTTTCTGCTGCCGCGGTCTGTTGTGCAAGCGTTTCTTCGGGATCCGGAACCAGCAAATGGCTTACATAAGCGAACAGGACGCCGACAATTGCCCCCACCATCAGTCCCGCCGCCACACCAAGCAGTGCGTCAACAGATACCGTACCGATCGCGACTGTGATTGCGATTCCGACCGTAACCAGCGTACCGACTACAGCCGCACCACCGCGCGCTGAAAAGTAGAAACTATGAAATAGAGCGAGTGCCACCAGCAAGAAGCCCACAAGCATTTGGTGCAGCACGAACGGTAGAAAAACAAAACTGCCAAAAATACTGACAGCCAGCGCCAGCACAACGACCAAGAGAAACTTTGGCTTCGGACGAGGCATCGGCGTCGCTAGCAAGAGCAACGTTATGATCGGTGCTATATAGGAAACACTCCATCCGACCGCCTGAGAAAACCAAAGCGAAAGCGCTGTGCCGAACGCCAGACGCAGGATCCTCGCATTTGTAATCGCGAGTCGATACTCGGGCACTACTCCTGGTGCCGCATCAATAGGCATACGACAAGATACTTCCTACTCGGATGTAAAGCCTGCCGAGAACATTGAATAGCCAATTGTCGCTGGCATAAATAATAGCTGATGCCTGCGAGCCAACTTTTAGTTTGCGCATGTCCTCAGCTGACATCTCAAAATCGATAACGACTGGGAAGCGCTGTGAGTCTCGCAACCATTGTCGGTTATTCTGAATAGTCGGCAGGCTGCCCAACGCGGCACTATCTACGGCAACACCAAATCCGGTGGCCCGCACCGACCCCTTGAAAACGCGGCCGGGAAAAACATCGAAGATGATGCCAACATTGTCACCACTGTCTACATGGCCAAGATTATTCTCGGTGAAGTCCGCTTGTACCCAGAGATCATCAATTGAAATGAAGGTCATTTGTGGCGCTCCGGCGCCGGCGAAATTACCGCGATTCACGCGCATATCCGTAACGATTCCGTTTGTTGGCGCCAGGATAGCTGTCCGCTCCAGATTCAGCTGAGCACCCTCAAGTGCTGCTTGTGCTTGTTGAATCCGCGAATTGAGCTCCCCGGTGCCACCGAGGCTTTGCTTGGCTTGCTCCAGGTTCGCTCGCGCTCCTGCAAGCTGTTGCTCCGAAACCGCGAGCGAAGCGTTGGCAGATTCAATTTTGCGATCCGAGATAGCACCTGGGTCCTGCTGCTTGATGCGACGCAAACGCACGGCATCCTGCTTCGCTCGCAACAATCCCGCCTCCGCCGAACGTACCCCTGCTTCTGCGGCATCGACGCCAGCAGCTGACGCGCCCGTCGCCTCTCGCGCTGACTGCAAGCTCGCCTCGGCACTTAAGACAGCATAGCGATAACGTTCGTCATCCAATTTAAAAAGAATGTCGCCAGCCTGCACAAGCTGATTGTTCTTGACCGCCACCTCGGTCACCGTGCCAGAAACTTCGGCTGCAATAGGAACAACAAGCGCGTGCACGCGAGCCTGAGATGACGATGGTGTAATACGGTCAGCAACGAGGTACATGCCTAGCAACACAACGCAGAGCACAAGAATTCGCAATGTCCAGCGTCGCACCGGATCGTTCTGCGGAGCTTCCGGTTGATCGAGCTCTGCGTTTTCCGTTTGCTGATTCTCAGTCATATTTTTTTCCAAGCCCTTTTTAACGTAGCTCTTGGTCAGGGTTGATCACACCAGTTTCAGTTTCGGTAATCTCAATCAGATCACCCCAATTGGTTCGTTCCATCATTGTTTCGCTTGTTTCTGCATCGAGCAATTCGTTTTCATAGCGCAGTTGCCAGCCGCCTCCCAAAGCAAGGTAGAGGGAAATATAGCTGGCAACAACGCTGCTTTGGTTAGTGACGTATCGGCTTTGCTGTGCAAACAACGCCTGTTGAGCGCTAAGCACGCGCTGATAGTCTGCGAAGCCTTCGTTAAATCTCAGCATCGCTACTTCACTGGAACGTACAGCCGTGGCCACCGCCTCTTCCAGCAGATTGTTCTGTTTCTTGGCCCCGTCCAATGCTACGGCTGCGTCCTCAACCTCTCTGGCCGCCTGTATTGCAGTTTCTCTATAGGCAATGAGTGCCTGCTGCAATCTGGCGTCCTGTACACGTACACTATTACGGATGCGCCCGTAGTTCAGAAACGGCCATACAAAGCTGGGACCTATCGCATAGGTGATGCTATCGCCGTCGAATAACTGCCCGAAACCGCTGTTACCGGTGCGGGTTGTATCTGTTCCGCCCGCCGCCGAAAGACCGAGCGAGCCGTTTAGTGAAAAGCTCGGATAAAGATTTGATTCAGCAAGTCCCACGCTCGCGTTCTGTGCCATTGCCAGGTATTCCGCCTGCCGCAAATCAGGACGTCGTCGCAATAAATCTGCGGGCAGACCCAGGGCCGCCGCGCCAGGAATTTTTGGAATCGTCGTGCCTGCACCGAGCAAATCGCTAATATCGGACGGCGCCATACCAAGCAATGTGCTCATTGCATTCTGTGCCTGATATAGCTCCGTCTGCAGCTGCGGTACCGTCGAACGGGTACTTAGGAGCTGCGTATTCGCTTGCAGGACATCAAGCTCTGACGTCGAACCGTTTTTGAATTGCACATCTACGATGTCGAAACTGCGCTGCTGAATCGCAATATTTTCGTTGGTAATCCGGAGTTGTTCTTCGAGCGTACGAATAGTGAGGTAGGTGCCACACACTTGTGCGGTCAGCAATATCATGACCTGATCATAAGCGGCGATAGACGTCAGATATGCGGCATCGGCTGCTTCTACTCCACGCCGAAATTTACCCCAGAAATCGATTTCCCACGATGCCCCAACGCCGACATTGAACTGCGTATAACTCAGGTCGCCAGCCGCAGTATTCGCGGCATTCTTGCTCGCCTGCACTGCCGTAGCATCGCCCACTACTGCTTGGGTGAGAGGATATTTATTACCGATCGCAATGCCTAGCTGGGCGCGTGATTCAAGCACTCTAAGAGCAGCAATCTTCAGATTATTATTTCTTTCATGCGCTAGCTCAACCAGGCTATTGAGCGCCGAATCATTGAACTGTTGCCACCAGCGTATCTGCTCTTCGGGGGTGGTTTCGAACCCTTCGCGCTCGGTCTGATACCAGTCGGGCGTCAGTGGCGATTCAGGCCGGACATACTCCGGCCCAACAGCGGCACATGCGCCGAGATAACACAATGACAGACACAGTGATACGCGAACTGAAATTGGCACTTTGCTGCGCTAGCCGGATTCAGCGGCGCTTGCTGCTGAATCATCCGCAGTTTGAATCCAGCGAGAGATAATTGTGTAGCCAACACCCAGTATCACGGCTCCCAGGAACAAGCCGATCACACCGTACTGGATCATTCCGCCAATCGCGCCGATGAGAACAATAACGGCTGGCAAATCAACGCCACGGCCAAGCAATATTGGTTTCAAAACGTTATCACTGAGACTGACGAGCAACAAATAGACAGCGAATATTGTTGCCGGTATTGGAGCAGCGAAAGAAAACACCCAAAAAGCGACTGGTCCCAATATCAGTAGGGCTGGTATCTGGATAATGGCAGTTATAAGAACCACAGCAGCTATAATGCCCGCATGGGGTACACCCATAATCATCAAACCAATGCCGGCCAGGATGGCCTGGATCACCGCAACGCCCAAAACACCATTCGTTACGCTTCGAATAGTAGCAATCGACACATCGGTCAGATGCTGGCCACGATTAGGACTGATTCTGGTAAGGATCGCACAACTCAATTTGTAGCCGCTCTTCGAATACAGCGTTGCGACTCCGGCAATAATGACAGACACAGCAAACTGCAGAACGCCGCCGGCCAAGGAGCCGATTCTTCGCACAAGCCATTCGCTCATTTCACGCGGTGTTGGGTCCAAACTCAGCAGTGTTTCCTCAAGATTGGTTGCAGCCGCGCTCCAAAACTCGAAAATTCGCTGGCCAACTATTGGCCAGCCCGCGACGCTTTCATTCGGCGGCGGAATTACCAGAGTGCCCGCCTTGGCATCAGCAGCGAAACCCATGATCGAGAGGATAGACGATTTAGTCATCATCCAACCGGGTAGCACCACGATGACCAGACCGATCAATATCATTATCGTAACTGCAATTTTCTCATTGCCGCCGACCGCTGAGGTCAATTTCAAATGTAGCGGGAAGATTGCGACAGCGAGTACCAAACCCCACACAACTAGACTTACGAACGGGGCTACGATCTCAAGACAAAAATAAACGAGTACAACCAATGCGGAAATTTGGATGAAGGAACTCATCATCTTGCGACTAAATTCCGCATCGGGCGCTGATATAATGGGATTATTCATAGGTTTTACCTAGTTCGATTTTTCGTTGTCATCGTCTGGATTATTCCAGGCCCGTTGCAGCACAGAAAACAGGAATGCTGTTGTCCAACCTATCAGTAAAATACCGTCAATGGCCTCAAGCCCGCTGAGTACTCGCCAATCCGAACTCAGGGTAATGTCGCCATAACCTAGAGTGGTGAAGGTGATAGTCGAGAAATAAAATGCTGATTCCAAATCCTGTATGTTGCTATCCGAAATTACAAAAAGATAAGCCAATGCCCAAACGAATATCTCGATAAGGTGCAAAGTAATGAGCACGATGGCTGTGCTAATCAGGACGCTGATCGTCTTCTTGGGTCGAAATTGCTCACTCGCGCCTTCTTGGCGGTGAATCAGGAATCGCAGCCATGAAGTGGTTCCAACGCCGTGAATGAAGATCGTAAGTGCGATCAACACAAAGGCAGTGAATACCAGCACCAACATTTTTATGCTCTCAGAACGCTAGGTCACTGCAGCTCCTATTCTGCTTCGTGCTTCTCGACCACAATTGCTATCGCTGTACTGTAGCTAGCAACAACAAGATCACCAACCTGCGACCGTCTTAGATTGTCCGGATTCTGTGCAACGAATTCCTTAACCTCACCGTCAACCGTTTTTAGCTTGAACGTATTATTCTCGAGATTTATCTCTTCGACCGTTGCTGTGATGACTGTTGCTTCCATCGCCGCCATTCCCGGCATTTCGCCCTCTTCGGTACGCGCCACTATGCTTGCTTCACCTTCAGTGGCTTCCATACCGTCGTTCGCCATGACCTCTATAGATACAGACTCGACTATCTCAATCGTCAGCATGTCACCAACGGAAACCTGACCAAGGTTACGAGCCTCTTCGCTGGCTGTGAAAGTTATTTCTTCATCGTCGGCTGTACGCAGTGTGACCAGACGAGACTCGTGATCGATCGCTTCAACCAGCGCCGATGCTGTCATTGTCTGGCTAGCTGAAAATGACGGTCTGTCCAGAGCAGCTTCAGGAGCCGAGACTGGCGCCGGAGTTGCGGCTGCTACCGGAGCTGGTGCCGACTCTTCTGTGGCATCACAGCTGACTGTTGCGCCGACTAATAGACTGATCATTACGATCGAAATTGATTTGTTCATTGTTGGTATCCCCTTGAATAATTGCGACCATAGTATACAAGGGTCCTGCCATCGGCAATGCAATGCCGGCGGAGAAACATCCACGCATCGTAATACGATCTGCATCACACCGCGCAGACAAGGCGCTACGCCACTTTCAGACATTCAGACAAGTCTGCACATCGAAAAGTAGCAATCATTTTTGAATGATTCATGTGCCTTTCGGTACAAATTGCTGATCCGGGTACTAGATTGACGCTAAATCACATCACGCTCGAAGATCAGACCAAATAGCCGTAACAAACGATCATTGTTAGCGCGTTAGCTATGTCGGTTTGAAAGTTGCGCGCTTTTTCTGAAAACTCTCAAATTGTTCTTTCGCGAGGTGCATTTGATCATCCGAAAGGGTGCTCGGCGATCCTATCGACATGGCCCGTAGATAGACCTTCGCGCACCATTCCAAAGTCACACACCGACTGAACGCTTTTTCCAACGAGTCAGCCGTGGTCAAAGCACCATGGTTTTTCATTATTACGGCAGAGCGGCCCTGCAATGCTTTTGAAGTAACGTCAGCCAGTTCTTTGCTGCCAAATGTTCGATAGGGAGCAATGGGTACAGCGCCGCCAAGATCGACCATCTGATAGTGAATTGCTGGCAGTTGATCCAGCAGGGTAGAAATTGCCGTAGCGTCTACCGAATGAGTGTGAACAATTGCTGTTACATCCGGGTTCGATTCGTAGATTGCCAAGTGAAGCGGCGTTTCCGATGACGGTAAGAACTCGGCCTCAATCAAGTCCCCTTTGAGATTGACGATAGCGATATCGCCTGAATTGAGTGTTCTATAATCTCGCCCGCTAGGTGTTATGACGACGTGTTCGCCAATGCGCAAACTGACATTGCCAGACGTATTTACGATAAGACCCGATGTGAGCAAGCCAAGCGCTTTCTCAGCAACTTCGGCGCGCTGTGTCTCATACAGCACCCTACTCTCCCTTCTTTGAATGAGCGCGCTTCGAATAAGCAAGAAGTGCATCCAGTGCGAGATCAATAGCGTTCACAAGACCCTTATCGCGGGCGTTGGCATCCGGGACAGTGTTGCCTTTGGCCACATTGGCAACCCAACCATCGATACTAAAAATACAAGCGGTCGGCAATGACAGCAAAGAGCCAAGGGTCAGCACCGTCGCCGCCTCCATCTCGAAAGCCAGTACATTCGCTGCCGAGTAGCGCACCACATCGTCTGCCAACGTGGGACTATTGAACGCATCAGAGGTATGCACCAGCCCCAGGTGTGCGCTCACCTCTCTCGCTGACGCAGCGTTGCAAAGTTCACTCGTTAGATGGAAGTCGGCTGCGGCTGGGTAGATTGCCGGCACAAACTTGTGGCTCGTCCCCTCATCTCGTACCGCCGCTGTTCCAATGACAATGTCGCCGGGTGCGACATCGCTATTGACCGATCCGGCAGTCCCCACCCGGATAGCGGCTTTTACGCCCAGCGGTTTTAAATCTTGTACGACCATCGCAGTACCCGGGCTACCAAGACCGGTGGAAATGACGGATACCGGCAAGCCCTGGAACGTACCGGTGTAGGAATGAAACTCGCGATTCGCCATCACGAGCGTACCGCCGTCAAACCACTCTGCAGCAATTCTGGCCGCGCGACCCGGGTCACCTGGCAACAACACATACGGTGCTATCTCGCCCGGTAAACAACGTGTCGCTCGAAACTGAGCGCGCTGCGGCAAGCTGGCGTCGGGCAAATTCTCATCTAAGATGTTCCAGGCTGACATTCGTGTTCCTTAATCCTTATCCATTTTCGCCACTACAACACAGCATCGCGGACAAAGGGTTCCGCATCAACATAGCTTGCAATCTCCGGCGCGCGAAACGCACCCCTATCAGTGACGATTCGGGTAACCAACTCTGGTGGCGTGCAGTCAAATGCAGGGTACAAACCGCTAACCTCGGCGGGCGCACTACGCACACCAGCAATATTCACAATCTCCTCGCCATCTCGAAACTCGACCTCAACCGCCGCCTCGTCCGCGCTTTCAAGGTCTGGACCGCTTTGTCGCAAGACATAGTAAGGCAATGCATTTGCGTTAGCCGCGAGCGCATATTGGTAGGTGCCAACTTTATTGCAGACAGTACCGTCCATGCATACGCGGTCGGCCGCTGTAATAAAGGCATTTATCTGTCCCTGTCGCATCAGAGAGCCACCCATACCATCGGTAATCACTTTCGCATCGAACCCGGCTTGTACGGCGCAAAATGATGTGAGTCGTGCACCTTGTAGATAAGGACGGGTTTCGCTGGCGATGACATTAATCGTCTTACCAGTTCTGCGCGCTTCTACCAGCATGTACGCGTAGGAGCGATCCGGAAAGCAATGAGTGAGGATTGTTGCTCCATCTTCAAGCAACTCGCAAGCAGTACGGCCAGTTTGATATCCCTGCCGTGCGAGCGCGGCAGCTGCCTGATCAACGGTAGCCAGAATCGCATCGCGCGGCGAACTGCCGGCTTGCAATGCAAGCTCTGCCGCCGCCATGCAAGCTGCCTGCATCCTGTTCAGCGCAAGCCCGGTAGGGCGAGTCTTGAGCAGTCTTTCCGACGCTTGCTGGAGGCCTGTCAGATCCTGATCGCCAGCGGCCAAAGCAAGGCCGTAACCTGAAGCCACCGATAAGGAGAACGCACCTTGGATAACCATATCCTCAATGCAACGAGCAACATCTTCGACACTCTTGCAATCGACGTAGCGCTCTTCATGTGGCAAAGCGCGTCGATCAAGAATCCGCACGATGCCATCACACCAATCAGCCATACCTTGTCGCCGAATCAGCAACGGTAGCTCGCTTTCTGCGAAGACTCCTTCGAGTCCTTGTCGATCTATGCTCGTCATTAATCAGATACTATGGCACCAATCACACGGAGTCACCCGATCAATGCCAACTGAAAATTCATCAGCGTCAAATCGACTGCTCGGCTTTTGGGAATTGATGAGTATCTCGCTCGGTCAAATCGTAGGCGCAGGTGTTGTGGTGCTCACGGGCATCGGCATAAGCATTACCGGCTTCGGAACACCGTGGGCGTTTTTACTCGCGCTCGGCATCGTGTTTTTGCCATCCCTGTGTATTGCGGCGCTCGGTGCAGCTATTCCATCAACCGGCGGCACTTATACCTATGTACGCGATTTGATTGGACAAAAAACGGCGTTTCTCTACCTGGGCCTTCTGGTCGCGGGCCAACTTGTCCTCGCGACCTATGCGATTGGCTTCGCCGATTATGCGGATGCGCTTTTCCCTGGAATCGACCTGAGTCTGGCAGCTGCAGCAGTTATGACATTGTGTTTCGCTGCCAATCTTCTGGGCCTGAAAACTGCCGCACGCTTTCAAACCATGATGGTGGTGGTACTAATTGTGTCGTTACTCATCTTTGTCGGCTTCGGTATTCCACGTATCGATAATTTCACCAACTACACCTCAGTTAAAACCGTTATGCCCGACGGTATCGGCGCCTTTATCGCAGCCGCCTATATACTTCGTTACGGCATGATCGGTAGCGAATTCATATCAGAACTGGGCGGAGAAACCAGGGACCCCGGACGCAATATTCCCCGAGTGATGATTACGTCATTGGCGCTGGTAACGATTCTCTATATGGCAATCGGATTTATCGCCACAGGGGTATTGCCGCTGCACCAGGTTAGAGGCGAATCGCTCGCCTTTGTCGCAAAAGAAATACTCCCTCCCGCGTTGTACGTCTTTTTTGTCGTCGGCGGCGTCATGATCGCGCTGGTAACGACGCTCAATTCGATTTTCGCCTGGTGTACCAAGGGTCTGTTCATGGCAACTCAAGATGGATGGCTGCCGCAATCTGTTGCAATACGTAACAGGTTTGGCACACCGTTCCTGCTGCTCACAGTGTTTTATGTCGTCGGCATGCTGCCGATAGTTACTGGAATGACGCTGCAGTACGTCACCATTCTCGGTAATGCGGTTGGAATAATATTTGGCATCATTCCGGTTCTCGCGTTGTACAACTTGTATGAGAGGCGCCCGGATGCGTATGCCAAGGCAAGCTTCAAGCTACCGAGATTAGCCATGAAAATCGTCCCTGTCATGGCATTTTCTATCTATGCATTTGGCGTCTATTTGAGTATGGGCTTTATTGGCATGACCGGCTTTGTAACGTTGCTGGTTTATTCTGCAATCTTGCTGGCATACGCATTCTGGCGTGAAGCAACGGTTAATGATTTACGGCAGTCAAAGCAGCCTGATAGGTCTCTTCAATAACACCTCGCTGCGGATTGCTACCACCGAGCAACACACTGTCAAGGACAACCGGCTTTAGCCGCTCTACAGCGGTAGCGAAATCCTGGTCAACAAATGCACGAAAACCTTCAGCATAGGCCACCATAGCTTCGGCCAACGGCGTGCCGCTGCTCACAGCCATTTGACTTAGCTCGCCAATCAGAGCGTCTTGCTGCATCGCGTCATTGAGAATACTTACAGACATCACCCGATGAATGTCCGCAAAGGAGAAGCCAAGCCGCGGATAGTGCTTGTTCGCATAGTCGATCAGGTCCTGAGCGACACTGTTCGGTACCTCCAGACCAGAGAGTTTGCAGCGCCATAGTAAAGCTGCGTTGTCACTGAATGTGGATAGCGGCATCGGGTCGTTAATCCGCGGATCGAGTTCACGTTCATACAAGCTCATCAGCTCTGATGTCGCCGCGCCCGTTTCTCGCAATAACAAAGCGAGATGCCAGATAAGGTGATGACGCATATCGGATTCTGTTCCAGCGGTTGCCGCCCATTCCTTTATGAAACTCATGCCATCGTCAATGGCACCCTCTTCAAAATGCAGGTGCGCCCAACTATGTGCGCAGTTGCCATTCTCGCTCAAACGCCATGCGTGCTCCGCAAAACTTCTCGCACCAGTCAAATCGCCAACCTCGGATGCCAGGAAACTCCGGCTACTGAGGTACCACCAATCGTCCGCTGGAAAACTACTCTCCAACGCCTTTAGTAAGACAACGTTTTCCTCACGCCACGCCGGATCACCTGAGAAGGCGAGCAGACCAAACGGCCCAATAACATGGGCGAGAACCAGGACGTCACGTGGGAATTTTTCAATATGCTCTTGAGCTTTGCCCAAGGCACCATCCTCAAAGGTTGCGGCTGCCACGATGACGTCGATGGCGGACTGTTCACGCTGCGTTGCCGTTGGCTTCAGGGCTACTGCTTGCTGAAGATGCCCGGCAACCTCGGTGGAAAATCCGTGAATCTGTAATTGGCGCGCAAGCGCCGCATGCGCCAAAGCGAATTCGGGGTCCTCGCCAAGCGCACACTCTAGCTCGGCAATACCCGGGTGATCGAGCCGCAATGACTGATCAACGCCAGCTATATAGGCTGCGCCAGCCGCTGCGCTCGAGCAGCTCAGCTGCAGATCATAGTTATCTTTGAACAAGGCGCTAACAGCTCATACCGCGCGCAACGCCTGATCGAAATCATCGAGAATATCGTCGATGTCCTCGATGCCAACGCAAAACCGCACGAGGCCGTCCGAAATTCCCGCACTCTTGCGGTCTTTTCTACTAATTCCGGAATGCGTCATGCTCGCCGGTACCTGAATAACGCTGTCCGTGCTGCCGAAGCTAATAGCAATAGTTGGCAAACTTAGTGCTTCTATCAATCGATGTGCAGCGGCTTTACCACCGTCCACCTCGAAGGACATGAAGCTGCCAAAGCCGTTGAACATTTGTGACTTCGCCAATTGGTGAAACTTGTTCTCCGCAAGACCGGGGTAGAACACCTCTCTAATTTTTGCGTGCTCATGCAGAAGCTTGGCTACAGCCATTGCATTGGAGGAATGCCGCTCCATGCGAATCGCGAAAGTCTTTAGACCCATACTCGTCAACCAACAATCAGATGGGCTTGGGGTGGCACCAAATTCCATTGCGCTTTGACCCAGCGTACCCCAGAAATCGACGAACTCTGGATGCCGTGAAACCACTGCGCCACCAAGTGCAACACCGTGACCATTTAAAAACTTGGTCGATGAATGGATTACCAGATCACAGCCCAGAGTCAGCGGCCGCTGGTGGTAAGGAGTTGCCGCGGTATTATCAACTGCGATCCACGCGTCGTTCTCATGTGCCAGATCGGCCAATGCCTTGAGATCGTGCAATTCGATGCGTGGATTGGATGGTGTTTCGACGTAAACGAGACGAGTAGTCGGGTTGTCGGCGAGTGCCTTTTCCCATTCCTCAATATCTGCAGAGTCGATTACGCTAACAGTAATACCCAGGTTTGGGCATATCTCAGTGAACAATTTGTGCGTACCGCTATACAAGCTGGTGTGCGTAACAATGTGGTCGCCTGACTTCAACAAGGAGAAGACGACTGCCGTGATAGCCCCCATGCCAGACGCAGAACAATGGCCAGCAACAACTTCTTCGGGCGCCTTATCCGGTGCCGCACGTAACAGGTCAACGCCCTCAAGCATCGCGATTTTTTTGGCTAGCGATATCGCGTTGGGATTACGACCCCTTGTGTAAACAAAATTATCTTTGTTTCTTCCGGAAAATGTCTGTTCCGCTTCCGCCATGTCCTTAAAGCCAAAGCTTGAGGTTTGATAAATAGGCATCACGTGCGAATGCAGCGAATGATTGTGCTCTTCGTAATGGTTGGCAATGGTGCTCAACCCATAACTGCGCTTAATGGCGGACAAAGTTTTCTCCAATCTTGTTAGCTGCGCGGATTGTACGGGAAGTGGGTCAACTACGCCGCCGCATCATCGCTACTGCCATCGTCAAGGCACCAGTAGCTAATAGGCAATAGACCCCTAAAAAAGACATTTGTGTCGGCAAACTGAAGCCGCGATCAATTAACGTACCTGTTAGACCCGGCCCTGCCGCCGATGCGAAAACCGCCGCCGAAATGGTCACGGAGCGGACAGCACCCAAATGCTCAAGGCCGTAGATTTCCGGCCACAAAGAGCCAAATAATGTCGACGACATACCATAGCTGATTCCGGTTAGCACCATGACGACGAACAAAGCCATTTCCGATCCGCTGTAGGCTAGTACGAAGCAGGCACCTGATAACGGCAGTAAGAAAATTGGCAACACCGCTTTGGAACCAAACCGATCAACCGCGGCCCCGCAAAGCAGCGCGCAGACGAGTGTCGTCAGCGCCATGACCACTATCGAGGATGCGAATAATTGCGCTGGCCAATCGTGCAATGCTGTGAGGTAGTTCTGATGGTAGAAAATTGTCGTGCCGATGAACGGTGGCGCCAGCACACCAATAAGCAACACCCAAAAAACCGCATCTCGCAAGACTTCCCGACGCGACCAACTTCGTACGTTCGCTAACGCCGATTTCTCAGCCGAACGCTGTCCATGCGGAACCCGTGGTTTGAGGTAACACCAATAGGCAAATGGCAAGCCGATAAGCAATAGTACGATCGCAGCGACGACCCACCCGACACGATAGCCGTAGGCAATCATTAACGCCACGAACGCGATCGGAATCGTCGCCTCAGCTACCTGGTGACCGAGTACCACAAGTGATACTGCTCGACCTCTCGCCGCCACAAACCAACGACCAGTCGTGGTCAGTGCTATGTGCGTCATCATGCCTTGACCGAGCAATCGCAGCAGAAAAATTGCTGCTACAAGAACGGCAATAGATGAAGCGTATCCGGCAAGCATGGCCGCGCCTGCGAGAGCCGGTACTACCACTGCAATCATACGATGTGGTGGCACGACATCCACCAGCCTTCCAACAAACGGCAAGCAGGCGGCACTTGCGAGAGTTGCGAACATGTAGAGGCGCCCAAACTCGCCGTGGCTCAGCCCAAATGCCGCCTGCCATTCTGAGACCGATGCCGAGATGAAGTAGGTCTGCCCGAAACCGGAGAAATAGGTGAGCATGAAGCCGCCAGCAATCCAGCGAAAATTGCTCTTTATGAATGCGATCAAGTTAGCTCTGCCAAATTTCTTAGGCGTGGTGGCGTCATCGGCCGGTAAATCAACGCGGCAACGGCAAGGCAGTCTTGTAACGCACTTGCTTTAGAGCAAAGCTGGAACGAATTTTTTCGACGGCCGCAATAGGCGATAACTCTTCAATTATGAAACGTTCCAGTGCGGTCATGTCCGGCATGACAACGCGAAGCAGATAATCAGCGTCACCACTCATCAAATAGCATTCCATCACCTCATCATGCGCGCACACGCGCTGCTCGAAATTCTGCAACGACTCCCGATTCTGGTCCTTCAAACTGATGGAGATGAATACGTTTAGATTGAGATCAATCGCCGCAGGGTCTAACAGCGCAACATAGTGACGGATGATGCCCGACTCTTCGAGTCGCCGGACCCTTGCCAGACAGGGAGATGGTGAGAGATTGACCCGGCGAGCTATTTCAACATTGGCAAGGCTACTGTCTTGTTGTAGCTCACGCAGAATCTTAAGATCAGTAGTATCAATATTCATTTATGTCGAAATAATCCCCCTTGTTAGCATATTATGCTGTTTTTCTGACTTTTAATAGCTTATTTAGGCGGAAAGTTCGCGGTCTTCAAGCTAGAATTCTGTCCGGGAGAACGTTTTGCAGAATATCGAAAAATCACCAGTGGAATTGGCGGACTACGATCCGGAGGAGCTGGCCGAGTGGCGTGACGCGCTGCTATCGGTTGCTCACTGTTCGGGCGCGGAACGGGCACAACAGATAATGGACGATCTGGCGTCGTTAGCACGCGAATCGCCAATCGCGTGGCAAGCAATTCATGGCACGCAGTACGTCAATTCGATCTCTGTTGAAACTCAAGCAGCATTCCCGGGCGATTTATTGCTTGAGGAGCGGCTGGGTTCGATTATGCGTTGGAACGCATTAGCAATGGTCGTTCGTGCCAACACTGCCTACGGCGAGCTCGGAGGGCACATCGCAAGCTACACCAGCGCGGCGGATCTGTTCGAGGTGGGTTTCAATCACTTCTTTCAAGCCCGCAACGAGCAGCATGGTGGTGATCTTGTTTTCTACCAGCCGCATTCGGCACCAGGAATTTATGCACGAGCATTTCTCGAGGGACGACTAAGCAGGACAGACCTTGAGCATTATCGTCAGGAAATCACCGCCAAAGCGAACGGCGCGCGAGGCCTGCCGAGCTACCCGCACCCATGGCTAATGCCGGACTTCTGGCAGTTTCCCACAGGCTCGATGGGTATCGGGCCGATCAGCTCGATTTACCAGGCGCGTTTTATGCGTTATTTGCAACACCGCAAACTGCTGGATACAAACGGTCGCACAGTGTGGGGTGTTTTCGGTGACGGCGAGATGGACGAGCCGGAGAGCATGTCCGCTTTGACACTCGCAGCACGTGAAAAACTCGACAACCTCGTTTGGGTAGTTAACTGCAACTTGCAACGACTTGACGGTCCGGTACGCGGCAACGGCCGAATCATCGATGAGCTTGAGGCGTTATTCTCTGGCGCCGGATGGAATGTCATCAAACTGGTTTGGGGCTCCGACTGGGATGGTTTGTTCGCGCGTGACGTCACTGGCGAGTTAGTACGCACTCTCTCCAACACCGTGGACGGTCAGTTTCAGACTTTTGCCGCAAAGGATGGTCGCTACAACCGCGAAAACTTCTTTGGCCAGAGCGAGGCGTTGGAAAAACTTGCTCAAGGACTAACCGACGAGCAAATTGATCGCCTGAAGCGCGGCGGACATGACCTTGTAAAAATCTATGCGGCCTACGCTGCAGCCGCTGCACATCGCGACGGACCGACGGTTATTCTCGCACAAACCAAGAAAGGCTTCGGTATGGGCGAAGCCGGTCAGGGCAAAATGACGACCCATCAACAGAAGAAACTTGATCGCGAAGCGCTGCTATCTTTTCGCAATCGTTTTGACCTGCCGATCAGTGATGAGGCAGCGGCCGCGCTGGAATTCTACAAGCCCGATGACGATAGCGATGAAATGCGTTACTTGCGTGATAGGCGCGAAGCTTTGGGCGGCTATATTCCGGCACGGCGTTCGAAGGTAGCAGCTGTGCCGCTACCCGCGCTGGACGACTACGCCAAGTTCGCAATTGAGGCGGATGGCAAAACCATGTCGACAACCATGGCGTTTGTTCGATTGCTATCCGGAATGACAAAGAATGCGGACCTCGGATCTCGAGTGGTACCCATCGTAGCTGACGAAGCTCGCACCTTTGGCATGGCAGCACTGTTTCGAACGCTGGGCATTTATTCAAGCTTCGGTCAGCAATACGAGCCAGAAGATATCGGTTCAATTCTTAGCTACAAAGAAGCGCTCGACGGTCAGATACTGGAAGAAGGTATATGTGAGGCGGGCGCAATCAGCTCATGGGTTGCCGCCGCAACCAGCTATTCCACGCATGGTCTGGCAATGTTGCCGTTCTATATCTTCTACTCAATGTTTGGTTTCCAGCGGATTGGCGACCTCATTTGGGCAGCTGCCGATCAGCGCGCAAGAGGATTCCTGATCGGTGCGACGTCGGGAAAAACGACGCTTAGCGGAGAAGGTCTGCAACATCAAGATGGAAGCAGTCACCTGATCGCTGCAACAATCCCGAACTGTCGCGCTTACGATCCGGCGTTTGCAGGCGAGCTTGCTACGATAATCGATCACGGCATGCGACAAATGCTGCAGAGAGAGGAGGACGAGTTCTATTACATCACGGTAATGAACGAAAACTACCCACAGCCAAATCTTGCTGGCGACAAATCAGATCAGATCATCAAGGGGCTATACGAGTTCGATAATAAGAAAGCCGTCAGTTCGATCGGTGAAGTGCGTCTGCTCGGCTCGGGCGCGCTAATGCCGGAAGTTATTGCCGCCGCAGAATTGTTGGCTGAAGACTGGGGAGTGGACAGTCGACTTTACAGCGCAACAAGCTATACAGAACTTGCGCGAGATGCGCGCGCTACTGAGCGTTGGAATCGACTGAACCCGCTCGAGACACAAAGAAAAAGTCATGTTGAGACATTGCTCGAAGGAGACAGTCCGGTCATCGCCACGACCGACTACGTTCGCGCGTTGCCGCAGCTTGTCTCTACCTATATCGACGCGCGCCTGGTAGCGCTGGGTACCGATGGTTTTGGTCGAAGTGATACGCGCGCCACCCTCCGCGACTTCTTCGAAGTTGATCGCTTTCATATTGTTATCGCTGCACTCTCCGCCCTGAGTCGCGACGGTCTTATCTCAAGAGAAACCTGTGCGGCCGCATTGGAAAAGTACTCGATCGATGCTAAAACTGAACCACCGTGGGAATGCTAAGCACCGCATGCCATCAATCGAGTGATTCGCTTGCTGGAAATACCCACTCACGCTGATTCACAGAAACCATGACTGACGAAGCCGTTGAATACAGCCTTCACGATCAGGTCGCTACGATTCGTATTGACGATGGCAAGCGCAATGCCTTGTCGCCTGCGGTTCTCAGCCAGATTTATGCAGCACTCGATCGCGCTGAAGCAGACCACGCCATTGTTATTCTTACCGGGCGGGAGTCAGTTTTCTCCGCCGGCTTCGATCTCAAGGTCATGCAACGCGGTGGCATGCCAGCTATCGGCATGCTCCGTTCTGGCTACGCATTAACTGCACGCGTCCTGGCGTACCCGTATCCGGTGATTGTTGCCTGCAATGGCCATTCGCTCGCTATGGGCGTTTTCCTTATGCTGTCGGCCGACTACATCATTGGTAGTCGCGGTGATTTCAAGATAGCCGCGAACGAAGTCGCGATAGGGATGACTATGCCCCGCGTTGCGGCGGCCATGCTGCGCCACCGCTTGCAACCCGCCGACTGTCAACGCGCGATTACTGTTGCGCATTACTTTGATCCCGAATCTGCATTGCATGCAGGTTTTTTCGACGAACTGCTCGAACCTTCTGATCTACTTGATCGTGCGAACGCACTCGCCGCGCAAATGAAATCTTTGGACGAGCGCGCACATACTGTCTCCAAGCGGCGCATTCGCCGGCCGCTTATCCGCAAGATTCGACGCAGTATTCCGCTGGATCTTTTCGACGCACTTTTGGTGGCTTTTCGAAGCTCGCCCTAGTCAATTTGAGGTTGCACATCGTGAATGACGATTTTCCAGGCCCAAAAACGCGCGCCGCGCTCGAACGCGGCATTCCGTACTTTAAGAACGGACTGAGGTTCGATGCCGAAATGCAACGGGCCAGCCAACGCGGCTTTCGTCCTGTACGGCAAATCGTGATCGACAAGGCACAAGGAGACTTCATCTGGGATCTGGACGGTAAGCGGTATATCGACTTCCAGAATGGCTGGGCAACGAATCCACTGGGTAACTGCCATCCCGAAATAATCGAAACCGTAGAGGCTGCCAACCGACGATTCGGCTTTCACTATGATCACCCGCTGCGCTACGACCTCGCTGAATTGCTTGCGGACGTCATGCCGAACAAAGCCTTGCCGCGCACGAATTACGAAGTGTCTGGAACAGAGGCAGCAGAAGCCGCCGTGCATCTGGCTCTAACGCATACAAGGCGGCGCTATATCATCACCTTCAGTTCTTCCTATCACGGTATGGGACTCGGTACCAAGATCTTGAGTGGACTCGACGGCAGCTATAGCACCTATCTCGAAGGCTGGGGCGGTGGCGTTATAAAAGCGCCCTACCCTTACAGTGAGGGAATACCCGCGGACATGAGTGAGGACCAATACACGGAGTATTGCCTCTGGTATCTCGACAACCACATTCCATCCAGTATCGCAGCGCGTGACAACATTGCCGGCATTCTTGTTGAACCGGGCCTCGCCGAAGGCGGTAACTGGATTCCATCAACACGCTTCCTGCGTGGAATTCGCGAGCTATGCGACAAGAATGACTGGTTGATGATTAGCGATGAAGTCCTGACAGGACTGGGTCGCACCGGAAAAATGTGGGGTATCGATCACTATGACGTCGAACCCGATATTCTCGTCTACGGAAAAAATCTGTCCGGCGGTATCGCGGCCTTGTGTGGAGTATCCGCGCGCGACGAGATCATGGGCGACAACACAGACTTCGCATCCGGTTCAACATTCGCTGGAACGCCGGCCGGCTGTGCTGCAGCAATCAAAACGCTGCAAATTTTTGAACGTGATCAGGTAGTCGAACATGCGAAACGACTTGGCGATATCGCGGCGGACATTATGCGCGAGTGGGAGTCGTACGAGATCGTGCGACAAGCACGTGGCAATGGCTTGCTGCTCGGCGTGAGTTTCTGCAAACCCCAATCGGCGGACGTCGATGAAAAAGACTGGTGGACGGCGCGCGCCGTTCGCGGAAAGATGCTCGAAAATGGTGTGTGGGCAATTTCCGATCGCGAAGACACGATTCGCATGTACCCTGCACTCAACATGGACGAGACTGTGCTACGCGAAGCATTGCAAGTCATGGAAGATGCGATTCGCTACGTCGAACAACACGGTCACACGGAGGGTGATGCAACGGCATACCCGAGCGGTGTCGCGGGCTTCTAGAGCAAGCTGTCAAATCTACGCAGCTCGAAGAACGCTATCTGTCACTCAAGGGATATCTCGTTGTCACGTTGGAGACATACAGCCAGCCATTGACGGATATACTATTGGAGCATGTCACCTAACCCGCAAACACAAACTCTGGACGTGCTCGTAATTGGCGCCGGATTCTCCGGTATATGTGCCGGAATCCGATTACTCGAACGCGGCATCAGCAATTTTCGGATTTACGAAAAGTCGCAGGGTATCGGTGGTACCTGGTACGACAATTCTTACCCGGGTGCAGCTTGCGATGTACCGTCACATTTCTACTGCTACTCGTTTGAGCCCAACCCGGACTGGTCGCGCGTTTATTCACCACAAGCTGAGATTCAAAGATATATAGAACACTGTGCTGACAAGTATGGGGTTCGTCCGCACATTGAAAACGGCGCCAAGGTCACAGAAATGCGACTCGACGAAGCTCGTGGTATTTGGCAAGTATCCTTTGCCAGCGGCGAGATTGTCGAAGCGCGGCACATCATTAATGGCTATGGCGGCTTACACAAGCCGTCAGTTCCGGATTTCGCTGGCAAGGCTTCCTTCAGCGGGCAAACCATGCACACTGCTGAGTGGGATCACGCAGTGGATTTCAAGAACAAACGTGTAGCTATCATCGGTAGTGCAGCAAGTGCCATCCAGATCATTCCTGAACTTACAAAGATCGTCGAGAAGCTGACGATTTTTCAGCGCACGCCTAATTACATTGCACCACGCGGAGACCGCGAATACACGGACGCAGAGAAGCAGCGCTTTGCTCGCTGGCCTTTGCTGCAGCGACTTTACCGCTGGTTCCTCTACAAGCGCATGGACTTGATATTGTATCCAATCACAAGGAAGGGCTCCAAGGCGGGCAAGATTGGTCGTCAGAAAGTCATGCAACATATGCGGGATTCCGTGAAGGATTCCGAACTGCATGAATTGCTGCAGCCTAATTATGAAATGGGCTGCAAACGCATTTTGTTGTCCGACGACCTGTATCGCTCGTTGAATCGCGACAATGCTGTACTTGAGCCGAATGCCATCGATCGAATAGAGCCGGCTGGCGTACGCTGCAAAGATGGCACTTTGCACGAAGTCGACATCATAGTTTTCGCAACTGGCTTCGATATTGACGGCCATATGCGCTCGATCGACGTCTACGGCAGCAATGGACAATCACTAGTCGATGCCTGGGTCGAAGGTCCGCAAGGCTACTGTGGATCATGTGTTGCTGGCTTCCCAAACTACTGGATGGCGACCGGCCCCAACACAGGTGTTGGTACCACGTCTGTGGTCTACATGATCGAACAGAGCATTCAGTTTATTACACGCATGATTGAAGCCGCAGGGAGCACGAATATGCTCTCAGTCAAACAGTCCGTACAGGACGAATTCAACAAGGATATTCAGGCTGCTCTCGACAATAGTGTTTGGGCCAGTGGCTGCGATAGCTACTACATCACCGAAACTGGAAAAATTACGACCCTATACCCGCACAACGCAACAGCTTTCCGAACACAGCTGCGTAACGCCAGCCTGCAGGATTTTGATGTTGTCGTGCCGACCGAAAGAGCAAAGCATGCCCAGGTTGCTTAGTAACGGAATCAACATCGCCTATGAAGACTACGGCAAGCCAGGTGATCCAGTTCTGCTACTACTACAGGGCCTGAATGTTCCCTGCAGCGGCTGGCCACCGATATTGATCGATGCACTAGTCGCAGAAGGCTACCGGGTTATTACACCGGACAACCGCGATATTGGGCAATCTGACAGCCTTGACCAGCTGGGTAAACCAAACCTGTTGCTGCAGATTGTGCGCCACGGCCTGCATTTAAAGGTAAAAGCACCGTATCAGTTGAACGACATGGCAACAGATATGTTGGCATTGATAGATGCAATGGGCATCGACAAAGTACACCTCGTCGGCGTCTCGATGGGAGGCATGATTTCGCAGATTATGGCCATCGAGTCACCGCAGCGCATTCTGAGTCTGACGTCGATCATGTCGACGACCAACAAGCGCGGATTACCGGGACCGACGAAAGCGATCAGAAATATGCTTATCAAAGGCCCCGCCGATAGAACGGACGAAGGAATCACTACTTTCTTCTGGCACTTGTGGCGCGGACTTGGAAGTCCCGGCTACCCGATTCCGGATGACGAACTGCGTGGTTTTCTTGCTCGTGTATTTGCGCGCGGGATGACAGCAGGCGGGGCCGCCCGTCAGCAGACCGCGATAATTGCGGCTCCCGACCGTGTAAAAGCGTTGGGTTCTTTGCAGATGCCGATGCAAGTCATTCATGGCGACTTGGATCCACTAATTCCCCTGGCTTGCGGTATCGATACTGCTGCGGCGGTTCCCGGTGCCATAATGCATACTATCAAGGGTATGGGGCACGATTTACCAAATGCCCTGATGCCAAAATTCACACAGTTAATTACTTCCCTCGCAAGGACAGCAGATTGAAGATTTCCGCCGGACAAATAGTCGCCATCACTGGAGCGGGTTCCGGTATTGGCAGAGCGCTAGCCTTACATGTTGCTACACGCGGCTGTGATGTAGCAGCCGCAGACATCGACGCTAAACAGTTGGCGGAAACTGCAGAGATGGTCAAGGCGGAAGGTGTGAACTGCAGCACGCATATTGTCGACGTAGCGAACCGTGAGGCCGTAGAACAATATGCAGCCGATGTCGTCAACGAGCATGGTGGTGTGAACATGATCATCAACAACGCGGGCGTAACGCTAATCGATTCCGCTGAAAAGCTGCTGTACAGCGACTTCGAATGGATAATGAATATCAATTTCTGGGGTGTTGTCTACGGTAGCAAGGCGTTCTTGCCACACTTGCGGCGAGCCGATGCTGCCCACATCGTAAACGTGTCGAGTTTGTTCGGATTGATGTCATTGCCTCTGCAGTCGGCCTATAACTCATCGAAATTCGCAGTGCGCGGATTTACGGAAGCACTGAAAATGGAACTGGCAGGTTCAACAATCGGTGTCAGCTGCGTTCATCCTGGCGGCATCAAGACCAGTATCGCGACGAATTCACGCATTGGTGAGGAAGCGCTCAGCGTATCGAAGGAACAGTTGCTTGCCGATTTTGACAAAGCGGCAATTACGACCGCCGAGCAAGCGGCTGCAGCGATTATTCGCGGTGTAGAGAAGAACAAGCGCCGCATCCTTGTTGGTCGAGACGCGAAAGTTATGGACTGGGTCGTGCGCCACTTTCCAAATACGTATGAAAGAATTTTGCGGCTGGAGAAGGTCGTTCGACTTCGCGCCAGAGAACGCAGCGCATCAAGATCCTAGTTTTGCCGTATCAATAGCCTGCGTTATTTTCGCGTGCTCTTTTTCATCGATTGGATAACTACGGATCAGAAAGATACTGGCAAGCAGAAAAACCATCGTCATCGGTCCTGCGAACCACGCAAAGTTGGTGAGGATATCCAGCGGCACTGCATCGGCGGCTGCCCCTTTCGGAAACTTAATCACATCTAAACCGATACCGGCGATTAGCGCGCCGAGTCCAAAGCTCGCTTTCTGCGCGAAGGAGCTGGCGGAAAAGAACAGGCCTTCTTCGCGACGCCCGGTTTCCATCTCATGTTGATCAATAGTGTCGCTTAACATCGAGTCGATGATGATGTACAAGCCGATAAAAAATATTTGAGAAATGCCGTTCATTACGAAAACGAACAACAGGCGGCTACCGATACTCATCGGTTCCAGGATGCCGAGTAGAAATGCTATCTGCGTGGAATAGCCGAACAGCGCACCCCAGAACAAGCACATCATCATCGACTTTTTCTTGTCCAAAGTGCGTGACATACGTTTGACAGCCAACGGTCCGAACAGGACGCCGAGTATCGGTGATAACGCTGCAATAGCCAGTTGCTCAGGTGAGAAGCCGAATAGATAGGTGCCGGTATAGATGATCAAAGTTTGGGAAACGCCGACGATGGTGGTGAAAACCAACATGGTCAGAAACAATTTTCGGAATGCGAATTGCTGCAGCGTCCTGAAAACTGTGATGAAGCCCAGAATTGGATGCCCGGCGTTCGGATCGGGAATAGGGTCGGATAAAGCTCCAATAGTCGATCGTGTTGCGATGACCGATAGGAGCATAGCTACACTGCCAAGCGTGCCCGCAAATATGGCGAAGCTCGGGTAGCTGGCGGCATTGAGCATACCATTTGCGAATGCTTCGCTCGGCGGAAAAAAGACCACCAGACCGACCATCGTGACTAACAAGCCACCGCCCATTTGAAAAAACGTACGATAGCCGATCAGGCTAGTCCGATCATGGTAATCGCGAACCATTTCGGCGCCGAGTGACAAATGCGGCACGTAGAAGAAGGTCAGCAGTGTGCGCACGAGGACGGCGAAGCCGAGAAACCACCAGAACAATCCGTCGGTGTCGAGACCGGCTGGCGGCGCGAATAGCATGTACAACGCGAGGCCGAAGGGTAGCGCGCCGAGCAGCATGAACGGGTGGCGGCGGCCCCAGCGAGATTTGAAACGATCAGATAGTTGGCCGACCATTGGATCCGTGATCGCGTCGACAAGGAGTGCGGTCAAGGACGCCATGCCCGCAAGACTTCCCGGGACTCCAAGTACTTGATTGTAGTAGAAGAAAAGGAAAATGCTGAAAGCAGCGTTTTTTACTCCGGTCCCAATTTGGCCAACGCCATAGCCTAGTTTGAGTGAGGTTCGCATCAGTTCATCCCGCCCTTATTTTTGGGGTAAGCCCCTTATTCTCCGAGACTTTACATTGATCCGATCGAATTGGCTGTCGCCTGCGTGACGTCTTGCTAGCGGTCACTATCCTTGAGTTCCAGCTCACCCGTGAGCGCATCGATATCGCGGATAAGATAGCGACTGCCATCTAACTCAATAACACCCAATTCCCGCCATTCGCTGATAATCTTGTTAATTCGTTGCCGCGAACCAAGACTCAGCTGCGCCAGGTCATTCTGGCTAAGATTTATTTCGAGGTATATCCCTTCGTCCGTTTCCTCACCGTGCTCTTCAATCAGGTTCAAAAGCCACCCAGCGAGCCGCGATCGAAGAGGATAAAACGCCATACCCCGCAAAAGCGTAAATACACCGCGCGAGCGCTCCATCGTGTGCTCAAAAAGCATGCGATACATCTCTGGATACTGCTCGGCCACACGTAGCACAGAACTACGAGGAAGAATCAGGACGGTAGAATTTTCGGCAACCTGTGCATCCAGTGCCGTTGCAACATCGCCAACCAGAAACTGTTCGCCAACCCAGGCCTCTGGCTCGATATCATTGACCGCGTATTCCTGGCCAATGGCGCTCGTCAGCAACAATCGAATTCGCCCAGAAAGAATACAGAAAAGGTCACCGTGTAATTCGCCGGTGGTGTAGAGGTAACTGCTCTTTCGATAGGAGCGTATTCGAGCCGAATCCGATAACTGTTTCTGCGCTTCCGCTGGCAATCCTTTAAACCAGGGACATCGAGATACTACTGCAGCGATGTCGTGGTCCATTACGTCTCTGGTCATCAGCGTCAACGGGTGTCTGTAGTTGTTCCAATGTTGAACCCATTGCTGAAAACGAGCAAGCATTATCGCTTGTCACTTGAGTGACAGAATATGCGGCGGCTCTGTTGCATAATAGACGACATTGATAATCCCTGATGTTGCGCTAGATCATGCAAACGAAAACAGAAGACTACATCCTTAGTTGTCTACTCAAGTTAGAACGTCAGGAGACAGCGGACTTGATAGCAGCATTTGAGGACTCGGCCCGGCGACATGCTGACGCCGTAGCTTTCTACTGCCTCGGTAAGCCAATTACGTTTACTGAAGTCGAGCATCAAAGTCGTGATTTCGCCGCCTATTTGCTGCAGGAGTGCAAGCTGTCGAAAGGCGATCGCGTTGCTATTCAGCTACCTAACCTGGTGCAGTATCCAATCGTTGCCTGGGGGGTGTTGCGAGCTGGCCTAACTATCGTCAACACCAACCCGCTGTACACAAAACGCGAGCTCATTTATCAGTTCAACGATTCAGGTGCAAAAGCCGCTGTTGTCATCGACAGCAATTTGCCAATGATGGAACAGGTTGTAGCGGAAACCGGCATAACGAAAATTATTGCGACGAATCCGATCGACATGATCGATTCACAATCTCTGCCCGCTTGCTCACTCGAGAATGTCGTATCCCTGCCCGACGCCCTCGCCGCCGGAAGCGCAATCGAGTTGCCGGATATTGAGGTAAGCCTGGACGACATTGCTGCTTTGCAATATACCGGTGGCACGACCGGCGCACCAAAAGGCGCTATCCTCAGTCACGGCAACATCTTGTCAGCAGCCTTGATGTCGCCGCTGTCTTTCGGCGCTGACATGACGCTGCGAGACACCGGCATTGCGCCAATGCCGGTGTATCACATCTACGGTTTTGCCGTAAACCTGGTAGCGGGATTTCTCAACGGCGGCACGTCGGTTCTCATCCCGAATCCACGCGATATCCCCGCCATGATTGAAACCATGAAGCAGCACTCGTTCACCTCATTCGCCGGTGTGAACACGCTCTTTACGGCGATGATGCAACATCCCGAATTTGACTCCATAGACTTCAGCCATATGAGGTGGACGATCAGTGGCGGTGCTGCGACAGTGCCGGAAATCGCAGACGAGTGGCAACGACGCACCGGCGCGCTAATTCATGAGGGTTACGGTCTTTCTGAAACAGCTGCCATGGCGACGGTCAATACTCTGGCCGAACATCGGCTCGGCACAATTGGTCCGCCGATGATTGGCTGCGAGATGAAAGTTGTCGACGGAGCTGGCAACAATTTGACGTGCGGGGCTGAGGGCGAACTGCTTATTCGGGGCCCGCAGGTTATGCAGGGTTATTGGCAACGCGAAGATGCAACCGCCGAGGCTATCGATGCAGATGGTTGGTTCCGCACTGGCGATGTCGCGATCATCGAAGCTGATGGCAAAATTCGTATTGTCGATCGGCTGAAAGACATGGTGCTTGTATCGGGATTCAATGTGTATCCGAACGAGATAGAGAACGTAGTGTCCGCACATCCCGATATCATTGAATGTGCCGTTATCGGCGTGCCGGATGAGAAGACCGGGGAGGCCGTAAAGTTGTTTGCGATTACGAGTAACCCATCGTTGACGGCAAGTGAGTTGCGCGACTTTTGTCGCAATGAGCTAGCCGCTTATAAGGTGCCAAAGCATATTGAGTTTCGCGATGAATTGCCGATGTCCAATGTCGGCAAGATTCTGCGCCGCGAACTTCGCGAGCAATCCGTTTAGAATCGGTCTCATCGAAAATCATTCATTGCGGGTAGCAGTTGAACGTTGTTGCTAAGCTTGTGCAAGATGCGCATCATCGATCTTTTTTCCAGCAGAATAAGCCATGATTAACTACTTGTTGGTTGCGCACATCGTTGTGCTGGGATACTGGCTCGGCTCCGAGTTTGTTATCAATTCGACTTATCGCCTGGTGTGTTATGCGGAGGACATGCCGTTTAAGCAACGTGAACAATTGATGGATCACGTGATGAATGTTGACCAACACGTTCGCTATGCACTGATATTGCAGTTTTCGTTGGGCAGCATGCTGGCCGCGTCCTACGGTTTTATTCCCGGTGGCTCATCGCTCGTCGCCGGCGCGGCCTTTTTTGGTATTTCGTGGCTTATTTTTACGGAAGCAGTGCATCGCTTGCGAAAGCGCCCATCAGGCCAGATTCTCGGTCGAATAGACCGTGGTACGAGATATTTTCTGCTGCTGATTATTTTTGCGATTGCGACGGGAATGCTGGGTGATACGTGGCCGATGCCAAGTTGGTTGCGGTGGAAACTAGTCGCGTTCGGGGGCGTGGTCGCCTGCGGTGTTGGCATTCGGATCGTGCTGTCCACGCATTTCCGAGTATGGGCAAGAATGGCTGAGGGCAGCATCTCCATAAAGGACAACGACGCTATAAAGCAAACCTATGTCAAAGCCACTTCTGTTTTAGTGCTGCTTTGGATCTTCATTGCGATTGCGACGTTTTTAAGTATCGCGAAACCCGCGTAGCTCGTTTGTACGACAAATTTTCCGATACTGAGCTTGTTTCAGGGTCAAGCCTGACACTTTTTCAATCATCTGTTATTGACGAAACTTCAAAATAGACTAACATTAGAAGGTATTAATAATTGAAAAAAAGCCGACGACACTTGAGGATAATTGACATGAAAAATAAAAAAACACTTGGATTTTTACTCTTAGTGACTGCAACATTTTTATCAGTTGGCTGCACAACCACACCGCCCTCAATCCAAAGCGGGCCGGATGCCGAGGTCTCTTTCGATGGCCTGAATGTTGTTGATAACAGTAAGGCTGATAAGGCTTGGGCCAGGCCTGACTTCGATCTCTCGCCCTACTCCAAAATAATGATGGTAGGCGCGGACATCGAATATGCTCCAGCGAAAAAACAAAACACTTCGATGAACAGATCGGGTAGTGGTCCGTACTTTATAGACGACGAGGCGCGAGCACGATTTGAGACCTTGGTCAAAGAAACGTTTATGGAAGAAATCGTTAAGATTAAGAGCTTCGAGATAGTTAATGAGCCCGGACCTGACGTATTGATGATCAGGGGTGGATTACTCGATGTGGTGTCATACGTGCCGCAAGACTCCATGAACATGGCGGGTCGCGGTAGTATATATCTCAGTCGTATAGGTGAAGCGACGCTTGTTCTGGAACTTCGGGACTCAGAGACAGGCGCTATTATTGCCCGGTCGATTGACCGGCGTGCGGCCGAACCTATCGGCAATACGATGACGGATTCCAACAGAGTAACCAATGCAGCGGAGGTCAGAAGACTGGTTCGACACTGGGCAGTTCGTCTTCGAGACTCACTCGATGGGTTTATGCAACAGTAGATCCTCTTTCCGGTAGCAATGGATCGTGCAATTCGGCACGGCCGCCGCAGGGTTTAACTGCGACAGCACCCAGATTTCAGGGCGCTAATAGTTTTAGCTTATTTATGGCGCCCGCCGCGTTGCTTTCGTGCGCTATTCGTTACGTGGAAAAATAAGGACTGGCAAAGTGCGTAGACTATTTTTCATCGTCATCGGACTTTTCTCGTTGCTCGCCATTGGCGCATGTTCGAGTGAAGACTCGATCGACCCTGAACCACAACAACCCCGGGTCATCCTCGTGACCGGAGCGACCGGAACGCAAGGTGGGGCGGTGGCACGTGAATTATTGTCGCGAGGATTTTCTGTTCGTGGGCTAAGCAGAAATCCAGACAGCGATAAAGCGAAAGCGCTGATTGAACTTGGTGCAACGGTTGTGAAAGGGGACTTCGATGATCCCGCTTCCTTGTCCGCTGCTCTGGTCGGTGTCGACGGGATGTTCGCCGTAACGAACGCCAACGTCTACGGCCCGGCGAAAGAGGTCCAGCATGGTCGAAATCTTATCTCTGCAGCCACACAAGCTAACCTTAATCACTTTGTGTTTTCTTCGGCGTCGCAAGCCGAAACCGGAACAGGTATTCCGCATTTTGACAGCAAGTACGAAATAGAAAAAGTCCTGTACGAGTCCGGGTTGAACTACACGATTGTTCGGCCCGTGGAGTTCATGAACAATGTTCGCTACCAGCGCAATGCGCTAACGTCCGGTCTCTTTATCGATCCACGTAGTCTGGACGAACGGCATCAGTGGATTGCTGCACGTGACATCGGGTTCATGGTTGGTGAGGCGTTTGACCATCCGAATGAATGGCTCGGCAAGGCGGTGAACATTGCAGGCGACGAGCTGACGGTTGGCGAGTATATGGCGTTGTTATCCAGTGAACTCGATCTGGAGCTTACCCACCAGAAAATACCATGGGATGAGTACGAATCGGTTTCGGGCGAAGAAATGGCGATGATGTATCGCTGGTTTGTGGACCCCGGTTACCAGGCTGATGTTCAGTCCTTACGCCAACGCTACCCAAGCCTGACCACCATGCAGGAATATCTGCGAGATCTTGAGTGGGTCGCAAAAAACTAGCTGTAAACGACGGCCGCCGGCGTGTAATTTCTCAGTCTGGTGCTATCGATCTTAAGATTCAATTGAGCATTCGGGCCGCCCTATTTCCCTGCTCTCGGCGTCAATTTCAGCAAGCGACCCTGACTCCCTCGAGAATCGTCTTCAAGTACCCATAAGTCTCCTTGCGGCCCCTGAACAATGCTTCGTATTCGCGCACCCATAGGGAAGCGTTCGACTTCAGTTGCCTTTTCTGCGTCTAACTCAACACGAATAATCGCTTGTGACGAAAGTCCGGCAAGCAGCAAGTTTCCGTGCCAATCCGGAAATTTACTAGCACTGTAGACCATTAGTTTTCCTGGCGAGATCGTTGGCGTCCACCAAGCAGCCGGTGCAGTGAATTCTGGCTTCGTATCATGGTCCGGTATGGGACGACCGTCGTAGTGCTCGCCATTAGAAACAATCGGGTAGCCATAATTTCCAGCCCGAATGATTCGATTAAGCTCATCGCCCCCAGCCGGCCCCATTTCAGCGACCCACAGCTGACCACTAAGATCAAAAGCCATTCCTAACGGATTGCGATGGCCAAGCGACCAGATCTGCGAATAAACACCATCGTCATCAACGAAAGCGTCGACGCTATAGTAGTCGACAAACGGGTTATCATCAGGAACTGAGCCGTCATCGTGTAAGCGAATAATCTTGCCGAGATTGCTCTGCATGTCCTGCGCCGGAGTAAACTTCTGGCGATCACCAGAAGAAATCCACAGGTAACCGTCATCGTCAAAAACAATGCGGTGCCCATAATGTCCGTAGCCGACAAGCTTCGGATATTGTCTCCAGATAACTTCGACGTCGGACAATGTTCCGCCTCGCTCTGTAAGAGTCAGCACACCGCGCGCGACAGCCGCGCCGCGCGTCGCGCCGGCGGCACCCTCAACGTAACTTACGTAAATCAGTCCATTGCTCGTGAAGTCGGGATGCAGGACAACATCGCCGAGCCCGCCTTGCCCGCCATAATCTACGTTTGGCAGTCCGCGCACTGCGCGAAACGACTTACCGTCCTGGCCGACAATTGCGATACGGCCCTTCTTCTCCGCGACTAGTATGCGTCCGTCGGGCAAAAATGCCATCGACCAGGGCTCGTCAAAAGAAGCTATTTCGCTTACATCGAAGGGCAGACTTGTCTCGGCGTAAGAAAACGCCGCCGCGAACATAGCGATCGCAATAATCAAAACGTTTCTCATGTTCATAGCGCCTAAGTGAGTATCAGTTCAGTACTTTAGCGAACGATCGCCGAAGACACCATAGATCTTGAGGCTAAGCGTCTATTAGCCGTGATAATCCGATTCGACCTTGCGGACAACCTCGATTAATGCCGCGGCTGGCTGCGCTCCTGACAGTCCGTAGCTACCAATCACAAAAAACGGCACACCCCGGATGCCATTTTGTTCGGCAGCTAACTCATCAGCACGCACCACATCGGAAAAGCGTTCAGAGTTCAGTGCATCTTCTGCCGCGGCCTGGTCAAGACCCAACTCCCCCACAAGCTGCAGCATCTCATCATCCACGCCCAGGTTGAGCCCGTCACCAAGATAGCCACGCTTGAGTGCCGCGATTAGTTGATGTTGAGCATTATTGGTCTCGCCACGCCGATCCGTATCACCCGCCCATTGAATTAGCTGATGCGCCCTGAACGTATTCGCTGCAATGACCTTGCTAAAATCTGCGCGACCGCCGACATCGGCGATGGCCTGCGTCATCGTATCGAGCATCTCCTGAGCTTGTTCTACGCTTCGCTGGTACTTGACGGCGAGCCGTTCGGCGTAGTTTTGAGTAGACGGCTCACGCGGCCGCGGATCAAGCTCAAAAGCTCGCCAGCGAAGCTGCAGCTCGACCGCTTCGGATTCATCTGCCAATTGCCTGATCGCCGCGTCGAGATTGGCCATGCCAACAAAACACCACGGGCAGGCGATGTCGGACCATATGGAAACGGGAATTTTCATTTGAGCCTTAGCCACAGTGAATACCCCCGCCAACGACTGGCGACTGTCGACTCAAGGTTTGCGGAATTTTAATGTCATACGATTGGATTCGCCGACTGCATCAACCGCAGCCTTTTCCTCTGCATCATCACCTGTGCCGCTGTACGTCGGCGGCAGCTTCCATACAGTATCTTCCTCAGTTGGCTGATCCTTGGGGTTCGAATTGATGTCGGATTCTGCAACAAATTCAAATCCCGCTGCCTCGATCTGCTCTTTCAACCAGGCCTTTTTCAAATAGCCATGGCTGCCATCAGCAAATTCATCCGACATCTCGGCGCGCGCTTCATGCTGCACGACGCCTAAAGTACCGCCTGGTTTCAGGACTTTGAACGTGTCAGCAATAATTGTAAGCAAATGATCGCCCGCACCATTGTTCTGAAAGTTTGACGGGTTGTGTAAAACGCGCGGGAGGAACGCAACATCCACACTGTTCGCAAACCGATCAGGTATCGACGCGAAGCGCACAGCCTCAACGCTCGCACCGCTTTCTCCGCCCCATGCTTTTGCATCGATCAGGAATTTCGCTTCCCAGCCTTCCTCCCTCGCCATAAATTCCTCGCTGGCAAAGGGAAACAAACTGTACATCTCCAGAGAGTAGGAAGCTCCAATGACGCGGCCTTCCGCGCCGAGGTAGGGCAACAATATTTTCGTATACCAACCACCACCCGGCAGTCCTTCGAGAACGGTCATGCCAGGTTCGATGCCGAAGAATTCGATAGTTTCCTGTGGGTTTCGAAACTTATATCGCGCCTTCATCTCATCCGCTTGTGAATCCAGCACAGCTGCGAGAGTTGCGTTGTTGTCTATCCTCCCAGCAGGCTCCACAGCAACGGCTGCTGCCGCCTCTTCGGCAATCGGCTCTTCGCTGGCGGGTTGGCAGGCAGCTAAAACTGCAAGCGTAACTAACAGCAGATACTTGTACATAGCAATTCCTCATTTAGAATAAGACAATAAGTTTCTGATCGAAAATACTGACACACGCCAACTCCTTTCGCCAATAAGCCTGCGAGAGTTGTGTTTTCCGCCGGTTAGCAGGCAAAAAAGCAGTACTCATGGCTTTGGCCGCTAAGAACGGTAATTTTATCGCGCTGTCACTAGTGTTGTTTCGTCGCTCGAGGCTAAGATTCCGTCTCTCCTGCAAGGCTAGTCCCAGCGCGGTAAACCCTACGTAACGCCGCTTGTAACATCATGTAACGGTTTGCGACGACCAGTATGCTTAGTGATGACTCGCTGATATCGTCTAGTTCACGCCGTTTCGGATATACCCTAAATGAGATTAATGTTTTGTCTTCTCCTGGTGGTTTGGGCCTCTTTTACCCAGGCTGCAGACCTCTCGCTACGTGTGCAGGGAACGCCCGCCAGCGGCACTTTAGTATTCCAGATCTACGATTCGCCGAATGCCTTCGGCGATTTTCGCGATCCGGTGAAAGAGATGCGCGCGCCGATCCAGACCGGCGAAATTTACCAAATTGATGGAGTGCCCGCCGGGAACATCGCGGTACTCGTGTATGTCGATGAAAACGAAAACAATCTATTAGATAAGAATTTCATTGGTATCCCTAAGGAACCTCTTGGCATCTCGAACAACTACCGCCCAAAAGGTCCACCTGCTTTCGACCGCGCGAAATTTTTTATTGGTGAGGGAGAATCAGCCAGCATTGATATCGAAGTCTACAAGGTACTCGGCGAACGCGGCCGTCTTGGCATTGGCGCCGGAGTTATCGGCCGCAGCAGTCCTTACGTTGGATCTGACACAACCGTGTTGCAACCTATCCCTGCCATTACCTACAACGGGGAGCGACTGCAATGGCTCGGTCCGAATGTGCAGTACGGTTTGACTGGAAGCGGAAAGTGGCGTCTGGCTGCATCTGCCTCTTATCGAATCGGCGTCTATGAAGAAAGCGACAGCGCGGCACTTGCCGGGCTCGGTGATCGCGATGGCACCGTAATGGCTGGCTTAGGCTTTCGCTATGAAATGCCAGGCGGCGTAAATTTTCTGCTGCGTTACGAGCACGATGTTCTGGACAAGATTGGCGGCGGCGCTGCCACGGCAAGGGTATCGAAAGGCTTTCAGGCTGGCTGGTTGCGCATTTCGCCGCAGTTGCAACTGAACTGGCTTAGCGACGATCTGACAAACTACGATTTTGGTGTTTCACCTGACGCTGCGACACCGACAAGACCGGCGTACAATACCGGCAGCTCGATCAGCTACGAGGCTGGAATTTCCAGCTTCATTGAGCTGACGGAAGATTGGCGCATCATACTCAGTCTCTCGGCCGAGTTTTTGCCGGACGAAGTCTCGAATAGCCCAATTGTTGCCGATGACCAGATTATGAAGGGCTTCGCTGCCATCACTTACGTATTTTGAAGCTTGAAAAATGAAAAAAAGAAAATACGTCGTTCGCGATCTCATGCAGTCGGACTACATCTATTTCTGCACGGAGCCGATGGGCAAAAACTTTCACACAGACTTCCAACCGGACCTGTCGCCCAAATCAATGCTTGAACTCGGTGTTTTCGGTGGAAAATACATGACCGACTGCCAGGATGAATTTCCGTCTGATTGGTTTACGAACGCCAAGCTGTGCACAGAGAAGCATGACCCCGATCTGAATTGGTTCGGCGTCAATGCCTCTCAGTCGTTGTCAGTCTGGCGAACGAAGGGTTGGCTGTCTGCGGATGATCCACGGGGATGGTTCCAGTGGTACTGCCGCTATTACCTGGGGCGAAGATGCTCGGATGACGACAGACAGATTAAGAGATGGCGTGCTATGCGGCGTCACGTTACTCAGATCAGAAGAAACTGTGAAAAATGCGATTTCTTTTGTCGTCCGCGACAGCGCCAAGCGGTGCTGCACTGGGCGTACGATTCAAGACAATTTTAGAGAGCCAATACGAGATGATAAAAAAAGCACGGAGAAGATTTTCACTTATAGCGATTACGTTGCTTACCATTGCATTGCAAAGCGGCTGTAGTGGCATCCCCGAGGGCGTGCAAGCCGTATCCGGATTCGAGCTCGATCGCTACCTCGGCACTTGGTACGAAGTCGCTCGGCTAGATCATCGCTTTGAGCGGGGCATGTCCAATGTCACCGCAAATTACAGTATGCGAAATGACGGTGGGGTCAGCGTGGTAAATCGTGGCTACAAAGCCGCAGCTGGCGAATGGGACGACGCAACGGGCAAAGCGTACTTCATCGGTGATGCCGACATCGGCGAGCTGAAAGTTTCGTTCTTCGGACCCTTTTACGGCGGTTACAACATCATTGAGTTGGACAAGAATGACTACCAATATGCCCTCGTCGCCGGACCAGATCGCAGCTACTTATGGATATTGGCCCGTTCACCAGACCTCGACCCGGGTATATTGTCCAGCCTGGTTGACTCAGCCACGGAGCTGGGATTTCCAACAGACGAGCTTATCTACGTTGACCATAAGCCCCCGGGCTAGTCTCTCAATCAGTCTGTGGTACACCAATGAATGAATAGCCGCGACCCCAGATCGTCTGTATGAATCTCGGTGGCTTCGCCGAGTCACCAAGCTTTTGGCGCAAGCGACTAACCATTATGTCCACGGACCGCGTCAGGATAGCGGCGTCGATGCCCCGCAATTCACTTAAAATTTCGTCACGCGAAAGTTTGCGACCATGACGTCGAGCAAGAATCAGTAGCAGTTCGTACTCCATCGAGGTCAGGTCGGTAGAGTTCTCATCAACGCGAACCGCCCGGGTTTCAGTATCAATCGACAAACCCTCGAAATTTAGTCCACCAACGGTCGATCCTGAAGATTCCGCTCGTCGCAGTATCGCCTGCACACGTGCAACCAGTTCGCGCGGTTCGAAAGGTTTGGCTATGTAGTCATCCGCGCCCAACTCCAGCCCCGACACTCGGTCAATGACGTCGCCCCGAGCCGTGAGCATGATTATTGGAATATTACTGGTCTTGCGAATCTCACGGCAAATCTCGAAACCATTCTTGCCAGGCAACATCACATCAAGCAATAAGAGATCCGGCTCTTCTCGAGCCAGCTTCTTAAAACCCTCAACTGAGTCATGCGCGCTCACAACGCTTATGCCAAAGCGCTCGAAATAGGCCTGCATCAAACCGGAGTGTTTTCGATCATCGTCAATTAATAGAACTTTTTTCATGAAGCGATGGTAGCGCGTGTGCGATAAGGAATCGCGAGGCACCGGCAACTCGATACATTTTGATACATTTTGAAACGGATTCGTAACCATTCCTGTTCACTGCTCTGTAACAATTTTCCCCTACTTTCAAATTGCTACAACAAAGATGCAAAAAGTGAAATTTTTAACGGATGACTTCGTCGACTAATTGAAACCTTAAGAATCCCCTGACGCATATATGCGTTACCCCCATTATCCCCGCCTTGCGCGGGGATTTTTTTTGGACTTAACCAGTTGCTGCAAGAAAGTAGGTCGAAAGATGTGATCAGGTATTTTCTACTGGCGGATGCTGCTTGTAATCCACCACTACTCGATAGTGCGGATCGCCGTTAACATCAGTTTCGACCATATTTCCAGCTTTGTAGAGCAGCCCCTTACAATCCACGCTAAGACCTCGCATATGCAGGCGCGTGCCGTTGCGCAAGTATCTTTCTGCAAGTACGTCAATGGCTTCGAGCGCGGAGTGATCCCATACACGTGAGCGATGGAAGTCGATAACAACATCTGCCGGGTCTTCTCGCGGGTGAAAGAGATCCTTGAAACTGCTGATCGAGCGGAAGAAGAGTTGGCCATGCAAGACATAGGTCTTTTCTTCATCGGTCTCTGCAGTCACTTCGACATAAATGAGGATTACTCGCCTATGCGGCCTTTTTCGTTTTTCTTGGCTTTCTTTGCAGCCTTCTTCTCTTTTGCCGTCATACCCGGCAACTTCTTTGTTTCTTTGTTGCTCTTTCGTTCTTTACCCATGACATTTGTCCCAGTGTGAGATCGAATTCGCAGACCTTGTTAAGAACATTCTACGCTAGCTCACTGCGGATTGTTTGATTCGATTTCGAAGTGACCTGAGGCAATTCGCAGGCGATTCATGACCGTATTCACTTTTGTTCAGGCCGCAGCTCATCATCCTGATCCCATTCAATTAGATTGATCAGCACACCGTCGGGATCGCGAAAGCTCATTTCTCGCTGCCGCGACTGGTCGTCAACGACCAGCATTAACGGCGGGCACAGGACCGGGAGTTTCTGTTCTTCGAGCAACGCCTGCACACTGTCGAGATCCGTGTGATAGAAAACCAGGCAGGTTTCGCCGAGGTTAATACGCTGGCTATCCAAGCTTACCGGCGTCGGCGTCGGCTGGCTGATTTCGAACAGGCCAATCATGCCCCAAGCCGGGCCAGGGGCTTTGAGAATGCAGGCGCGTGTCAGGCTGCCGGCCGGCATACCCAGCAGTTGATGGGCATTGCCGTTACTGAGCTCGCCGGCATACCAGGTTTCATCCAGACCCAGAACCTCGCGGTAGAACTGCGTGGAACGGTCCAGGTCGGCAACCATCAGGGCACTGCGCACCATAGGGCTGATTGCTGTCATATGCGTATATCCTCAAAATCGAAGCAGGTAAGTATCAATAGTGAACCACATTGGGGTTATTGGGAATCGCCTGACACCTTTCCCGATCTGCAGTACAGTTGGAAAACGCGATTGCGATTGCGATTGTGAGTGTGATTGCGACTGTGGTTGCGATCGTGATTGCGAATCAGGAGGCTAATAATTGACTGAAGTTCAAAAAGCACTGCAACGCGCCCTCGATGCGTGGAAAGCTTTCGATCGCGACGCGTACGCAGATGCGTTTGCGCCCCAATTCATTTGTACCCATCCATTCGGAACTGACACAACGGCAGACGATGTCAGCAAACATGTCGATGACACGAAAAAGTTCTGGTCCAGTTGCGACTATCGCATCGAGAAGGTTGTCGGTGACGATCAACACGGTGCCGTGCATTACGTCGCGAGCATGACTCGTCATGGCGCTGACGACAGTATTGAAGTGCCTATCACCTCGATGATCGACATTGAGAATGGGCTAATCACCTATTGGCTGGAGGTATTCGACTCCGTCGCTATGCGCGCGGCGCTGAAGCAAGGGCAGAAGTCGGGACCCTGAATGCATCCGGAGGCGCAAGAAGGGTTCGTCTTTTTCGAGGAGCACACGCTCACCAATCCTTATGATTTCTATGATTGTGTTCGTCAGTCCGGACCGATCGTTCGTATCGAAAATCCGCATCGAGAAACCTATATGGTGCTGGACTTCGACGTCATTCGCGAAATCACAAAGCAGCCGGAGCTTTTTTCAAGTCGCCCGGCGGGCCGAAACCTGAATTTCTACCCAAAAGCGGTCGCTTATCTAAAAGAACACGGCTACGGTTTCTCGCCGCAAATCATCACCGCCGATCCGCCTCTGCATACGGTATACAGGAACGTTTTTGCTCGGGTTCTGAGAGAAAAACGCGCCCACCAATTACGCCCACGCATCGTGGAAATCGCTGCAGAATTGATCGACAACATCGTAGATGAGAAAGAGTGCGAATTTGTCATGGATTATGCATGGCGACTCGCCATCCTGGTCATCGCAGAAATGCTCGGCGTAGACAGAAACGACATCGCGCAGTTTCGGCGCTGGGCGAACGCCTGGGTGCTGCAGCTCGAGCAACCATTGAGCGAAGACGAAATGCTCGAGTGCATGAAAAATATCGCGGAATTGCAGCACTATCTCGTTGCAGCACTCAAGGACCGGGTTGCCAATCCGCGGGACGACATACTGACGGACTTCGCGGCGGCTACCATCGATCAGGAGAACGGAGATGAACCGCTAAGTCTGCGCGAGGTGCTCGGCATGTGTGAGGCGTTAATCATCGCCGGGAACGACACGGCGGTGAGTGCCTTGTCGCTGGGTATGCTCAGACTAATTGAACGACCCAAGATCGCGGAGCGCATACGCGGCGATCGCAAGCTCATCGCCAATTTTGCGGAAGAGAGCCTGCGCTACGAATCCGCCGTTCAGAATAATTTCAGGAGTGTCGCCGAAGACATCGAGTTTCATGGGCACAAGATGTCGAAGGGCGCACAGATATTATTGTGTTGGGGCGCTGCGAATCGCGACCCGGTAGCCTTCGAAAATGCAGACCAATTCGATATCGATCGTGCTGGCATACGCAAGCACCAGTCTTTCGGTTATGGGATTCATGCCTGTGCGGGCGCGGTGATTGCCCGTCAGGAGCTTACCGAGAGTTATTGTCTACTTCTTGAGCGCCTGCATAACATCAGATTAGCCGACGGTCTCAGCCTTGCCGACCTCAAACGCAGAGGCGGCGCCGTAACGCACGGACTCGAACGGCTGCCGATCCAGTTTGATGTAGCCCGCAGGTAGCATTCCCTATCTTTAAACGAACTTATTGAAACAGGAGTTCCGATGGCTGTCGTCGAATTTGAAGTTGAAGAGCATATTGCCCGGTTAACAATCAATCGGCCTAAAGCCCGTAACGCCATGAGCCCCGAAGTGATGGTGCGACTTCACGATGCCTGGCAAGAGGTGCGAGATTCCGCAGCGATTCGGGTCGCCATCCTAACGGCTACCGGCGACAAGGCCTTCTGCTCCGGGGCCGACCTTGCTCTAACGGCACCCCTGGTGACCGGCGCCCGACAAGTCGAAGACGAGTGGGACGAGCGCTTGTTGCAGATCCTGGCATCAGACGACGGTCTGTTTCTAATCAACCGCGACACTGTCAAGCCGGTGATCGCCGCCATCAACGGCCATGCCATCGCCGGCGGTATGGAGCTGGTTTTCGGTTGCGACATCCGTGTCACCGTGCCCGATGCCAAATTTGGTCTTCAAGAAGTCAAATGGGGTTTGTTTCCGGCCGGTGCATCCACCGTTCGCTTGCCGCGGCAAATTCCCCACGCCATCGCAATGGAACTGCTGCTCACCGGTGATCTCATCACAGCGCAAAGAGCGCATGCCCTGGGCTTCGTTAATCATGTGGTCGACGCCAGCGCACTAATGCCGACGGCACTCGGCATCGCGCGAAAAATCGCCGACAACGGACCACTGGCAGTGAGTGCCATCCGTCGCTCGGCACGAGATTGTGTCGGACAAACCGAAGCGCAGGCTTTGGACACGGAGGCGGCATTGGCGAAAAGCGTGATTGATTCACAGGATGCTATTGAGGGCCCCAGGGCCTTCATGGAAAAACGCAAGCCAGTTTTTCGCGGCCGTTAAAACGTAAGGCTTTTTTCGGTTTGTTGAGTTATTTATCTATGCGGCTGAAACCGTTTTTCAGCACCACAACATCTCGATCCGGAATCCTGCCCTGAAACGCCACGCCGTCGTCTAATCGCCACATGTCTACAAGCAGCGTGTCACCCGGAATCACCGGCGCAGAGAAACGCACGTCAAAACTCTTCATGACTGACGGATCGCCATCACAGTAGGTCATGAGGACCGCTCGACACGCCATCCCATAGGTGCCAAGACCGTGCATGATAGGTTTCTCAAAACCCGCGCGTTTAGCAATACGAGGTTGCGTGTGAATCGGGTTCGGGTCGCCGTTCAGACTGTAAAGCAATGCCTGGTTACGACTGATTGGAAATTCCCATACTTTGTCTGGCGCGCGCGCCGGAATCCGCTTGTTGTCGACGCTTCGATCGGGCTCGTCGCCGCCGAACCCACCATCTCCGCGGGCAATGGTGACGTAGGTCGCCCGATAAAGTAGCGCGGACTCGCCTTGTAACCTGGCTTCTGCCGCCATGTGAATTTCCGCACCACGCTGCGGACCACGGTCGTAGACCGCAGCAATAGACCCTTGAATTTCCAATTCGGCCATGTCCGGCAACGGCGAAAATATTTCCAGTTTCTGTTCACCATGCAAAGCCAGTTCCGGGTGCTGCAACTGACAGGCGTGGGTGAGCTCGAGAATAACGTCAGCGAATATAGAAGCCATAGTTGGTACTGACTTGAATGTTGGCCGATCGCTTACAAAGTCGAGTTCCAGCTCATCGAGGGGGTCGCTACCGAAACCGATACTTTGTGCGTACAGGCTGGCATCGCGACGCGTATAGACTCGCCGGCTCGTGACAGCACCTCTGCCAGTTAAACTTTCAATATCGATCGTCATAAACGCGAAATTGCCGGTCCACCATATACGGCTACATTAACTCGCGGCAGCGGGCCCGCGCAATGACTGCGCGTCAACGATTGTTGTTGCTAGTTGCGCCGGTACCCGCCAATGTTGAATACTTGACCGACTCCTAAATAAGAACGATAAAAATGGCGCACTCAGGCTCTAATCGCAATACGGTCATCGTAACTGCAGCCGCTTGCCACCCAGGAAGACAGGCTCATGAAACTTAAGAGAATAGCCATTTGGTCTGGCATCACGCTGGCCGCATTGTTGGCGTTCGCGCTGACCTGGTTGTGGACCGTCGATCTGGGTATTTTCAAACCTCAACTCGAAAACTGGGTCAGCGATAAAACTGGCCGCGAGTTCGTTATCAACGGGGAGTTTAGTGTCGAGCTCAGCGGACACGCCATTGTTATCGCAGAAGACGTTCAATTTCAAAATGCAGAGTGGGGCGACGCTCCCTATATGGTCGAAGTCGGCCGCGCAGAAATACGTGTTGATCTTTGGTCACTTATTAGCGGGCCGATTCTGGTCGAACTTATTGATGTTGATTATGCTGAGATTCGCCTGGTGCAACGCGAAGACAACGAGGCCAACTGGACTTTGCCTCTGGAGGGACCGACAGAAACAGTCGCGGAAGATGAGCCCTCCTCCGGCTTTGAGATATTATTCGATTTCATCGATATTGATGACTTGCACATCGTTTTCGAATCTCCAAGGACCGATATACCGCTCGACTTGCATGTTGAGCAGCTGGACCAGCGACGTCGAGATGACGGGTTTTTGCAGCTCTTCCTGCAGGCAGAGCTTGGTAATCGCACGCTCAATCTGGAAGGCGAAGTGGGTACCTGGGCGGCCCTGCTAACAGGGGAGGATATTCAGTTTGATTTGCAGGGCCAACTCGATACGCTCGAAGTTCAGGGCAGCGGTCTGATCGATAATATTAGCCGCCCATTTCGACCATCATTTCGACTTTCTGCAAGCAGTCCAGATATTTCCGACCTCGCCAAAGCACTCGGATTCACTGTAGGCACAAGAGGAAGCGTCGAACTGTCCGGGTCACTAACCCCGCAGGACAATGGTCCGCTCATTCTGGATGTAAACGGCAACATTGGCGAAACCGAAATTAATGCGGCGGGCGAGTTTTCCAATCTGCAGGATTTTGAGCAGGTAGATCTTGATCTACTGGCTTCGGGTCCGGACCTGGGGCGAATACTGCGTCTGGCCGGCGTCGATCAGGTACGGGAGGCGCCGTTCATGATAGATATCGATGCCACGAAGCAGGGCCCTGTGTTGGTCGTAAATCGAGGCCGGATGGTTTTCGCAGAGGCGGAGTTCGATATCTCTGCACGCCTTCCAGATTTCCCGAAGGTCGACGATGCCAGCATCGTGTTTCAGATAAATGGTCCGGATCTTGAGAGATTTCGTTTTATTACAGGCCTGCCAGGCGCGGCAACAGGAGCGTTCTCCATTGGCTTTGAGCTACAGGCGGGAGCTACAGGCCAGGAAATTCTCGCGCTACAAGCTGAAACGTCATTGGGCCGCATTTCCGGGAGCGGCGTATTGGGCGAATCACCTAAGTATTTAGGCAGCACATTCGAACTTCAGTTGACTAGCGACAGCCTCGCACAGCTTGGCAATGCCTACGGCGTCAATGATCTTCCAGACCGGCCACTGAGTTTAGCGCTCAGTGCGACACGCGAAGACGCGGGAATTCGGACTACAGAACCCCTGATGTTAAGGGTTGATGACGTCTCTCTTGCTGTCGACGGTCTGGTCGCTCTGCGCGACGGTATTTTGGGCAGTGAGCTATCCTTTGATTTGGCCGGTCCGAATCTCGCAGCAGCCGTTGGCGATTTTGGTCTCTCGGAGAGAATTCCAAACCAACCCTTTGACGTCGGTGGCAATCTGCAGGTATCCAAAAGTGGCTACCGTTTCGTCGATGTTACGGCGATGATCGGTAGCTCAAAGCTGGACCTCAGCGGATTGCTTGCTCCTGTTTCCGGACTTGCCGGGTCCAACGTCACTTTCGAGTTAAGCGGGCCGGCGATCGAAGAACTGGTCGACGATATAGGCGATTTAAAAGTCCAGCCCGGTTCTTACAAGCTTGCCGGAACAGTGGGGGTGCAATCCGACTTGATCAAATTTGATGGCATCAAGTTAGAACGCGAAAAAGGCCATTTGTCCTTAGACATTGAGCTCGGTTTACCCATGTCGCGACAGTGGGCGAATTTCAATATGCAGTCACGCGGCAATGATGTACGAAACATAATCAGTGGCATCAATAGGTATGAGGCGCAAGCGGCGCCGTTTCTTGTTGACGTACGCGGCGAACTCCGTGAGAAAATCCTGTCATTCGACAAACTTGAAATCGGCATCGCTGACGCTCGCGTAAGTGCGCAGGGTGAGCTCGATCTCGGCAATAGCAGCGCTGCAACGAATTTTTCGTTTACAGGCGATATCCCCAGTCTGAGCCAATTTGGCCAGATTGATGGTCGCGGGCTGCGTGACCAGGGGGTTAAGTGGGAGGCGCTTGTAACGGGAAGCGATAACGTACTTACCGTCGACGATCTGAATCTGACGCTCGGAGAAAGTGACGTCCGCGGCTTCATACGATACACAAAGGGTGATGTGCCGAAACTGGAGGTCGCTATCAATTCCGAATCGATCGCGTTTGACTCGCTGCTCGAGGAGGACGAGTTCGAATATGATCCTGAGCCCGAGTTTGACGATGGGCGCCTGATACCGGATATGCTCATTCCATTCGACTCGCTGAAGAAACTCAATGCAAGCATTGGCGTCAGTATCGACTCCTTAACCAACAACGCCCTGCTCATGCGAAATATCGAATTGGCCGTTGAGTTAAACGATGGTGTTCTCGACGTAAGCAACGCGAGCTTCGCTGCGCGCTCGGGTTGGGCCAGAGCACGGGCGAAGCTCGACCCTGCCGGCGGTGCTGGAAAAGCATCGCTGGAGTTCGTGGCGCGAGATTTTGCTCTGGGCATGTCACAAATGAACGTGGATCTTGCGATGACGGGTGATATGGATATCAATCTTGAGTCGACGGGAGTCGACGTCAGGACACTTGCAGGCAACTTGAATGGTGTCGTTTTCGCGGATACGCGTGGCGGACGGATGACCAGCAGCCGGACCTTGAACGCAATATACGGCGACATGCTGAGCGAAATTCTTTCGGCACTTAATCCTTTTTATGTATCGGACCCGACGACGAATTTCAGGTGTATTGTGGTCGCGCTAAAAATTGTCGACGGGAAATTATCGAGCTTTCCGAACTCGTTCTTTGGTACCGACAAGATACGTTTTACGTCGAAGTCCAGCGTAGACTTTAAAACTGAGGAAATAGACATGAATATCAAGTCTACGCCGCAACAGGGTCTCTCCATCAGTGGCGCAGAACTTTTCAACCCGTATTTGAAAATCGTCGGTACGCTGGCAGCGCCACGGTTGGCCGTCGACGAACAGGGCGTTCTTCTATCAGGGGGTGCGGCAGTGGCAACCGGTGGCCTATCTGTCTTGGCGAAAATGACCTGGGATCGAGTATCCAGATCGCGCGAGCCATGCGAGGATACGGCGAAAAATGCCAGAGAAGCACTTGGCGATCAATTTCCAAACATTCCGCCTGCCGCGAATCAAAGTAATCTCTGACGTTTCATATTCGCGCGAAGATCGCTCTGCTCGCTTAGTCTTATTACCGCTGCTTTACTTCCTGGCGATGCATGTAACTTAACTGCTACTGCGGCAGGAATGTCAGGACGTTTGTTGCTGGGACGCCTGGTACTGTCGCGGACTCATTGACGTCCAGCGCTTGAATGCTCTGGAGAAATTGCTTTGTTCCGAGAACCCCAGGAGATATGCAACTTGTGAGAGCGTGTGTTTATTGTCGCGCAGATAGGTCTCAGCAAGACCGCGTTGAGTGCTTTCCAGCACCTCTCGATAACTCAAGCCCTCCCCCTGCAATTGACGTTGCAGCGTGCTCGTACTGCGATTCAAGCGGCTGGAGACAAGCTCCTGATCCGCTTTTCCGGATGGCAAAAGATCGATGAGCAGGCGCCTGACTTCTGACGCAACCTTGTGCGGATCGAGCGTTTCAATATATTGCTCGGCGATCTTGTCGGTCGCCGATGCGATATCCGGGGTGCCGTGCGGCAGCGGTGCTTGCAACGTGGACTTATCAAAATGCAGCACACCGACATCGGCATTGAAGCGGATTTGTGCGCCCAACGCTTCATGATAAGCCTCGGGGTGGGTCGTCGGCGAGCAGACCAACTCGGCCCGAATCGGGCGTATCTTCTTTTCGGCAACAATATCGCAAAGAGCTAAAAGAGCGGTCAGACCGCAATCGATTCCCTCTTTTGGTGGCGACTTCGTCTCGTCAGGAAAAGCGGAGGAAAGCGCATAGCTATCGTCCGTCTCGATCAAGCGGACGTCTACTGACGCAGTAGACATCACCTCAATGTAACGAGTAAGTCTCTGCATTGCACCAAACAAAGTAGAGCTCGCCATCCATGAATAGCCGAAGGCGTACAAATTGGCTGGTTTGACGTACCAACCAGTTTTTAGCCCGATTGCTTCATCGCCAGAAGCTTCTTTGCTCAAGGCCCATAGCTCTCGAATCTTCGCTAGCGGGTACCGCAGCTGGGGCGATCCCGGTGGCGCTAACGGCAAACCAGCCTGAGAAAAGATCGGCTCAGGGTCTATGCCGTACTCCTCTCGAAGTGAGGTTTCTAATACCGCGGTGGTCGAGGCCAATGTCGTTGGTTCGTAGAGCATCTGACTTGCATTGAACAGAATTCGACCTATTTAGACAAGAGGCCAGGAGCATTACCGTCTAATTTAGACAAATGAACAGCAACCCAGAAAAGAAACCCGAATATTCTCTACCAGTCGACTCGCTGCAAACCGCCGACGCTGTCGCGCGCACGGCGCATATATGGATTCGTTCTATCTGCCTGAGTGAGGTACAGGGTGAAAAAGAGCGATACGCGCTCGCCGGCGGGCTGGTTGCCGGCTTGTGCGAATGCCTGGACCTCAATCCCCGAGTTAGAGAGCTCGTAGCCTACGTCTATACGCTCCTCGGTGATGACGGCGGCCAGGCACTGGTTATATCTCGCATGATGCTGGACCAGCCTGTGCCGGCCACGCTGCACCGAGCCTATGAAAGAGGCCGATCGGAGGCAACAGGAATTGTTGAAATGCTCGCCTTTCATGACCATGAATCGTTATATCATCCAATAAGGAGATCGAAATGAGGAAACAACCCATTACAGTGCACAAGATTGGCTATGCAATAACCGGTCTTGTCTTCTCCCTTATCGCATGCCCGCTGTTCGTCGTCGGCGCATTCACTATTCTTACCAGCCTAATCTATCGATAAATGATCCTCTTCAACAAAAATAAGGTGGCTTTCAGATTGGCATCAACGCTGATCTCGATCACGGCCGTGAGCGGATGCGCCGTTTTTGAAAAAAGCGTCAACGACACGGACTCGGTTGCCGGTGTGCGGACGGATGCACACGAGTGCTCACAACAACTTGTTGCTAGCGATCGGGCAACAGGCGGAGAGCTGGACTCCGAAAGTATTCGGCTAGTGAACTGGAATATTCAGAAAGGTGGCGATCCTCGGTGGACGACCGATCTCACGAAACTAGAGGGCAACCCTGACCTGATCATTTTGCAGGAAGCCCCGCTCAAATCGGACGCCTGGGACTTCTTAAGCAGCGATCAACATCACTCGTTTTCTCCCGGCTATCGCACGCGGCATTCGCTGACCGGTGTCATGACCGTTAGCAACGTGAAACCCTTGACGCAGTGCAACCTCGTCAGCGTAGAGCCCTGGATCCGCTCGCCGAAGGCTAGCTTGATCACCGAGTATGGATTAAGCAACTCTGATGAGACTTTGTTGGTCGTCAACATTCACGCCGTGAACTTTACCTTTGGCATGCATGATTTTCATAAGCAGTTTAAACAGACCTTTTCCGTTCTGAATGATCACGCGGGCCCGATTCTGGTGTCCGGGGATTTCAACACCTGGAACTGGCGTCGGACTGATGTCTTAGAAGAGTTAACTGACGCTCTCGGCCTGGAAATGCTCGGTTATGATGAGGATCATCGCAAGCGGTTCATGGGGCAAGCGCTGGACCATATTTATGTCCGCGGTCTCGAGGTGCTTGAGGCGACCACGCTGCAAGCAGACTCATCGGACCATAACCCGATGTCAGTGCTTCTGCGGCTATGAACAGCCACAACAAATTTGTAGAGGGCAGGATATGAAAGCTATTGGCTTAGTACTTCTGATTTGCCTGCTGCCGTTGAGTGTCGATGCAGATGACGCAGTCCCTGCTGAGATCGACCACCTACTCAGGTCCATCGGTAGTAGCGACTGTACCTTCATCCGCAATGGTAAGCGCTATGATTCCGGCGCCGCTGAAGAACACCTGCGTATGAAATATCGTAACGGCAAACGCTACGCACCAACCGCCGAAAAATTCATCGAGCGTTTGGCAAGTAACAGCTATTTGAGCAAGAAGCCTTACTACATTGAGTGCAATGGTGAAAAAACTCCGTCCGCCGACTGGCTAACTGAGGTCCTGATTAGCTATTCGAAGGACTAAACGAAGAACTGTTTTGCCGCAGCAGCAACGATTGTCTCGCCAGAAACTTAAGGTATTATGGCTGCATCAATAAGGAGACCATCTGGTGTCAACTCAAGTGAATCGACGCAATTTCGTCAAGACAATAATCGGCAGTGCGGTAGCACTCTCGATTGCCCCGCAAGCATTCGCACAATACGGCCCGATACCCGGCAAAATTCTGCTGCGCTATAACGAAAATCCCTACGGGCCGAGTCCAGAGGGATTAAAAGCGGGTGCTGAAGCGGCAGCCGTCGGGGCCTACTATCCAGAGACGATAGAGTCAGATTTGCGCACTGCCATTGCCACCCGTAATAGCGTCGCCATCGAAAACATGGTGCTTTCATCGGGATCAAATGAGGCTTTGCACGCGGCCATGGTTGCCTATGGCAAGCAGGGCAAAGTGCTTATGCCCTCCTTGACGTACGACGGCCATGTCGCGTATGCAAAACGCATGGGCGTCGAATTCTTGCAGGTTCCATTAGATAAGGATATGTCCATCGATCTAGATGCGATGGCAGCGGCCGTCGATGACTCGATCAGCCTGGTTTACATCTGCAACCCAAACAACCCGACCGGCAAAGCACTGGATGGCGATCGCTTGCGCGCTTTTTGTCGAGCCGTAGGAAAGAAAGCAGTGGTCTTGGTCGACGAGGCCTATAACGAAGTTACCGATGATCCGGAATACACATCCATGCTGGATCTTGTCCGCGAAGGTGAGAACGTGTTCGTCACGCGCACATTTTCGAAGATATTCGGCATGGCCGGCTACCGCATCGGTTACGGCATAGGTCATCCGGATATCGCGAAACTCGTCGGCGGACACATCATGGGCTCGCTGAATACCGTGGGGATGGCCACCGCCCTTGCCAGTTACCAGGACGAAGAATTCATTGCGTTCTCGCGTGGCAAAATTATTGAAGGTCGGAAAATGGTGAACGCAACTTTTCGCCGTAATGGCATCGAGCCCCTGCCGTCACAAACAAATTTCGTATACGCCGATATTGGTCGGAACGCGACGGAGTTGGCCGATAAGTTAGCCGCACGAAATATTCTCATCCGCGGCAGCTACAAAGGTGCTGCAAACTATTCGCGCGTGAGCATGGGCAAACTCGAAGATCTGGAAGAATTCGATAGAGTATTTACCGAGATCTATTGAGTGCTCATCTTCGCGTAGCTGGTTTTTCCATGCTTGTCGTCTAAACCCTCATGTATTGGCTGATTGGACTCGAGGACCCAAACGTTTACTAAGCAAGCTGAATGTATTCATCCAATCTCACCGGTTGGTCAGCCAGACTGTCTGGTACGGACGGAGTTCGAGTAAAGTCTGACCTTCATCGATGCGCTGGCCGCTGATTAGATCCCACCAAGAATCAGTACTCACGAGATTGATATTCGCAAGCTCCAACGACTGATGGTCAGGGCTCACATTGCTAATGCTGAATACGTCCTGGCGGCGGTCCGTCGACTGCCGCCAGATGCCGAAAGTCTCGAGACCCAGCTGTAACGTAAACTGCACGGCGTTCGGATGAAATGCCTCCTGCTTGCGTCGTAATTCTATGAGGTGGCGCAGCTTCGCCAGAACTTTTGCTTGAACACTGTCCGGGTCGTCGAGCAACTCATGCAACTCACCCTGTGCCCAGGAGCGGCGGTTAATTGATCGATATTGACCGGTTCTCGCCAACCCTTCGTAGTCATTCGGGGTCCCGAGCAGACTGTGAATATAGATTCCCGGTATCCCCTCAAGGGCAAGCATGATGGCGTGCGCGCAAACGAATCGCTCAATCTGAAACTCGTCACGACCATCTTCCGTTCCGGCCAGCGCGTCAATTAAGCTGATATTCACCTCATAGGGATGGGCCGTGCCATCCGGCCCGGTACGCAGCGAGATCTTGCCGCCGAACCCTGTGAGGGTTTCAAGCAAACGAAAGCGCTCTGCCTCAGACAACAAGCCATCTACTGGTCGCATGCCGATGCCATCATGAGATGCGATAAAATTGAAATATGTCGTTCCAGATCGGGCGGGCGGCATGCTCATCATCCAGGTCTTAAGATGTCGGCAGTCGCCGGTTAGTAGCGTATGAATAAGCAGTGGTGGCAAGGAGAAATTATAAATCGCATGCGCTTCGTTCGAGTTACCGAAGTAGGTAAGGTTGTCGCGATTAGGCACATTGGTTTCGGTGATAAGCATGACGGACGGGTCGTAGAAATCGATTAACGTCCGCAATAGCTTAATAATTTCATGCGTGCGTTGGTCATGCAGCGCTGTCGTCCCTGGTTCTTTCCACAAAAATGCAACGGCATCGAGCCGTAATACGCTCACGCCTTGCTCAAGATAGAAGCGAATAATCTCGATGAATTCCAACAGCACCTCTGGATTTCCGAAATCCAGGTCAACCTGATCGGGACCAAAGGTGCACCAAACCCAGCGCTTCCCATCGACAGTGTCGACCTCGGTACGCAGCGGTGTGGATCGGGGCCGAACAACCATGCTCAGGTCTTCACGAGGCGTGGTCTCCTTGAAATAGTTCTTGCCGGGATCTTTGCGTGAAATGAAATTCTGAAACCAAACCGAGCGACTAGACACGTGATTTATTACAAGGTCAGACATCAATCGATAGCGCTCAGAGATCGATCGAATGTCATCCCAACTACCGGCAGCGGCGTCAACGGCAAGGTAATCGATTACCGCAAAGCCATCATCGGAACTGTAGGGATAAAATGGCAATATGTGTAACCCGTTAATGGTATCTGCAAGATAACGATCGCAAAACGTCTGCAAAGTTTTCAGACCAGGCTCATCATCTGCGTGAATCGACGTGGCATAAGTAATCATCCAACAATCTGATTCGTCCCAGTAATTTTGATACGAAGCGGGCTCATCCATGTCATCTGAATAACGCATGGCTGCAACCACCGGCGCGACCAGTTGCGCCGCCTGCGCGCCGTAGATCACCTCAAGGTGCAGGCCGACACGCGATAGCAGACGCTCCCTACCCGCCGTTGCATCGGCGTTGGTCAATTGCCAAACTCACTCATATCCTGGTCAACAGCATTGCGTAATTCAACGAGCACATCGGGTACCGCGCTGATAACACGGTTCCACGGTGGAATAAACGGCGTGTCCATCGGATTCTCAAGAAACATTGCCCCTGCTTTCACGACATTGGCCGCAAACAGCTCAACAGCTTTTTCTTCTGCGTGACGATCAAACTTAAGGCCGTTCATAGCTGCGTCTGCCTCGAACAGTTCGATAAAGTCGAGGGCAACACGATAATAGGTCGCCTTGATCGTCCGCACCTTATCGATCGAAAAAGTCTCACCTTGAATTGCAAGTTTTCGATACATCGCCTTGGCAATGTCGATGCTCATTCGCGACAGGCCACGTGTCTCATTCTCAGAGCTCAGCTCTTGATGTTTGTGATCATAGGTATCCGCAATATCTACCTGGCAAATTCGATTCCTTGAATGATTGCGATGCATCTCGCTTAGCACGCCGATCTCGAGGCCCCAGTCGGTCGGAATGCGCAGGTCGTTGATCACATCCGTACGCAACGCAAACTCCCCTGCGAGCGGATAGCGAAAGCTATGCAGAAAGTTCAGATAGTCACTGCGACCGCATACAATGCGCAGAGCGAGAATTAGCGGCGTCACAAGCAATCGCGTAACTCTCCCTCCCAAGGAAGTACCGTTTGAGCGCGCATAAAAGCCTTTACTGAAGTCGAAGCTAAAGCCGGGATTTGCGACCGGATAGATCAGTCGTGCCAACATCTCACGTTTGTAGGTTTTGATATCCGCATCGTGTAAAGCAACGGCTGCAGCGCGGCCCGTAGCAAGCGCATAACCATAGCAAAACCAGACGTTCCTGCCCTTACCTGGCTCACTCGGTGACAGCCCCTTCTCCTTGAGCTTCTCGTCCAGCGCTCGCAGGCGCGGCCCGTCATTCCACAAGACACGATGGTGTTGCGGCAAGCGCCCGAAGAATTCGAGCGCATGACGGTATTCCGCCTCGTCTGCCTGATCAAGGCCAATGACGATCTCGTTCAAATAGGGAACTCTGGACAATTCGCGTACGATATTTTCGAGCGCGGGTGTTGCCAACTCAGAGTATAGAGACGGAATTACCAAGCCCATTAGCCTGTGGCGCGAGAAATCGATCAGTTCCTTTTCAAGGTCTTCGACCGGTCGATTCGACAGGTTGTGTAAAGTTGCAATGTTGCCGTTCTGGTGAAAATCGCCCAAGGGTCATTCTCCGTTGCTGTGCGTTGATGGCGAGATGTCTCAGTGCTTCGCCAGAATTTGCAATACTGCCTCATTCCAGCCGACAGGACCGGGTGACGGCGGCTTGAGAACGCGATTCCTCGTACTTAATGTCATGCGATGTTTATGTTTGCCCGGGATAACGACCGCGATGTCGGTGCTTGCGAGCATGCTTAGATCGTTCGGACCATCGCCGAGGGATACCGACATTAATATCTTGTCGGGCCATTTGCTTGAGTACGCGTTCATGAGTAGGCGTACTGCTGCACCTTTGTCGGTTGCGCCCATCAGGTGCAAGAATCGGCCACCCATAATACAGCGCAGTCCTCGCGCCATCATTTCCTTTTCGAATTGCACTGCTCGGTCGTCACTATCGAGCCAGAGTATGGGCTCCGACGCTTCTCGTTCGTTCGCGCGTGCCGCTTGCCGCTCCGTCAACCCAGTCTCACGGACAATGCCTGATACGCCAAGCTCATAAAAAGCTTTGCATTTAAATGATCTAGCAAGCTTGACCTCTTCATAGAGCGTCTGAAGTTGGGCGCGCGTTAACGTCGCCGTCGATAACGTCGTGGTTGCAGGAAAATAATCGACGGGAAAGTGTGTCACGGCGCCGTTTTCCGCAACGACCGGGCACTGCAGGTCGAGCTGCTGAGAATACTCTTCGAGCTCTGCAAGAGTTTTACTGCTGACCAGGACCAACGGAATATCGCGATGCTTGAGCGCCTCAAGTGCTGGCCTCGCCGGCTGCCAGTCATAAGTGTCATGATCGAGCAACGAGCCGTCAAGATCACTGAACACGATTATTTTGCCGTCTGTCTCTAAAAAAATGTCGATTGCCTGCAGCGAAGTCAAGAGGCATCATGCCGCATCAACCTCCCGCCTACAAAGGGCTCCTCCATGGGACCGCACTGGTGCAAAAGCGCCGTCCATACTCCAGATCTTGAATACTCCCGCGGCTAACCTGCAGCGCTCAAGCGGTAGCGTTCGCTTTTCTTTCAAGCGGCGCGGATCGAATACCGTCCTTGACTCCCTCTATCAAGACGGGTGCTATAAAGCACGGTTTCCGCACACCGAGGCGCAACAAACGACCGAGGCTGTTTTGATCAACACGGCTGGCGGCCTTACTGATGGAGATTCTTTGTCGTGCATCGCATCGTGGCAGCCTGAAACATCAGCACTGATTACGACGCAAGCCGCCGAGCGCATCTATCGATCGCGTAAGTCGCATGCGACGGTGCACACGCACCTGAACGTCGGCAAACGCGCAAATGCATGTTGGCTACCGCAAGAGGCCATTCTGTTTGACGGCGGTCGAATCAAACGAAACATTGATATCAACATCTCATCGGATGCTTATCTTTTTGCGGCGGAGAGTGTTGTTTTTGGTAGAACTGGTATGGGCGAAGTGACACAATCAGGCGAGTTGCGGGATACCTGGCGAGTTCGTATTGATGACAAGCTGGTGTTCGCCGATTCACTGCTTTTCGACGACACACGCCACGGGCATTTGGCTGATCACCTGTCAAACAGATCGATTGCCGACGGTGCAAACTGCATGGCGACAATAATTATCGCCGGCACCGATTGCGCCACGCAGTTAGTAAGGGTTCGAGACGCACTAAAAGAGTGCAAGGTTATAGCCGGAGCTTCCAACCTCGGTTCATTAATCGTGGCTCGCGCGCTAGGTAATGGCAGTCAATCCATTCGAGACGCAATAGCACGCGTTTTCGAAGCA
>CAJQPL010000025.1 GCA_905480215.1 uncultured Woeseiaceae bacterium | reverse complement strand
ACCAGCACGTTGAAAGTACGAGCAGCGGCCGCCGTGTCCATGAACTCAAGCCCAACCCCGCGGCGAGCGAAGGCAAAGCTAAGCTCCCGAGGCGGAAATTGACCGCGCACGCCTGTGCCAATAATGACGAGTTCCGGCGTGCGCTCGAGCAAGACCGTAAAATCATCTGCAACCAGATCTGCGATCGCAACCTGGCGCCATTGTTCGACGACTTCCTCTGCCGTGATAGCGACGGATTCCGACCAAACCTGGTCGTTGATGTGGATGCCGTCGTCAGCAACGCTGCGGATCGTAACGCTGCCTGGCGATTCTCTTGTGAATTTCAATTGCGCTTCCCTTACCATCGACGCTGACCGTGAACGCATCATATGACAAAAATACCGCAATCGTGGTCTTGCCGAGAGTTTTGGCCGGCCGACTGCAAGACAATGCTTTGCATGCGTGGTTGGCGCAATCCGACCTTACAGACGAAGCGGGTCCCAAGGAATTGCTGGCGCGCGTTGTTCAGGAACTTGGCGTGCCCTATCCAGACACGGGCTTCGCGGCTTTGCGTATGTGGGGTCAAACCGGTGACCGACCGACAAACTGGATCGCAGGTGCTGACCCTGTGTACCTGGAGCCGCAACTCGACAAACTCTGTTTGCACACTTTTGCGGATGGCGACGTGACGTCGACAGAACTGCGGGCGCTGACTGATCATCTACAACAGTCTCTAGGGAGCGATCAAAGCATCGGATTCACGCGCTTGGGTGCTTGCGGCTACGTCAGTTCCCGGACGCCAATCGCGACTGCTCAAATGCCGGCCAATGTTGTCGATCAGCAAAACCCGGAAGCATTTCTTCCGGCCGGTGATGACAAGGCGACGCACCGTAATTTGATCGGCGAAATTGAAATGGCATTGCACGAACACGAAGTGAACATCGAGCGTGAAAGCGATGGTAAGCAATTGGTCAATTCACTTTGGTTATGGGGTGGTGGCGTTGCGCCCGAGCAAATCACGCAGCCGCAACCGCCTTTATTTGCCGATGACCCACTGCTAACGGGCTACTGGTACGCCGCAACCGGCGTCGCCGAGCCGTGGCCCGGCAGTATTGCCAATTGTCTGCAGGCTTCTGTTGGTGGCTTTGTAGCTGTAGTTCCCGAATCTGAAGACAATTCGGAAATGCTTGAGTCTAGCCTGGAGGAGCTGCGGCATGCCCTGCGCTCCGGGCGCCTGAGCCACCTGATGTTGTTGTTTCGCGATGGTTTGCGCGCGGATGTGCAGCGTTCACATGCGCTGCGAATTTGGCGGCGAAGCTCGCCCTTGCTTAAAGCTCCGGCGGGCGAGTGAGTTCAGCAAGACCCATTATCTGCCGTCCCATGCCAGCGGCGGACCTGATGCAAAAACTGGGCGACATCGATCCGTTACACGCACGCCTGTTTGCGATGCGCGGCCTGACGTCGGCAGACCAGCTTGACTACAGATTGGCGAAATTGGCGCCTGTCAGTGCGCTTGAAAATGTTGATGCAGCCGCCAGCCTTATCATCGAGAAGCGCGAGCAACGGATTATCGTCATTGGAGATTTCGACGTTGATGGAGCAACCAGTACGGCTCTAATGCTGCGCTGCTTACGCGAATTTGGTTTTAACGACGTCGAATACCTGGTGCCGAATCGCTTCGCATATGGTTACGGCTTGTCACCTGAAATTGTCGATGTCGCGGCACAGCGGACGCCGGGCTTGCTCATTACTGTCGACAACGGCATATCGAGTATCGCGGGCGTGGCTCGAGCCAATGAATGCGGTATTCCTGTGTTGGTGACCGATCACCACCTGCCGGGGAAGGAACTGCCGGCGGCGGCCGTTATCGTGAACCCGAACCTCGAAGACAGTCAGTTTCCAAGCCGCAATCTGGCTGGCGTCGGTGTGGCGTTTTACCTGCTGGCCAGGCTTGGCCGAATGTTGCAGGAGCAGGGCGACGCCGGCGCCGCGAAAGTGCCTGCTAAATATCTGGATCTGGTCGCACTCGGTACCGTAGCTGACGTCGTGCCACTGGATCATAACAATCGTGTTCTCGTGCAGCAGGGCTTGGCGAGGATTCGCGCCGGCCGGGCGCTACCCGGCATCAGGGCATTGTTGCAACAGGCTGGTCGTACGCCGCAGCGCTGCGTGAGTAGCGACCTAGGCTTTGCCGCCGGACCGCGAATAAATGCAGCAGGCCGTCTCGAAGATATTTCTGTGGGCATCGAGTGTCTGCTCACCGACAGTGAAGAAACGGCAAGTGAATACGCTCAGCAACTGGATATGATCAACAAGGACCGGCGTGATATCGAGGCGACTATGCGTGATCAGGCTTTCGCCTATGTGGATAAGCTCGGTGAACAGCGTTGGCCGGATTGTGTGTGCGTCTACGACGCGGCGTGGCATCAGGGTGTTGTTGGCTTGATCGCCGCACGAGTTCGAGAGCGCTGCCATCGCCCGGTATTCGCTTTTGCTCGTGAAAACGACAAATTTCTTAAGGGATCCGGACGCTCAATCCCCGGTGTGCATATCCGGGATTTGCTGGAAGCAATTTCAACGGTGCACCCGGGATTGTTCGGAAAATTTGGCGGCCACGCGATGGCGGCCGGTTTGACGATTGCTGAATCATCCTTGCAGCAGTTCAAAACGGCGGCTGCGGAGCAAATGCGACGCCTGTATCCAAACGCAGACTTCAGTGGTGCGATCGTGACCGACGGGACGCTGCCGGACTCGGCCATCAATCTGGGTTTCGCGCGATCTTTGCGAGACGCAGGACCGTGGGGCTCGGCGTTCCCGGAGCCCCTTTGGAGTGGCGAATTTTCAGTTGTTGAACAACGTACGGTTGGCGAAAAACACCTTAAGTTACGAGTGCGTCCAGCGGATGGTGGCAAGATTGTTGACGCGATTGCTTTCAATCAGGCCGGCCCAGCCTACCGCGGTGTCGTGCAACTCGCTTTCCGGCTCGATGTGAATGAGTTTCGTGGCATCGAGAACCCGCAGTTGGTCGTTGAGCAGATTGCACCGTTACGCGAGCGCCCTGCGTGATAAGATCGCGCCCGTTATGGAAACCAGTCAAATAAAACAGTCGATAGTCGACCTCACCGAACGCACTGATGCGTTGAGGAGGTATCTTTGACTACGACACCAAGGCCGAGCGACTAACCGAAGTCGAGCGCGAGCTTGAACAAGCCGATGTATGGGAAAACCCTGAGCGCGCACAGGCGCTGGGACAGGAGCGTGCGCGACTGGAACAGATCGTCGCTGGGCTTACCCAACTAAGCAGCGGTTTGGCCGACGCGGATGAATTATTAGCACTTGCGGTCGAAGAAGACGACAGCGCCACCGTTGATGAGGTCGTTTCTGATCTTGCCGATCACGAGAAGATCGTTGCCGGATTGGAATTTCGTCGCATGTTTTCTGGCGAGCTCGATACCAATAGTGCCTATCTGGATATTCAGTCCGGTGCAGGCGGGACTGAAGCTCAGGATTGGGCGGAAATGATTTTGCGCATGTATCTCCGCTGGTCGGAGGCACATGGCTTCAAGGCGGCTGTTATTGAAGCATCATCCGGTGAGGTTGCCGGGATTAAGAGCGCTACTGTTCATATTGTGGGTGAATACGCTTACGGATGGCTGCGTACGGAAACCGGTGTTCATCGCCTGGTTCGAAAGTCGCCTTTTGACTCGAGTAATCGTCGCCACACTTCATTTGCGTCGGTATTTGTTGCGCCGGAGGTGGATGACAATATCGACATCGATATTGATCCATCTGATCTGCGAATCGATGTGTACCGAGCAAGCGGCGCTGGTGGCCAGCATGTCAATCGCACAGAGTCGGCGGTGCGAATAACACACGTGCCGACCAACACGGTAGTGCAGTGCCAGAACGATCGTTCGCAGCATAAGAACAAGGCGACGGCGATGAACCAATTGAAGGCGAAACTCTATGAACTGGAGTTGCAGGAACGCAAAGCGGCCGCCTCGATTGTTGAAGATAGTAAGGCCGATGTTGGCTGGGGCAGCCAGATTCGATCCTATGTTCTGGATCAAAGCCGTATTAAGGATTTGCGTACCGGTGTCGAAACCGGTAACACTCAAGCTGTGTTGGATGGTGGACTAGACGCTTTTATTGAAGCGAGTTTGAAACAGGGACTGTAAGACAACGTGACTGATCAAAAAGACGAAAACAAACTCATCGCTGAACGTCGTGGCAAGCTGGATTTGTTACGCGAAAGCGGCAACGCGTATCCGAATGATTTTCGACGCAATGCTCTGGCTGGACAGCTGCATCAGACGTTCGCAGCGCACGAAGATACGGTGCTGCGCGAAGAGCATGTGAAGGTGGCCGTTTCTGGCCGCATGATGGTGAAGCGCGTCATGGGTAAGGCGAGTTTTATCAAGTTGCAGGATCGCTCTGGACAAATTCAGATTCGCGTTGAGCGCGATCGTTTGCCTGAAGGGATTTACCAGGGGTTTAAGAAGTGGGATGTCGGTGACATTGTGGCTGCTGAAGGCGAGCTTTTCAGAACGCAAACCGGCGAACTGACGGTGATGGCGGACGAGATTCGTCTGCTTACCAAATCATTGCGACCGTTGCCGGAAAAATGGCACGGATTGTCGGATCAGGAGACGCGCTATCGGCAGCGCTACGTTGATCTCATCATCAACGACAAAGGTCGCGACGTTTTTCAAAAGCGCTCACAGATCGTTACTTACATGCGTTCATTTCTTGAAGCGGCGGATTTTGTAGAGGTCGAAACGCCGATGTTGCAAACGACGCCCGGCGGCGCCAACGCGAGGCCCTTTAAGACGCATCACAACGCGCTCGACATGCAGCTTTATCTGCGTATCGCGCCAGAGCTAAACCTGAAGCGTCTGGTCGTAGGTGGATTTGATCGCGTCTACGAAATCAATCGTAACTTCCGTAACGAAGGTGTTTCAACGCAGCATAATCCGGAATTTACAATGATGGAGGCGTATCGCGCATACGCTGTCTATACCGATTGGATGGATATGACCGAGGCAATGTTGCACGGCATGTCAGAAGCCATACTCGGAACGACGATAGTTGCTTATCAGGGCGAAGAGTTAGACTTCGGCAAGGCATTCAAACGCATGACGGTCGAAGAGGCGATTCAAACTTACAATCCTGAGTTCGACATGGCGAAAATTCGGGACCGTGACTACCTCGCACAGTATTGCGAGAAAATCGGTGTGCAAGTGCACGACAATTACGGCGCGGGCAAACTGCAAATCGAAATTTTCGATGCCACCGGCGAAGAAAACCTGCGTGAGCCGACCTTCATCACGCAATACCCAACTGAAGTTTCGCCGTTGTCGCGAAGGAATGATGCGGATCCGTTTGTCGCCGATCGCTTCGAGTTCTTCATTGCAGGGCGTGAAATCGCCAATGGTTTCTCGGAGCTAAATGATCCGGAGGAGCAGGCGGACCGTTTTCGTGCGCAGGTTGAGAACGCAGCTGCCGGTGATGAAGAAGCGATGTCCTACGATCACGATTATATTCGTGCACTTGAATACGGCATGCCGCCGACGACCGGGATTGGCATTGGTATCGATCGTCTTGTGATGCTATTGACCGACTCGCCGTCGATACGCGATGTGCTGTTCTTCCCGCACATGCGTCCTGAATCGTTCGACTAGCACTGCTGTGGTTCGAGCGGTTATTCGAAACAATGCCAGGAAAGAGAACTCGCGGCCAAAACTTGCCATTTGACTCTTGTTGCGGAGAAGCAGCTACGTCAAGTCCAGGTAGGCCAGGGGAATAAGCGATAGCTTCACATCATTGACGACGAGCTGACCGTCGATCTTGTCCACCGCTACAACCGCGAGGCAGTTTTTGCCATCAGCATTGAGCACTTCACCAATCTTCGAGTCGCCAGCAAGAATGTTGCCTCCCACGGTGACGGCGGCATCGCCTTCGAATCTGATTGTCCTGCGCTTGGTCGCTCCCTTGTAGTGCGTCCGCGCGACAATTTCCTGGCCGGTGTAGCAGCCCTTGTCGAGGCTGATGGCATCCAGTAAGTCCAGATTCAACATGTGTGGCGTAAATTTTTCGCTTTGCTCAAGGCCGATGTACGGGTGGCCATTGCTGATCAGGCTTGTCGGGTCCAGTAGCGTTGCGTCGGCAACGATATTGAACTCGACTTTTGAGCGAAATCGAAACATCGTAAGCCGCTGCACAATATTCTCGGCTGTTTCGGCAGGAGCAGACAGCTCGTAGCCCGTATCGGTCTTGTGAACCGTACCGAACCAGATCACTCGACCCTTGGGGTTACACCACGCGGCGAGGATTTCAGCTTCGGCATCAAGTCGCTTTAGATCATTACTGAGTTGACCTTGAAGGAACTCAAAGGCGTCTATACCGTCTACTCTTATTGTGGAAACTTTTAGCATGGTTACCTTTTAAGATATGAGCTGCTGCAGTGACGCCTGTGGTCTGGCATAATTTGAGCATGAATTTAGATGACCCCCAAGATAAGACCGAAGAGGAACAACCCAAGGCGGATGATACACCTCTGCCCGAGGAGCCGAGCCCTAAAGAGCTTGGTGGCCGCGGTGGGCTGGACCCCACTCGTTATGGTGACTGGGAAAAAGCAGGACGCTGCGTCGATTTTTAAGGATAATCAGCCCGAGCAATCTGGCTTGAAATACAAAAAGAAGAAACTGCATGAGCAATAACGGGCGCCCACTGTCGCCGCATCTCTCGATCTATCGCTGGCCCATTACAATGACGACGTCGATCTTGCATCGCGCGACGGGCATTGCGCTGAGCATTGGATTCATTGTCTTCAGTATTTGGCTCTTTGACGCGGCTTCCGGGGCCGGGTCGTACAAGGTGTTCAGCTCTTATTTGGATACATGGGCCGGCAAGATATTGCTGATTGGCTTGAGTTTTTCTTTTTTCTTTCACCTCGGCAACGGTGTTCGACATCTCGTGTGGGACACTGGCCGCGGTTTTGAGAAGTCTACTGCGGATGCCTCTGCCTGGTTCGTAATAATTTTCGCCTGCGCGCTAACGGCATTATTCTGGTGGGCACGATCATGAGCTTACGAACGCCATTGAATTCCGTCCTGGGACTGGGGTCAGCGAAAGACGGTACCAGTCATTTTTGGGGCCAGCGCGTGTCGGGAATCGCGCTCGCATTGCTTGGCAGCTGGTTCGCATTTTGTATGGCGACAATGCCGGGATTCACGCATGCGGACGCCGTCGCGTTTATCAGCGTGCCACTAAACAATATATTGCTACTGCTATTAAGTGCGGCGATCGCTTATCACTCCTATCTCGGAGTTCAGGTGGTTATTGAGGATTACGTGCATGGACACGCATTGAAGCTCACATCCTTGATCGCATCGCGTTTTGTTCACACCCTGCTGGCAGTAGCGGCAATCTATGCAATTTTGAAGATCGGATTTAGCGCATGAGTGACTACGAATTCATTGATCACAGCTATGACGTAGTGGTTATCGGTGCTGGCGGAGCTGGGTTGCGAGCGACATTTGGTCTCGCCGAAGCAGGTTTTAAGACGGCCTGTATCAGCAAGGTTTTCCCCACACGCAGCCATACCGTCGCGGCGCAGGGCGGAATCAGCGCAGCGCTTGGCAATATGGGCGAAGACGATTGGCGTTGGCACATGTACGACACGGTCAAGGGATCCGATTGGCTTGGTGACCAGGATGCGATTGAGTACATGTGTAAAGAGGCGCCGGACGCCGTCATCGAACTCGAGCACTATGGCGTGCCGTTTTCGCGAACTGAAGAGGGCAAGATTTACCAGCGTCCGTTCGGTGGCATGACAACGCGATTTGGCGAAGGTACAGCGCAACGCACCTGTGCTGCGGCGGACCGTACGGGCCACGCCATGTTGCACACGCTCTATCAGCAGTCGCTAAAACATGATGCCGAGTTTTACATCGAATACTTCGCCGTCGACCTGATAATGGAAGATGGTGCCTGCCGCGGAGTGGTAGCGATCGATTTGGCCACGGGACGGCTGCATCGCTTCCGTTCGCACCAGGTAATTCTCGCCACCGGTGGCTATGGCCGATCGTATTTCTCCTGTACTTCAGCCCATACCTGTACCGGTGATGGCAGTGCGATGGTGCTGCGTGCCGGACTTCCGGTGCAGGACATGGAATTTGTACAGTTTCATCCGACCGGTATTTATGGTGCTGGGTGTCTGATTACTGAGGGTGTGCGCGGTGAGGGTGGTTATCTCACCAACTCTGATGGCGAACGCTTTATGGAGCGCTATGCGCCGAACGCGAAGGACCTTGCCTCGCGCGACGTTGTAAGTCGTTCAATGACGATTGAAATCAGCGAAGGTAGAGGCGTCGGTGCTGAGCAGGATCACATTAACCTGCACCTTGAACACCTGGGGCCAGAAGTCATCGATGAACGCTTGCCGGGCATCGCTGAGTCGGCGCGAATTTTTGCTGGCGTCGATGTCACCAAGGAACCGATTCCGGTGTTGCCGACGGTGCACTACAACATGGGCGGCATACCGGCGAACTTTAACGGCCAGGTCATTACCAAAAAGGGCGACGATCCTGAATCAGTTGTCACGGGATTGATGGCTGTCGGTGAAGCGGCTTGCGTTTCCGTGCACGGTGCTAATCGACTGGGATCAAATTCTTTGCTCGACCTGGTGGTATTCGGCCGCGCGGCGGCGCATTTTTGTGCGTCAGAAATGACGCCGGGCGAACGCCACAAACCGCTGGCTGCTGATGCCGGCCAAGACAGCGTTGCTCGCATTGATCGTTTGCGAAACGCCAATGGCAGTCGGCCAACAGCAGAAATCAGGTTGGAGATGCAAAAAATCATGCAGCTGCATGCCGCGGTTTTCCGCACCGGCGAGACGCTTGATGCTGGTGTTGAGTTGTTGAAAAAGACCTTCAGGAGTTTTGATGACGTTGCTGTCACTGATCGCTCGATGATTTGGAATACCGATCTTGTGGAAACGATGGAGCTTGAAAACCTGCTGCTCAACTCAGCTGCGACGATTGAGTCTGCCGCGAATCGCGAGGAAAGTCGTGGTGCACATGCGCGCGAAGATTTCCCGGATCGTGATGATGCAACCTGGATGAAGCATACGTTGGCATGGGTCGATGGCAGCGGCGAGGTCAGTTTCGATTATCGCCCGGTGCATGAGAATACCCTGACTGACGAAGTCGACTATATTGAACCCAAAGCTCGTGTCTACTAGGAATATTGATTGTGGCTGAATTCAGACTTCCAAAAAACTCGCGGATCAAGAAGGGCAAGCACTTTGCTGCCGCGGATGGAGCAAGCAACGTCAGACAGCTTGCTGTGTATCGATACGATCCGAGCAGTGGCGACAATCCGCGTATGGATACCTACGATGTCGATCTGGATAGCTGTGGACCCATGGTGCTCGATGCATTGATCAAGATCAAAAACGAGATCGATCCGACGCTGACGTTTCGCCGTTCATGCCGGGAAGGCATTTGCGGTTCTTGCGCGATGAACATCGACGGCGGTAATACACTCGCTTGCACGCGAGCGCTTGATGAGGTCAAAGGCAGCGTCAAAATTTACCCGCTGCCGCATATGCCTGTCGTCAAAGACCTGGTTCCTGATCTGACCAATTTCTATGCGCAGTACGCGTCCGTCAAGCCGTGGCTGCAGACTCGAACGCCGCCACCGCCCGATCAGGAGCGCTTGCAGAGCAAGGATGATCAGGAATTGATCAACGAACCTGCTGCCTGCATCTTGTGCGCCTGTTGCTCCACAAGTTGCCCAAGCTATTGGTGGAATAGTGATCGCTACCTGGGACCGGCCGCATTGTTGGCATCGTACCGCTGGTTGGTCGATAGTCGGGATGAGGCGACTGGTGAGCGTCTGGATGAGCTTGAGGATCCATTTCGTCTGTATCGCTGTCATACGATCATGAATTGCACGCAAACCTGTCCGAAAGGTTTGAATCCAGCGCAGGCTATTGCCGAGACCAAGAAAATGATGGTCGAACGAAAGTTCTGATTCGCAGTTTGGCGTCCGCGGCCCGGCGGCCACGATAGATGGAATTGACAACATGAGCGAAGAATCCAGGCTGCGTTGGCAATGCCGCCGCGGTATGCGTGAACTTGACGATCTCCTCGTTCGCTATCTCGATTCTCGTTATCCGACTGCCAGCAAGGATGAAAAAAACGCCTTTAACGCAGTTTTGCAGCTTCCGGATCCCGAGCTAAACGCTTATCTATTGCAACGGCAAGTTCCCACTTCGGAGGCAATCGCCGCTGTCATCGCCCACATACTCAAGCACCCTCAAGACTGATCCCTGGTTGCGCATTGCGGTCATCGTCTCTGCGCAGCTGTTGCTTGCAGCTGCTGTTGTCATAACTCTTACCTTGCCGCTTGATGCTGCGATTCGTGGTGGTGCCTGTCTGTGCTGTATTGCTCTGGGCCGGTTCGAACTGCAGAGGCTTCGCCACGGTCATAGTAATTGCCTCGAAATCCGCCTCACCGCGAGTGGCGAGGCACTCATTCTCAACCAGGAGCAGGAATGGTGCTCGGCGAGGCTCGAGACCGGCAGTGTGCTGCTGAGAAATTTCGCCTGGTTGCGATTGCGCGGTGCCGATGGACGACTTTACTCCGAGCTTTTTCAGGGTAACTGTCGAGAGAGTCAGGATTGGCGCCGTTTACAGCTAATCTGGCGGCACATTGGTGCAATCTGAGTTAGCTGCTAACATGCTGTGACGACTCGAAAAATGACAAATTGCGGGGTTTAGGGCGTCAACGCCAAATAACCATGGACCGGTGTCACAGAACAAAGATGAATAAGGCCCAATTACCAGAACTTATCGCGTTGCACGGGGTCTATCCCGGTGTTGAATGGCTGTATGTCAGTTTTCAGGGACGTTGCTGAATGTCGAATCAGGCATCCGACAAAAAGTTGGTTGAGCGAGTCCAGAAAGGTGACAAGGGCGCGTTTGATTTATTGGTGCTCAAGTATCAGCACAAGATTGTCAATCTGGTAATGCGTTATGTGCGTGATCCGGACCTGGCTTTGGACATTGCTCAGGAAGCTTTTATTAAGGCCTACCGGGCGTTGCCAAGATTTCGCGGCGATAGTGCGTTTTATACCTGGTTGTACCGAATTGCTGTGAATACGGCGAAAAATCATCTTGCCGCACAGCGGAGACGTCCGATGGATGTGGAACTGGATTTGCAGGACTCGGAGCAGTACGACTTGCATGCGAAGCTGAAAGAGACGGATACGCCTGAGGGCGTCGCTATGACCGACGAACTCCAGGAGACCGTAGAGCGAGCTATCGGCGCGCTGCCGGAGGATTTGCGTACCGCCATCATCCTTCGCGAGCTGGAAGGTATGAGTTACGAGGAAATCGCAGAGACGATGGACTGTCCAGTCGGAACGGTACGATCAAGAATATTCAGAGCGCGCGATGCGATCGGCAAAAAGGTTGGCTCGTTACTACGCTAATGGGCTTAGCGGCCTCACAATGGGTGAAGTATGAATGATGGAATAAGAATGCAGATATCGGCTTTCGTTGACGGTGAACTGCCGGAGAACGAAGCTGAGCTGTTGTTGCGGCGTCTGAGTCAAGACAGCGAGCTGCGGATGGAAGTTGCTGAGTACCTGGCGCTCGGCCGATTGATTCGTGCCGAGACGGGATTGGCCGGAGCCGATGGCTTGCATGAACGCATCGCCGCAGAGATCGATGAGCGTCCGTCCGATGCGGCCAATTCGGCAGCTAAACAGGGTGCTGCGCGCTTTATGCGGCCGCTTGCTGGCTTTGCGATTGCTGCCAGCGTAGCGTTGGCTGCGATATTTACGTTGCAGCAGACGGCGATTGTCGATGAGGCTGCGAATGTGTTGCCGCAAGCGGTGGTCGCTAGTGAATTACAGCAGGGTGTGCCGAGTATGGACGCGCAGCTGGAGCGACAGCGCTCGATTTTCCGCCGCCACGCAGAAACGTCCTCGCGTTACGGCGCGAGCGCAATTAATTCGGAAGTTGTCGACTTACGCTTTAGCGAAGAAATCGGTGCAGACGACAGTCTCGAGCAGCTGCAACAAGACGTGATTGCTGCCGGTGACAGCGAAGTTGAGACGGTCCAGCCCTGATGCGAACGACGCGATTACGCATGACGAGCGAACTGATACTAAGTATTGGCTTGTTACTTGCTGCGGTAAATGCGTTTGCGGATAAGGCGCCCGACGAGTGGCTTGGCAGCATGCTTGCGGCAGTGCAATCGACTAGTTATGAAGGCACCGTGGTGCGGGTCGTCGACGGCAATGCGGAGGCCCTGCGGGTTGTTCATACAATCTCGGATGGCGTTGTACACGAGAAGATTGTTGCCCAGGAAGGCAGTGCTTTGGTCATTCTTCGCAGTGGCAACAAGGTTCACAAGATCTTTCCAGACCGACAATCTGTCTTGGTTGAAGAATGGGATGACGAATCCCGATTGTTTTCAACACTGCCGAGCAGCGCTATGCAATTCGGTAGCGAGTACGACCTTGCGCTCGACCGCCGCGATCGCATAGCGGGCCGGGAGACGATTGTTCTGGCAATTCGACCGCATGATAACTATCGATACGGTCATCGCATATGGCTGGATACAGAGACAAGTTTTCCGTTGCAGACGCAGTTAGTTTACGGCGGCAAAGTCCTTGAGCAAGTAAAGTTTGCCGATATTTCGATTACTCAGGACATCCCTGCGAGTCTCTTGACGACGTCCTTTGTTACCGATCAGTTTACCTGGTTCAAACAGTCATCTAGCGCGCATGGCAATGATGTTGAGACAGCTTGGGCGAGCGATGAGTTGCCGGCTGGTTTTGCGGCTATAGCCACCCATGAAGAAGTTATTTCCGGAAGCGACGATATGGTTACCCATATCCTGTTCAGTGATGGTCTTGCCAACGTTTCCGTTTTTGTTTCACCAATTAGTGGTGCGGGTGCGGCTGGTGCTACGAGCATGGGTAGTTCCAATTCCTTTTGCTTGCTCAACGGCGGGTTTGAGATCACTGCTGTTGGTGAAGTCCCGGCGGCAACCGTGAAACAAATCGCAACAACGATGCGGCAACGCTAATCATCGTACAGAACACGCCCCGTGATCTGTACTGTAAACTGAGCGCATGAATAATCCTCAAGGTCGAGTCGTGTCCGTGGGCGGAGATGATCCGCTCACCAATATCATTGTCGAGGTTGCCGCAAATGTCGCATGTCCGCGTTGTGCCGAGGGCAAAGGCTGCGGTGCTGGCCTGCTTGGTAGTGTCGGCAAAGACCGGCAGATCGAGACTACTCTCAAGCACGGCCTTGAAGTCAGGTCGGGGGACACGGTAAGCGTTGCGATGGAGCCGAGAAATATGCTGCTCGCGGCGATAATTGTGTATGGCTACCCCTTACTATCCGCGCTGCTTGGCGCGCTCCTGGCCTGGTACCTGAATCTCGGTGATCTGGCTTCGGCATTGTTTGCGCTAAGCGGCATAGCTATGGGTCTCCTGATTGCTCGCCGACGTTTGCAGAGCGCGCAATGTTTGCGGGAATTTACGCCAATGATTGTCGAAAATCTGACGGCAGCAAAATAAGTGGCGGTTCTTCACTATTACACGCGTAAGGGATGCCATCTGTGTGAGGTGACTCTCGAAGAGTTGCTGCCGCTCATTGCAGGCCGGGCAACAATTGAGATTAGAGACATCGATGAAGAGCCGCAGTGGCTTGAAAAATACGACCTTCGAGTGCCCGTCATTGAATTCGATGGGGCTGTTATTAGTGACTATCCGCTCGATCGCGGCGCCGTTGTCCAATGCTTGGCCGAAATGCCTGAAAACACCGCCGAAATCGGTATACTTCGCCGCTAAATCAGGCCGCTCCAGACGCCGGTAGCTACCGAAAACCCTCACCATGAAGCACATTCGAAACTTCTCGATCATCGCCCATATCGACCACGGTAAGTCGACGCTGGCTGACCGCTTTATCCACTATTGTGGTGGCCTGTCTGATCGTGAAATGGAAGAACAGGTGCTCGATTCCATGGATATCGAGCGCGAACGTGGCATCACAATCAAAGCGCAGTGCGTCTCGCTCAATTACAGCAGTGTGTCGGGCGAGGTTTACAATCTCAACTTCATTGATACTCCCGGGCACGTCGATTTTTCCTACGAAGTTTCCCGCTCATTGGCGGCCTGCGAGGGTGCCTTGCTGGTAGTTGACGCCGCGCAGGGGGTCGAGGCGCAGAGTGTCGCGAATTGCATGACGGCGATCGATCAGGGACTCGAGGTTTTACCGGTACTCAATAAAATTGATTTGCCGGCGGCAGACCCAGAAAAGGTTGTCAACGAAATCGAAGACATTATTGGCATCGATGCGCAGGACGCGATTCACGTCAGTGCCAAGACTGGTCTCGGTGTACCAGAATTGCTGGAGCAGATTGTTGAGATGATTCCGCCACCTGAGGGCAATCCGGATGGCGAACTACAGGCGCTGATTATCGATTCCTGGTTTGATAACTATGTCGGTGTGGTATCGCTGGTTCGAGTGGTCAATGGCAGTCTTTCCAAGCGCAGTAAGATAACTGTGATGTCGACCGGTAGCAGTCATGTCGCTGATCGCGTGGGCGTGTTTACGCCAAAAATGGAAGATCGCGGCGAACTTAATACCGGTGAGGTTGGTTATATTATCGCCGGAATAAAAGACATATATGGCGCTCCTGTTGGTGACACGATCACGGCGACGCACAATCCGTCTGTAACTCCCTTGCCGGGATTCAAGCAAGTGCAACCGAGGGTGTTCGCGGGCTTGTTTCCGATCAGCTCAGACGACTACGAAGGCTTTCGCGAGGCACTGCAAAAATTACGCTTGAATGATGCCGCCTTGCATTTTGAACCGGAGTCATCAGCAGCGCTGGGCTTTGGTTTTCGTTGTGGCTTTCTTGGCATGCTGCATATGGAAATCGTGCAGGAGCGCATCGAGCGCGAATACAACATTGATCTAATTACGACCGCACCGACTGTAATTTTCGAAGTGCTTACGAATGCCGGTGAAACCTTGCATGTTGATAACCCATCGAAGCTGCCGCCGCCAAACGACATTGCCGAACTCCGTGAACCGATTATTTCGGCGAACATTTTGGTACCTGAAAAATATGTTGGCGCGGTCATTAAGCTGTGTATAGACAAGCGCGGGGTGCAAACGCAGATGCGCTACCTGGGCGGGCAGGTATCGCTGGTTTATGAGATTCCGTTGGCGGAAGTTGTACTCGATTTCTTTGACCGCCTGAAATCCGTGAGCCGCGGTTTTGCATCATTCGACTACAATTTTGAACGATTTCAAGTGGCGCAACTGGTGCGACTCGATATCTTGATTAATAAGGACCGCGTCGACGAATTATCGATCATCGTGCATCACGAAAATGTACGCACGCGAGGTCGCGATCTGGTGGAGAAAATGCGCGAGCTAATTCCGCGACAAATGTTTGACGTTGCGATTCAGGCAGCGGTCGGTAGTCAGGTCATCGCGCGTAGCAATGTGAAAGCACTCAGAAAGAACGTCACAGCCAAGTGTTATGGTGGCGATATATCGCGCAAACGAAAATTGCTGGAAAAGCAGAAAGCGGGCAAGAAACGAATGAAACAAGTGGGATCTGTCGAGATTCCACAAGAGGCATTTCTTGCAGTACTAAGAGTCGAAAAGTGAGCACTAACATTGAGTATTAATCTCGCGCTTATTTTGGTGGTTTTGACGCTGGTCGCGGCGGTCGTCGTGGCATTGGATAAACTTGTTTGGAAGACAAGCGAGCAGGATAGTCGTAACGTTCCGAATGCGATTTCAACTTTGGTCGAATACGCGCGATCCTTCCTGCCGGTATTGCTGTTCGTGCTGGTCATTCGCTCGTTTGTCTTCGAGCCCTTTAGAATCCCATCGGGTTCGATGATGCCGACGCTGCTGGATGGCGATTTTATTTTCGTTAAAAAATACAGCTACGGTCTACGGCTGCCAGTGACCGAGACCAAGATAATCGAAACCGGAGAACCTAAACGAGGTGATGTGGTTGTATTTCGGCTGCCATCGGAGCCGAGCGTCAATTACATCAAACGGGTAATCGGACTGCCTGGCGACGAAGTGCGATTTGAGCAGCAACGTTTGACGATTAATGGCGTGAGGGTGGACCTTCAGGCTAGCGGCGAAGACCATGACGGTATACCGGTTTACCGCGAGAACCTGGATGGCCGGGAGCACGAGATGCTGATCCGAAATCCCAGCTATTCCAAGAAAGATGGGGTCTACAATATCCGTGAGGGCGAGTACTTCATGATGGGCGACAATCGCGATAACAGTAGTGATAGCCGATTTCTTGGCGCAATACCGGAAGAATACCTGGTTGGCGAAGCTGTCAGGGTCTGGATGCATTTTGTGCCCTGGAATATGCCGGAATGGGGCAGAATTGGCAGGAAAATCGAATAATGTGGCACCAGTCACTGATTTGCTAGCCAAAACCAAGCTACTCTGGCGCCTGATTTTGTAAAGTCGCAAGACTGACCCGGAGACATCGATATGTACGCCAGATCCCTTAACAGGCTTAGTTCAAGAGGCCGGCAGGCCGGCATGACCACGCTCGGCTTGATTATTCTTGTGTTGTTTGTCGGTTTGTTCGTATTTGGCGGCATGCGCTTGACACCGATTTACCTCAACTACATGAAGGTCGCCGGTGTTGTTTCTGGCGTACAAACAGAGTTTGATGGGGCGAATGCCAGTCGAGCATCGATTCGCAACTATATATCAAGGCGTTTTGACATCGAAAGTGTTGGCATCATTAATGCCAAGGACGTTACAGTGTCGAAGGTTGATGGTGGTTATGAAGTTGCCGCCACGTATTCTCACAAGGCGCCGTTTATCGCCAACGTTTCGTTCGTGGTGGACTTTGACAATCGAGTAGTGATACGTCGATAAGTCGTCAGGTGAGCGGTCCTGACAAATGAAGAGCGAATCCATTGGACAAAGCCGAGAGTTGGCTAGAGAAGACGCTTAAGTATCGTTTTCAAGACGCTGAGCTTTTTCAGCAAGCGTTAACCCACAGAAGCAAAAGCAAGCAGAATAATGAACGGCTCGAGTTTCTCGGGGATGCTGTTCTCGATTTCGTTATTTCAAACATCGTCTATGCACGCCGACCGGATGCCGATGAAGGCGATCTGAGCAAGCTGCGTGCGTCCCTGGTTAAAGATGAGTCTCTCGGACGACTCGCACTGGAGATGGGACTCGGCGAGCATCTGCTGCTTGGCAGTGGCGAACTCAAAACAGGTGGTCACCGGCGCGAGTCGATTCTGGCCGATGCCCTGGAGGCGATCTTCGGAGCAATTTTTCTGGACAGGGGTTTTGCCGCAGCCGAAGCAGTGATTACACGAGTTTACGCAGTGCGTATTGAGCGTCTGCCGGACGCCGATGATCTACGTGACCCGAAGACCCGGTTGCAGGAATGGCTGCAGGCACGAAAAATGCCGTTACCGGATTACCAGCTGGACACCATTAATGGTGAAGATCATGAGCTGGAGTTCACGGTATCTTGTAAAGTCGCGGAACACGTGACTAGCGGTGACGCAACATCACGGCGTAAGGCAGAGCAAGTCGCAGCTGGTGAAATGTTTAAGCTATTGGATGGCGGCAAAGAATGAATGACGAATCGGACTATCGCTGTGGGCTGGTCGCGGTTATCGGGCGTCCAAATGTAGGCAAGTCGACATTGATCAATGCGGTGATGGGTCGCAAAGTCAGCATTGTTACTGCTAAGCCCCAGACCACGCGGCATCGCATTCTCGCGGTGCATACGGCAGACACGGAACAAATTATTTTCGTGGATACACCGGGTTTGCACCGCAAGTCAGGTAAGGCAATGAATCGCATGATGAATCGTACTGCGGCGAATGCGCTTGCCGATGCTGATCTCATTTTGTTTGTCAGTGACGCTACACAATGGACAAGTGAAGATGATGACGTGCTCGAACGGCTCAGTTCCAGTCGCGCACCGATTATCGCGTTGCTCAATAAGGTCGATAAGGTGCACCCCAAACCGAAGTTGCTTGAAGCGCTGGCAACAATGGCGGCGCGTGCGGAGTTCGTTGAGTTAATGCCAATATCGGCGCTCAAGAACGACAATTTAGACCTCCTCATGACTACCATTCCCGGCTACTTGCCAAAATCGCCGCCGTTGTTTCCAGAGGATATGCACACAGACCGTAGCGAAGAGTTCCATGTTGCAGAAATTATTCGTGAGAAATTAACGTTGATGCTGCATCAGGAGATGCCCTACGGTCTGACGGTGCAGATCGAACGCTTGGTTCGCGAGGACAGTGGTATCGCGATCAGTGCAGTTATCTGGGTAGAACGCGACAGCCAAAAGGGCATAGCGGTCGGTAAGAACGGCGGTGTTTTGAAAAAAGTAGGTCGTGCAGCACGTCTCGATATCGTTGATTTACTCGGACAGCGAGTGCACCTGGAGTTGTGGGTAAAAGTTAAAAACAATTGGGCCGACAATGAAAAAGATTTGTTGAGCCTTGGTTATGATGCACCCTAGCTAAGGCTACAACGATGAACTTCGAGTAATGAGTTCCCAACGACGCGTTCAGCAGCAGCCTGGCTATGTCCTGCATCATCGTCCGTTTCGCGATTCGAGTCAGATTCTGGACATCGTGACTCGCGACTACGGCAAGATAGCGGTGGTTGCCCGCGGTAGTCGCGGCTCAAAGTCACGCCTTGCTGGGGTTCTGCGACCTTTCTTGCCATTGCGCGTTTCATGGGTGTCGAAGTCAGATTTGGGGACGTTGACCGGCGCGGAAAGTGCGGGGCCGCCAGCCGGAATGACAGGCGACACGATATTGTCAGCGTATTACATTAACGAGCTACTTATTAATTTTCTGCATAAGTTTGATCCGCAACCGGAAATTTTCGCGCTCTACGAAACCGTCTTGCGGTCATTGGTCGGCAGCAACGACGTTGCTGCGAGTTTGCGCTCATTTGAGATCGAGTTTCTAAGTTTGCTTGGTTATGCGGTCAACCTGAAGCATGAGTTTGGCAGTACAGAACCGCTGCTTGCAGAGCAACACTACGAATACCGGATGGAGCAGGGCCCCGTTGCTGTGCAGCGCAGTGAGGGACCCCTGGTGTTTAGCGGTGCTTTGCTTAGTGGTGTGGCGGAACAGCGCTTCGATGATGCGGATGTCTTGCGGGCGGCGAATCGCTTGATGCGCGACATCATCGGTTTTCATCTCGGTGGCAAAGAACTTAAGAGCCGTAAGGTGCTGCTAGAACTACATCGGGGTAGAATCGCACCTGTGAAAATCGGGAATGCAAACAGTGAGTAACGGCAAAGATCTTAAATTGGGTGTGAATATTGATCACGTAGCGACGTTACGTGAGGCTCGCGGTACGGTCTATCCGGCGCCGGCTGATGCGGTAGTGATCGCGGAGCAAGCCGGTGCGGACAGTATTACGGTGCACCTGCGTGAAGACCGGCGGCATATTCAGGATGCCGATCTGGCAGCGATTAACAAGGTTATGCAGACGCATATGAACCTGGAAATAGCCGTGACAGACGAAATGCTCGATATCGCTGCACAAATTAAACCGAGCGATGTTTGTCTGGTCCCGGAAAAGCGCGCGGAGTTAACAACTGAGGGTGGACTTGATGTTGCAGGTCAGATGGCCAAAGTGACGGCGGCCTGCAGTCGCCTGTCGGCAGACGGCATACGCGCATCCTTGTTCATAGATCCCGATCGCTCGCAGCTCGACGCTGCGCTAGCCGCAGGCGCGCCGGTCGTAGAATTGCATACTGGCGGCTATGCGGATGCCGTGGGTGAACAGCAACAAATAGAATTGCAACGTATCGTTGATGCGGCACACTACGGTCGCGGTCTTGGCCTGGTTATCAATGCGGGTCATGGGCTGCATATTGAGAATGTGGCCGCGATTGCCAGGATTAGCGAGATAGTTGAACTCAATATCGGACATTCGATTGTTTCGACAGCGGTGTTTGACGGTCTGGCTTCCGCCGTTGGCGCGATGAAGCGCGCCATGAGCGAAGCAAGGCGAGGATAATTTAGTCAATGATTTTTGGGGTAGGTACAGACATTGTCGAAATGTCTCGCATTCAGGCAACTTGGGAACGATTTGGTGAGCACTTTGCAAAGCGAATTCTCATGGATGAGGAAATGCTACTGTTTCGCAAGACGAAAAGTCCGGTACGCTTTCTGGCGATGCGCTTCGCGGGCAAAGAAGCTGCAGTCAAAGCAATGGGTACCGGGTTTGCGCATGGCGTTTGGTTGCGAGATGTTGGTATTACAAATAACGAGTGGGGCAGGCCGCTTATCATCTGGTCGCCGCGCGGGCAAAAAGTGTGTGACGAACTCGGCGTTGGCAAAGGACATGTAAGTCTGACCGATGACGCAGGTCTGATCGTGGCTTTTGCGGTTGTCGAAACAGCCGATTCTACTTAGGCAGTATGGACTAATAGCATGCATAGTTTTTCCTTTGATATTGAAACCGTCCCTGACGTCGACTTTGGGCGCGACTACTTCGACCTCGATGGCCTCGCGGATGATGATGTCGCGACTGCGATGATGTTCAAGCGTCAGCAACAAACCGGTTCAGATTTTCTGCCACTGCATTTGCAGAGAATCGTCGCGATCTCGGTAACCTTTCGCACAGCCGATACCTTCAAGGTCTGGACGCTTGGCGACGAGGAATCGAATGAGGCGGAGATCGTGCAACGCTTTTTTGATGGCATTGAACGCTACACACCGGATCTTGTTTCCTGGAACGGCAGCGGTTTTGACCTTCCTGTTCTACATTACCGCGCGCTCAAACATGGTGTGCAGGCGCCGCGATATTGGGAAATGGGCGAGAACGACCGCGATTTTAAGTGGAATAACTACATGAGCCGCTTTCACTGGCGACATGTTGATCTAATGGACGTATTGGCTGGGTTTCAGCCGCGTGGCCGCGCGAGTCTTGATCAAATGGCGGTGTTACTGGGTTTTCCCGGCAAGTTAGGGATGAGTGGTGACAAAGTCTGGGAGACCTTCCGCGCCGGTGGCATCCGTGAGATACGTGATTATTGCGAGACGGATGTCTTGAATACCTGGTTGGTTTTCCTGCGTTTCGAATTCATGCGCGGCAATCTCGACGCCAAGGATCTGGAGCGTGAATTCGCGTTGGTTCGCGAAACGCTTGCCACAATGGATCAGCCCCACTTGAACGAATTTCTTGCGGCCTGGCCCGCATAGGCGACACCCATGGCAAGAAAACGCAGAGAGCCGGAAACGGCAAGCATTGATTCGGCAACGCATGACGGTCGGGGTATCGCTGCCGTTAGCGGCAAGAAAGTATTCGTTGCAGGAGCGCTGCCCGGCGAGACGGTGGAGTTCATTCGCCGCAAGTCGCGGCGTAATTTTGACGAGGCAGAGTTGCTCGAAGTTATCGAGGCATCTGCGGATAGAATCGATGCAAAGTGTGAAGCATTCGGCCGTTGTGGCGGATGTTCTTTGCAACACGTTAGCGATGACTATCAACGACGTATCAAGTTTCAAACGCTAAAAGACAATCTCGAGCGCATAGGAAAGCTTGAACCCGACGTCTGGCTAGAGCCGCTGATAGGGCCTACCTGGGGCTATCGGCGTCGCGCTCGTTTGGCGGTGAAAGATGTGACGGCAAAGGGTCGTGTACTGGTCGGTTTTCGCGAACGCCATGCGCCGTTCATTACCGATATGCAACGCTGCGAAGTACTTGCTGGATCTATAGGTGGATTGATAGGCGAACTTAGCGAGCTCGTTGCCAAGCTCACGATTCGAGCGCGCTTGCCGCAGATTGAAGTCGCCGTTGCGGAGAACTCAACCGCCTTGGTTTTTCGGGTTCTGGATGCACCTGGCGAAGCAGACATGAATGAACTTATCGCGTTTGGCGTCCGCCATGAATTGCGGATTTATTTGCAGCCAGGTGGCCTGGATTCAGTGCAGCTCATTCAGCCGCCCGCGATCGACGAGCCGCTTTACTACACGCTGCCTGAATTCGATATTCGGGTGGACTTCGAGCCAATCGATTTTGTGCAGGTTAATGGCGATATTAACCGACGTATGGTGAAGTTTGCCATCGAACAATTGCAGCCAAAAGCGGATGACCGGGTTCTGGACCTGTACTGCGGGATCGGAAATTTCTCTTTGCCGTTGGCGAGACATGCTGGCAGTGTGCTTGGCATCGAAGGGGACAAGAATCTGGTTGCGCGTGCGGCTGAAAATGCTCGCAATAATGGCCTCGAAAACGTCGAATTTCGTGTCGCTGACTTAAGTAAAATAGATGGTACGGAATCCTGGCTTAAAGCGGGTTGCGACCGACTTCTAGTGGATCCGGCGCGCAGCGGGGCGGCAGAGATCGTCGAACGCATAGCGTTACTCAATCCCGAGCGCATCGTATATGTGTCCTGTCATCCGGGTACATTGGCGCGCGACGCCGGTGTGCTGGTGCATGAACATGGCTATCGCCTTGAAGCTGCGGGAATTATTGATATGTTCCCGCACACTGCCCATGTAGAATCAATCGCGGTGTTCTCACAAAATTAAGCAACATGCCTGAGGCGCAACGGATGTCACTAGGACCCGTGATGCTGGATATTGAAGGACTCGCATTGAGTCCCGCTGACCGCGACCTGTTGCGGGAGCCAGCCGTGGGTGGAGTCATTCTATTTACCCGAAATTTCGAATCTGTCGATCAGGTGACCGACCTGGTGTCTGAGATTCGCGCCCTAAGAAGTCCGCCACTGCTAATAGCAGTGGATCACGAGGGCGGCCGGGTACAACGCTTTCGTGAAGGATTTACGCCAATGCCTGCGATGCGGCGAATTGGTCTGGAGTATGAGCTTGATGCTGAATCCGGATTGAGGATTGCAAAACAGGCAGGTTGGATCATTGCTGCGGAGCTTCGCGCTGCCGGTATCGATCTCAGTTTTGGACCCTGTGTTGATTTGGATTGGGGCATCAGTGAAATTATTGGCGACCGTTCGTTTCACAAAAAACCAGAAGCGGTGGCGGAGCTTGCGGGCGCGTTCGCGCGCGGGCTGCGCAGTGCCGGGATGGCGGCTGTCGCCAAACATTTTCCGGGGCATGGCGCTGTAGTCGCTGACTCACACCTGCGTTTGCCAGTGGATCGGCGTGATTACGGTCTTATTCTCGACGACATGCGACCTTATGAGCGTCTCATCAATACCGGTGTCGTCGCCGGTGTCATGATGGCGCACATTGTTTATCAGGAGATCGACGCTATGCCGGCGGGCTTTTCAGAGTATTGGATGCAACGCGAATTGCGTTCGCGGCTCGGTTTTGGCGGTGCGATATTTTGTGATGATCTGAGCATGAAGGCTACCCGTGATTACGGCAGCATGGCGGAGCGTGCAAGGCTCGCATTACAGGCAGGTTGCGATATGATTCTTGTCTGCAACGATCGCAGCAGGGCTGAACGGACGGTTGCCGCGTTGGGCGATTATTCAAATCCGCTGTCGTTGGTACGCCTGGCCAGATTGCACGGCACGGGCCAGATATTACGCGAGACATTGCGTGCAGGAGAGGAATGGCAAGCGGTAAACGGCTTGTTTCAGAAATGGACCGAAAGACCTGGATTGGAACTGAATGCCTGAAAAATACGGACTAGTCCTTGGCAGTGGATTCGACAGCTTCACTACTGACGTCCAAGCGCGCCGGGTTGAGACCCGCTTCGGGCTCCCGTCTGCCGCCGTTCGCGAGGCCGACATTGAAGGACAGCAATTGCTGACCTTGGCACGCCACGGTGAGCCACATACTATCCCGCCGCATGCCATTAACTATCGCGCAAACATGGCAGCATTCAAAGACGCAGGCGCAACACATATCATCGCGCTGAATACGGTTGGCATCGTTTCCGATTTTCTTGCTTGTGGAGAAATTGCGCTGCCGGATCAGATTCTCGACTACACCTGGGGCCGCGCGCACTCGATCTACGATGGTTTGGATGACAAGTTTGATCATATTGAATTTGACCAGCCGTTTTCGACGCTTTTGCGCGCCGAATTATTGCAGGCGGCATCTCGTGGTGATATCGACTGCTATGACGGCGGCGTGTATGCGACGATGCAAGGACCGCGACTGGAAACGATTGCGGAGGTTGCCCGGGTAGAGCGCGATGGCGCTGATTATGTGGGTATGACGGCGATGCCGGAGGCGTCGATTGCGCGTGAACTCGGCTTGGAATATGTTTGCCTCGCATTGGTGGTGAACCACGCAGCCGGGCGCGGAGAGGGGCCAATTCATGCGGACATCGAGGCCAATTCATTGTCGGCACGAACGCAGGCAAAGTCGCTGTTAGCGCAGTTTTTCAGAGACAAGAGCAACGATTAACAGTGAAAACTGTCAGCCGAAAAATTCTCGAACAAGTCATCGCGGCCACTACCGAGCCGCTGTTGGTCGTGCGCATTGATCAGCCAAATTGGCCGGTCGTAATGGCTAACCCGGCTTTCGCAACAATCACCAGCGATGATGTTCTCAAACAACCGTTTGCCGACGTCATCGAAGTCCTGGTTGGTCGTGAACTGGCACTGGAGGTGAGTGAGACCGTACGCTCACAGGACGAGACCAGCTTGCCGATCGAATCCAATAGTCGTGAGTATCTGTTGGCGCTCAGGCCACTCCAGATTGAAGGTGAGAATACAGTAAAGTTTTACGCTGCTTTCTGGCGTTCCGGAAGCGGCGCGGGCACTGCGGAAGGTGCCGAAATGCACCACGAATTGCTCAAAGCAAAACGTCGGATTCGTGACTTATCGCGTGATGACCCGGTAACGGGATTGCTCAATGGCCGTGCGTTTGGTGAGGTGTTCGCCCATGACTGGGCAGTGGCGGCGCGAGAGGAGGGAAAGCTATCGCTGGTAACGTTCACGCTCGATGATTTTTCATCCTATGTAGAGGTTTTTGGCCAGCATGCTGCGGATTCGTGCCTGCGCCGCGTTGGCCAGGCAATTCGCCGCTGTCTACGTCGTGCCAGTGATGTGGTAGCGCGACCCGACGGACAACGATTTGTGGCTTTATCGCATGCTTCTGAAGAGGATGGGGTGCGTGAATTTGCCGGTAATATCTCGACGGCTGTCCGTGAGCTTGGCCTGCATCATCCGCGTTCGCGCTCGTCAAAATTTGTCACCGTTTCTTACAGTGTCGCTATTGCCGATCTTAGTTCGGAAAAGCGCGCCGCGAGCGAGTTTCTGGACGATTTGTTGTCTACGACCGTCGACTAGCGCTTAGTCACCGAGCAGTTCCTCACCAATCCCCTGGTCGTCCTCGCCATCGTTTTCTACGCGGCTAATTTTCGCCAGTACGCCAAACCTGGGGTGATCGAAATAGCGTAGCTCGCCGTTGCGAAATATTCGGTCTTCTTCAATGCGGTAACGTACCGGCAGCTGCTCAGGTTGATCGAGGTCGTCTGAGCGCAGCTCCGCGGGTTGCGTATTGGTCGCTGCGTCCAATTGCAAATTAACGGCCAGGTGCAAATAGCGACTGAGATATAAATTCAAATCGCCGGCGAGCCCCTCTGGCGGCGTTACGAATGAGCTCAGTGGTCGCGGTTCGTCTTTCTGCTCAGGAGATGTTCCCTGAGTCCAACCGAAATGCAACAGAGGCTCGTACGCTCCCAGCCGGCGCAAATGTTCGTAGACTTCATCCAGACTGAAATTATCTTCATCCAGCATGACAATGTCGTACGGCGTAACGCTGTCATCCTCGGGCTCAGGCAATTCTACAGACGGTTGCGACTCCAACACTTCCGGCGGCTTGTCCGTGTCAAATGCATCTTCTGCGAGGAGCTCTTCAAACGGCGGCGGGTCTGCAACAAAAATCTCGCTGCCAGCCGACACGTCTTGGGAGTAGGCGAAAATAATCACCTCGACGGTGTAGCGCCGAACTTCGACTGGCTCGGCGTCCAGGCTGTCCTGTGCAGCGACGCTGCTGGCCAAAAACGGCAAGAGTAGGAGTATTCGTCTAATCATGCAGTGATTCATCCTGTTAGTTATTCTCTATCGCGAGCGTCTGCATCAATTCTTCGATGGTGCTGAATCGATTCTCCAGATCATCGAGCTCGTCCGTGATCTGCAAGCGGTGCGACCCTTGCAGGCGATAACGACGACTCTCATTTTGCACTAATTGGATGAGTGCGACAGGGTCAATATGGCTTTCAGCGGCAAAAAGCAAATATCCACCACGATCCGCGGCATCGATTTTTTCAATGCCCAGCGCTGCGGCGGTCTGCTTGATTGCAGCGATGCGAAGCAGATTGCGCGTGGCGTCCGGTAATAAGCCAAATCGATCAATCAGTTCAACCTGTAATTCGCGTAGTTCCTCCGCATCCTTCGCCGCCGAGATTCGCTTGTACAGCATTAGCCGCAGGTGAACGTCAGGAACGTAGTCATCCGGCAGCAGAGCAGCAATATGCAAATTAATATCGACGCCTGCATTCAGCGGAGCGTCCAGGTCAGGTTCTTTGCCCGCTCGCAGCGAATCGACCGCGCGGCCAAGCAGCTCAGTGTATAAAGAAAATCCAATTTCCTGGATTTGTCCGCTTTGTGTGTCGCCGAGCAGCTCCCCGGCGCCACGAATTTCGAGATCGTGTGTCGCAAGCGTGAATCCGGAGCCGAGATCTTCCAGTGAATCGATCGCTTCGAGACGTTTGACCGCATCGGCTGTCATGGTCGCTTTGGGGGGCGCGAGAAGATAAGCGAATGCTCGATGATGCGAGCGCCCAACTCGACCGCGCAATTGATGTAGTTGTGCCAGTCCAAATCGATCGGCACGATTGATGATGATGGTGTTCGCAGTTGGCACATCAATGCCGCTTTCGACAATTGTTGTACACAACAAGACGTTAAAGCGACGGTGATAAAAGTCCAGCATCACCTGTTCCAGATCGCGCTCACGCATCTGTCCATGTCCGATGCGGATGTTCGCTTCAGGCACCAGCTTTTGTAGTTGTTGTTCAATACGTTCGATGTCATTAACGCGATTGTGAATGAAGTACACCTGACCACCACGTTTGATCTCACGCAAACAGGCCTCGCGAATAACGACATCATTCCATTCCGAAACAAAGGTCTTGACGGCCAGACGCTCCGCGGGTGGTGTAGTGATGAGGGACATCTCGCGAATGCCGCCCAAGGCCATATTTAGTGTTCGTGGAATGGGAGTGGCCGTCATTGTCAGAACATCGATTTCGCTACGCAAAGACTTGATAGCCTCCTTGTGGCGCACGCCAAAACGGTGTTCCTCGTCGATTATAACGAGGCCGACATCGTGAAATTCTCGGGTGTGGCCCAGCAAACGATGTGTGCCGATGACGACGTCAACATTACCGGACTGCACGCCCTTGAGTATGTCTTTCACTTCATTGGGCGTTTGAAATCGCGACAAGACTTCAACGCGCACTGGCCAGTCCGCAAAACGATCCCGAAAAGTCTGTCCATGTTGTTGAGCCAGCAAAGTTGTCGGCACCAGGATGGCCACCTGTTTGCCACCGTGAACCGCGGCGAAAGTTGCGCGCAACGCGACTTCAGTCTTGCCAAAACCAACGTCGCCGCAGACAACGCGATCCATTGGCTGGTCGGAGGCAAGGTCCTTAAGGACATCATTAATCGTGTTGGCCTGGTCGACAGTCAGCTCGAACGGAAAACCTGACTCAAACGAGCGGTAGTCATTTTCGGACCAATGAAAACGATGCCCAGGCCGCGCGGCCCGACGTGCGTAGATATCGAGTAGCTCTGCGGCAACATCGCGAATTTTCTTGATAGCCCGTTTGCGCGCCTTCTCCCATTGGTCGCTGCCGAGACGATGCAGTGGTGCGCTATCCGCCGATGCGCCGGTATAGCGTGAGATGAGTTCGAGTGCATGCACCGGTACGTAGAGCTTGTCGCCGTCTGCATAGAGAAGATGCAGGAACTCCGCCTTGATCCCGCCGGTTTCAAGAGTGATCAGGCCCAGGTAGCGACCGACGCCATACTCTGCGTGCACGACAGGCGACCCGGCTACAAGATCGTTGAGTTGCCTGATGATCGTTTCCGGGTCACGATCATTTCTTCGTTTGCGAGCATGCGCTTTGCTGCGGCCACCAAATAGCTGCTGTTCACTAACGATAGCGATCTTTGCATCCGGTAACAGCACGCCGTCGTCGACGGGTGCTACGGCGATCCCAAGCCTATGTTGGTCTTGCAGGAAATCCTGCCAGTCATCGACACGCGCGAGGTCGAGACCGCGGCCCTTTAGCAGGTCGCCTAATTGTTCGCGTCGCCCTGGCGAGTCGGCGCTGAATAAGACGCGACCGTCAAATGTTTCTAAAAATTTCATCAGCGATGCAGCTGCGTCTTCGAAACGTGCCTCTATTTTCATCGCGGGCGGCAATCGAGTTTCAAAATTAATAGCATTACCGGCCAAGGTTTGCGGCGAGTATCGAATTGACGTAAATCGCGCCAGCTGCTTGCCAATTTGCTGCGGCGAAAAAAACGTCTCATCGGCCGTCAGGATCGGACGCTCAGGGTCAAGACTGCACATAGCGAATCGCTCGCGAGTCTCGTCGACAAATTGTTCCTGCAGAGAGTCAAGTGAGTCGGGCCGCAAGATCACACAGTTGGCAGGCAGGTAATCGGTAAATGATGCCGTCTGCTCAAAGAATAGCGGCAAGTAGTATTCAATACCGCCGTGCGCAATGCCGTCCGATACATCGCGGTAAACGCGCGATTTTCCGGGTTGGCCCGAGAAGCGTTCGCGATAGCTGCTGCGGAATGCGGAGATTGCGTCGGCGTCGAGTGGAATCTCCCGTGCCGGCAAAACGTGAACAGCTGCAAGCTTCTCGCCGGACAATTGACTCTCGGGCGAAAACAAGCGCAGCGATTCTATTTCGTCATCGAAAAAGTCGATGCGCACGGGCGCATCAGTGCCCATAGGATAGACGTCTATAAGCGACCCACGGACGGCAAATTCGCCATGCTCGGACACCTGTGGAACGCGCAGGTAGCCAACGTCGACGAGCGATCGCGTAAAGTCGTCGCGCGGTATTTGTTGACCGCGACTAAGTGACAGCGAGCGCGCCGCTACGTAATCGAGCGGCGGCAGTCGTTGATGCAGAACGCCGCTGGTCGCGATGATTATCCCGCTCGACATGGTCGGCAGCGCCGCGAGTACTCGCAGGCGTTCGGAGATGATGTCCTGGTGCGGTGAAAAACTGTCCCACGGCAACGTCTCCCACTCGACGAAATGTTCGAGCGGAAAACCCTCGCCGGCGAAGAAGCGAATTTCGGCTTCGAGTTGATCGGCGTGTCGAGAATCTTCTGCGAGCAGCAGCAATGGGCGTGATTTGTCCGCTTCCAGATGCCGCGCAAGTTCAGCCGCTGCCAGTGCGCTGCTCGCGCCGATCAGCCTGCCCCAGGCGGCATCTTGTCCAGTCGCCGGTAGCGCGGGTTTGGTGGCTAGTAGTAGAGATCGTGTCACGGTGTAAGTTTGCTCAAGCGTGCCGGGTTTCAGTCGACGGCCCGCGATTATTACACAGACACAAAAAAGCCCGGACAGTTTCCGGCCCGGGCTTAATTCTTGCTCTGTACTTGCTGAGTCTGTACTAGCGCTTCAGAACCGCGTGGATAACTTTGTCGTGCTCGAAATATACGACAAAATCTGAATATTCCCATCGCGTGATCGGTGGTTCGCCCACTGGCGTGCCGACCGATGCCGGGCTGCCGTACTTGGATTGGACGCTAGATTGCGTCATTCCACGAGACGGACGTCCGTCATCCGTTCCTGCTGATATGCCGCCCATATTGACAGTCTCAGCATTTGCCAAGGCGCCAAAGGCGAACAGCAATGCGATTGCAGATACGATTCGCAGCTTTATCATTGGTACTACTCCCATGTGTGGTCGTTTAACTATATCACCGCTGTACCGACATCCCCATGCGAACTGCGTCACAAGTCGTTGAATGTGGTTTAATGCGAGCCGATGCTAAACCCTGTCGAACTCTTCGTCGGACTGCGCTATTTGCGAGCAAAACGGCGCACCCGATTCGTGTCCTTTATCACGCTTATTTCCTTACTCGGAGTCTCGATTGGGGTGGCTGCGTTGATCGTGATCATGTCTGTCATGAATGGCTTCGAGGGCGAACTGCGCAGTCGCCTGTTGAGCATGTCGGCACACGGCTCTGTTACGACAAGCGACGGCCTGGTCGAAGACTGGCCAGCGCTGCTGGAACGCGTGCGAGCAGAGCCCGGCGTCAGGACAGCGGCTCCGTTCATTCAGATGGAAGGCATGATTCAGTCAGGCAGCGATTTACTGGGCGTGGTCGTTCACGGTGTCGTGCCGCGCTATGAAAAACAGCTTTCCGGGGATCAGATCGGTTTTCTCGAGGGCGGTTTTGATGTCCTGCAGGCTGGCGAGCGCGGCATAATTTTGGGTCGCCTGCTGGCCTACGATATCGGTGCACGAATTGGTGACAGTGTTGTGCTATTGGTGCCCAGGCCCGTTGGGGATGGCACCGTCGAGGCGGTTTTGGAGCGCTTTACCACGCGCGGTATCTTCGAGGCCGGACTTCAGGATCACGATGGCGTGTTGGCATTAGCGCACGCCGAGGATGTTGCACAAATCCTCGGCCACGAGGGTGCTGTCGGTGCGGTGCGCTTTCGCGCCGATGATGTAGTGGACGCGCCCGCAATCGCGAGTGCCATCGAAGCAGACCTTGGGGATAATTATCAGAGCAGTGACTGGACTATAGAGAATGGCAGTTACTTCCGTGCCATCCGACTTGAGAAGACGATGATGTCCTTGATCTTATCGCTGATCATAGGTGTCGCTGCGTTTAATATCGTGGCGAGCCTGGTTATGGTCGTCACTGACAAGACCACGGATATCGCGGTTCTGCGGACTCTCGGCATGGGCCCACAAGGTGTTGTCAAAGTATTCTTCGTGCAGGGAGCGATTATCGGTTGGGCCGGTGTTGCGATCGGCGTGTTGCTGGGCGTCGTGCTGGCAATAAACGTTCCAACGGTCGTCCCGTTTCTTGAGAACCTGCTTGGTTTTCAGATCATGCCAGGAGACGTCTATTACGTGACCGCAATTCCATCGGAACTGGAACTGCAGGACGTTTTGACGATTTCGATTTCTGCATTTGTCCTCACATCACTGGCCACGCTGTATCCCGCCCGGCGAGCCGCTTTGGTGAATCCGGCCGCTGCGTTGCGATATGAGTAACTATCGATGAGCAGGCAGTTCGAATACTGGATAGGCAATCGCTATGTGCGTTCCCGCACTAGTAATAGTTTTGTCTCGCTGATTTCCGCAATTTCAATGCTGGGAATAGCCATCGCAGTTGCGGTTTTGATCGTCGTAATGTCGGTTGTGAATGGTTTTGAGCGCGAACTGAAGGATCGCTTGCTCGCTATGACGTCGCACGCGAGCATAGAAGGAATGGATAACGGGCTGACGAACACCGCGCCACTGACCGAAATCGCTATGAAAAATCCACGCGTCAATGCAGTCGCGCCGTATTTAGAAGGCAAAGCGCTGCTGGTTTTTACGGATCAGATCAGCGGTGTCGAATTGCGCGGCATTGATCCGCAGCTCGAGAATGAGGTCTCAGGAATCGGCAGTGTGATGCAGCAGGGGGAGCTTGAAGATCTTGGTGACGGAAAATTCAATATCGTGCTGGGCATCGAATTGGCAGACGCCCTGCAAGTTAGTGTTGGCGAAAAAGTCACGGTAACGCTTGCGGAGGGTCGAGTGACGCCGGCTGGCGTTATGCCGAGAACAAAGCGCTTCACCGTAAGTGGAATTTATCGTGTCGGCATGTACGAATTTGATCGACGTCTGGCCTTCATCAGCCTGCGCGATGCGCAGAAGCTGTACCGTATGGGCGATGCGGTAACCGGCTTGCGCCTGGCAGTGACGGAAATATATGAAGCGGCTGCAATTGTGCGTGAGGTGGCATTGGAGAATGGCGAGATGGTGCTGGTCAATGATTGGACGCGGCTGCACGTCAACTTTTTTCGCTCGATTCAAATTACCAAGTCCATCTTGTTCGTCATCCTGCTGATGGTGATTGCGGTAGCGGCATTCAATATCGTGTCGACCTTGGTCATGGTCGTAAAAGACAAGCAAACGGACATTGCTATTCTGCGAACAATTGGCGCGCGCCCATCGAGCATCCTGAAGATTTTTATGGTGCAGGGCACTATCGTAGGTGTCGTTGGCACCTTGCTGGGCGTTAGCGCGGGTGTGCTATTGGCACTGAATCTTGAAGCGATCATCGGATTTTTCGAGTCGACCTTTGGCATAAAATTTCTTGCGGCAGACGTTTATTTCATAAGTGATTTGCCATCTGAATTACAATACGGTGATGTTGGCTTCATCGCGCTGATTGCGTTGATGCTGGCGCTCTTATCGACTATTTATCCCGCCATGGTTGCGGCGAAGACTGCTCCGGCAGAGGCCTTGCGATATGACTAATGCTGTTCTTGATTGCCGTGGCGTTGTACGACGCTTTAACGAGGGAGCCTCAACGCTTGAAGTACTGCATGGTGTTGATCTTGTCGTGCAGGCGGCGGAGCGGGTTGCGATTATCGGTGCGTCGGGTTCCGGAAAGACGACCCTGTTACAGATCATGGGTGGGCTTGATGAGCCTGATGAAGGCGAAGTTTTCATTAATGGTGAGCCGATGCACGACACCAATGAGGCCGCCAAGGGCGATCTTCGTAATCGCAATATCGGCTTCGTCTATCAGTTTCACCATTTGTTGGCGGAATTCAGCGCCGAAGAAAATGTTGCGTTGCCGCTCATGATTCGCCGTGAGTCACGCGCCGACGCCATTGCCAAGGCGCGTGATTTGCTCGGCCGAGTAGGGCTTGGCGAGCGTCTCACGCATAAGCCTGGTGAGTTATCCGGTGGTGAGCGACAGCGTGCGGCAGTGGCCAGGGCGCTGATTACACGTCCGCCACTGGTGCTGGCTGATGAGCCGACCGGAAATCTTGATTCAGGGAATGGCGGCCACGTTTTGAATTTGATGTTGGAGCTAAATCAGGAGCTGCAAACCAGCTTGATTGTTGTCACTCATGATCATTCCATAGCCGCGCGCATGGATCGTGTACTAGTGCTGGAAGACGGTACGCTAAAGCCCGCTAGCTAGGAGGACTTGTCGCGACGACTTTTTCGCTTGCGTGTTTTGTAGTCCGCAATTGACCAGCGCCACAGTAAATCCAGTATTACGTAGCCAAGCACGGCTGCGATCAATCCGACGATGAAACATCCGAGCAACATCGGCTGCCATATTGTGACGAAGGTGTGTGTTACCCAATCCCAGGACATTTCAAAATTAAACGGCTTTTCGGGCGTGCCAAGCAGGCGGCGTCCAAGTCGATAGCAGGGGTAATACATAAGTCCCATCGTCAGCGGGTTGCTTACCCATGTAGATACTGCGGCCACCGGTATGTTGACGCGCAACGCGAGCGCGCTAAGTATGCCTATCAGCGTATGACCGGGCGTCGGCAAAAAAGCGATAAACAAACCGAGGGAAAATGCCGGAACGACTGTGCGGCGCCGAATTCCCCATAGGCGTTGATCGTGCAGCAGATGCCGAAACGGTGTCATGAACCATTGTTCACTGACGTGATGGCGTTTAAACGCAAACTTCCTGAAAAAGCGCCTTGGCATTGCTTGATGGTCCGGTTCTGATGAATCGTGCCCATATTTTCGATAACGAAGATTGCGACGACGATCACTGCGATAACTGTAATTCGAGCCTGCCTGCTGGTGCTCGCGGGCGGCATCGCCGCGCAGCATAACAGGGTTCTCATAAACTCGGACCATTGTCTTACGCTTTTTGTTGCATCGGCTATCTTGATTTTGCTGCGACGCTCACGGCCTATTGGCCTGCTGCTTTTTGGTTTCACCTTCTTTGTCCAGGCTGGAAACCAGATCATCGAAGCTCGTCTTGAGCCAATGTATAGCGGTGACAGCATGCTGGCCCGGGTTCGAGTCATCGATTTCCCGAAGCAGAGCGGCGCATCGCTAAGTTTGCTGCTACAACCGCTCGACGATGCTCGTTTGCCTGAACGTTTTCGCGTCTCCTGGTTCGATGCTGCGCAGGTGCCTGCGCTTGGTGAGGTCTGGCAGTTGGAACTACGTTTGCGGCGTCCGCGTGGTTTAAGTAATCCCGGCGCATTCAATCTTGAAAACTGGATGTTTCGCGAACATTTACACGCAGGGGGCTATGTTGTGCCGGGGAAGCGCAATCGCTTACTCGAAGCGTCGCAAGCGGGTCCTGTTGCTAGGCAGCGGCAGGCTTTTGTTAATTTCGCAGCAGCGAATGGTGGCGATTCTGCGGGCATATTGGTTGCGATTGGTGTTGGCAGTCGACACTTGTTATCGCGTTTGCAATGGGATCGCTACGCGAAAACCGGCACCAGCCACCTCATGGCGATTTCGGGCCTGCATATCGGACTTGCGGCGACGACCGCATTCGCGATCATTGTGGTTCTTTCTGCTGCGCTGCGATTGCGCGGTAGTCATCTCGACCGCGGCATGCTTGGCGCTGCGCTGGTCGCGAGTGCCTATGCCTTAATTGCTGGATTCGCGGTGCCGTCGCAACGCGCTGTCATGATGCTGACAGTTTTAGCAGTGACGTTTGTGGCCAGGCGGCGCGCTGAGCCTTTGCGCGTTGTAGCGCTGGCGGCATTACTGGTGTTCTTGCTCGACCCGGTATCCCTGATGAAGCCCGGATTCGCTTTGTCATTTGTTGCGGTTGCCGTTTTGATACGCATATCAAACGTGTATTGGCGACCACTTTCGGACAATCGTCGACTGTCATCAGCTATTACCGCGATTCGGCAATTGACGGCCATGCAGGCGGCGCTGCTGTTGGCTTTAACCCCGCTAACGGTGTTGTTTTTTCAGCGCATTGCGGTGCTCGCACCTGTCGTCAATTTCATTGCCGTGCCAGTTTTCAGCGTGGTCACGGTTCCATTGACCCTGGCAAGCCTGGTGTTGCACAACAGTTTCGAGTCTCTGGCTTCGATCGCAATACGCGTAGCAGCCGAGAGTATTGTATTGATCGAGCAGATCATCGCGGTTTTCTCTTCCTTAGCGCTCGCGGATACGGCGGTTGCGGCAAGCAACCTGCATCCGCTGTTAGCGCTGTCGACGGCGCTATGGGTAATTCTGCCGCGTGGCTGGCCGCTGCGCTGGATTGCGATATTGAGTGCCGTTGCGATCATTCTCTATAAGCCGTTAGCACCAAGACCGAGCTGCTTTGATTTGCATGTCCTTGATGTTGGCCAGGGGCTGGCGGTTGTTGTCCACAGTAATCGGCGGACGCTTCTCTACGACACCGGCGCCTCTTTTCGTGACGGCGGCAGCGTCGCCGAGCAGGTCATCCTGCCTTTTCTGCGCTTCAAGGGAATCGAAGTTATCGATCGGCTGGTTATTTCACATGGCGATAACGATCATGCCGGCGGCAGTAAGACAATTCTCGCCAATACGACAGTTTCTAAAACATACACAGGGGAGGCTATCGCCGGTCTCGGCGGCGATGTCCGGGCGTGCATAGCTGGCGAGACGTGGCAAGAGGATGGCATCGACTACCAGTTTCTGCACCCGCAGCCTGGCAGCCGTGCTACCGGCAACGATGCGTCCTGTGTGCTGTCTGTGGCGGCCGGCGAGCATAGTGTATTGCTGACCGGGGACATCGAGATTGCCGCAGAGCGTGATTTTTTGGCACACAACAGCGGAGTATCGGCAGATATCGTTGTCGTCCCACACCATGGCAGCCTGACATCATCCAGCCCACCCTTTGTAAACCGCATCAGGCCGGATCTGGCGCTCGTGTCGGCGGGATTTGACAATAGGTGGGGCTTTCCTAAGGCGCGTGTCTTGAAGCGCTGGGAAGGCGCAGGCGCGGTGCTATTGAATACCGCGGAGCACGGCGCTATCAGCCTAAAAGTGTGCGCGCGCAGCGGTATCAGCGAGTTGCGGCAGCAACGGCACCTGCAAGGCCGCTTCTGGCATGACGCGGCGCCTTAGCTTGTGAGTGCAAAAGCGTGGCTTTCAGCAAGAATTTTTCTTGCTGTCACTGTATATTTCATTTTTTAACGTCGTTCAGGTTCCCATGGTTGAGATAGTTAAGTCCGGCGGTTGGCTCATGTTGCCGATAATCCTGTGTGCGATCATCGCCATGGGCATCATTCTTGAAAGGTTTTGGACCTTGCAGCAAAAGCGGGTCATTCCGGAAGACCTGACGAGCAAGGTTTGGGGTTGGGTCAAGAAAGATCAGCTCGACCAAAAACAAATCCAGACATTGCACCAGGGTTCTGCACTGGGTCAGATTCTGGCTGCAGGGCTGATGAACCGTGATCGCGAGCGCATCGTTCTAAAGGATGCGATCGAGGATACGGGGCGACACGTCGTGCACGAGCTCGAGCGCTACCTGGAATCCCTTGGCACGGTAGCTGCAATCACGCCATTACTGGGCTTGCTGGGCACCGTCATCGGTATGGTGAAAGTTTTCTCTGCGATTACGACTCACGGCGTCGGCGATCCGACAGTATTGGCTGGTGGTATTGCAGAGGCTTTGATTACAACCGCGGCCGGACTCACCGTCGCAATTCCTGCATTGATCGGCTATCGCTATTACCGTACGCGGGTAGATACGCTGGTTGTTGATATGGAGAAAGAGGCGATCAAGCTGGTCGAGGCGCTGCATCGCCGCGGCGAAAAGGGCTAGTCAATGAAGCTTAGTCTGCGCGCCCGCACAGAACCCGAGGTCAACATGACATCCCTTATTGATGTCGTCTTGTTGCTGTTGATCTTTTTTATGGTTTCGACGAGTTTTGTAAAGCAATCGCAGATCAACATCAGCCTTCCTGAAGCTGAGAGCTCGACAATTGTCGATGAGCCAGCGGAGCAGATCGACATAATGATCACGCAGACCGGGACCTATCTGGTTAACGGTCGGGAGCTGATCAACAGCAGACCAGAGACTATTCGTAATGCCCTGCAGAAAATTGCTGCTGGTCGAAGCGACTTGCCTCTGACCATTAGTGCGGATGCCAACGCAAAACACCAGCACGTTGTCACGGCGATGGATGTCGCAGGACGGCTGGGGTTCACACAGATCAGCATTGCGACTGTCAACGATCCGGTCGAGTAGCGAGGAAATCACGCTAACGTGAGCAAACGTATCGACCCAGAAGTTCGTGTGATTTACGGCCGTCTTTGGCATTACGTCACGCCGCATAAATTGATTGGCGCTATCGCTGTAATTGGCATGGCGGCAACTGCGGTTATCGAAGCGGGCTTAGTGGCTTTGCTGCAACCGTTGACCGACGAAGTACTGGTTGAGGAAAACCTCGAAACGGCGAAGTGGATCCCGTTCGCGTTCATGGCGATTTTCGTTCTACGTGGAATTTCTGGATATGCGACTGAAGCGTCACTTGGCTGGATCGGCCGCCGCGTCATCAGTGATTTGCGGCGTCAGGTTTTCAATAAATTTTTGACACTGCCAATTCCGTTCTTCGATGCACAGGCGGCTGGTCCATTGCTGTCGCGAATGACCTACAACGTAGAAATGGTGGCGGAGTCTGTGACCAGCGTTGTGACCATCGCAGTGCGCGATACTTTGACGGTCATTGCGGCGATTTGCGTCATGATTTACTTCAGCCCGACGCTGACCATCTTCATCGCCATTCTGTTTCCGATCATCGCGTTGCTGGTGCGCCTGCTGGGTGTCGCATTCAGGCGCTATAGCGCACGAATTCAGGATTCGGTTGGTGAAGTGACGCAGGTAACCGACGAGATTATCCGCGGCAACTCTGTCGTGAAGGCGTTTGGTGGCTTTGAATACGAACGCCAACGAATGGTTGATGTCGATGAACAGAATCGCAAGCAGAATATGAAGCTCATTCGGGCGCGTTCAATGGGCGTCGCTGTTACGCAGGTGGTGTTCGGTTTCGGCATCGCGCTTGTCATCTATGTTGCCGGGCGGCAATCAATTGGCAACTTGTTGAGCGCTGGAGAATTCATCGCATTTTTCTCGGCGATGATGCTGATGTTGCAACCGGTCAGACGAATCACCAACGTGAACGCGACCTTGCAGCGCGGTGTCGCGGGGGCGGATAGTTTGTTCGCTGTGATGGATGAAGCGGATGAAGACGACTCAGGATCGCTTGAGATTGCGCGTGTCCGCGGCGACGTCGCTTTTAACAACGTGTCTTTTTCCTATGGCGACGAGAGTGTGGCGGTTGTCGACAATGTGAGCGTGGAGATTGCCGCCGGCCAGACCCTGGCAATAGTCGGTCATTCCGGTAGCGGTAAGTCGACCCTGGTGAGCTTGCTACCGCGATTTTACGAAATGGACTCGGGCAGCATACAAGTCGACGGTGTTTCGATCCGTGATCTGACTTTGTCGAGCTTGCGCAGCAACATCAGTCTGGTTAGCCAGGACGTGGTGTTGTTCAACGATACGATTCGCAACAATCTCGCTTACGGACAGCTCGGGTCACTCTCGGAGGATGCGCTGTTGCAGGCAGCCGAAGCCGCGCACGTACTGGACTTTGTGAACGAACTGCCCGATGGCTTCAACACAATGGTAGGGGACAGAGGCGTATTGTTGTCCGGCGGCCAACGGCAACGAATAGCCATTGGCCGAGCATTGCTCAAGAACGCACCATTGTTGCTACTGGATGAGGCGACCTCTGCGCTCGATACGAAGTCGGAGCGGCGTATTCAGGATGCGCTCAACGCCCTGATGAACAATCGCACAACACTGGTGATCGCGCACCGCCTGTCGACCGTTGAAAAGGCAGATAAGATTATCGTTTTGGACGCAGGGCAGATTATTGAGTCTGGGACGCATGCAGAGCTGCTCGCACTCGAGGGCCATTACGCCGCGCTGTATCGCATGCAGTTTAGCGACGAGTAACGCCGGTGAGCGCCAGCTATCGATGGATTCACCGTGTCTGGTACGGCGATGCTGTTTCCGGACTGATCCTGTTACCGCTTAGTGGCATTTACTGGGCGGTATTGCAGATTCGGCGCTTATTGTTTCGTTACGGCCTGATTCGAATTCACAAGGTCGCGGTTCCTGTTGTTATTGTGGGCAATATCACCGCCGGCGGTACGGGCAAGACGCCTACCGTTCTGTGGCTGGTTGAGGCATTGCGCGCGAGAGGATTTACACCCGGCATTGTCAGTCGCGGTTACGGTGGCAGCCATTCTGGTACCTCAATGCGCGTCGATGCTGATAGTGCCGCATCCGTGGTTGGCGACGAACCGGTGTTGTTGGCGAAGCGTGGTAAATGTCCGGTCGCTGTCGATTCAGATCGTGTCAGGGCGGCCAATATGCTTATAGAGGACGGTGTGGACGTCGTAATTGCCGATGATGGGTTGCAGCATATGCGTTTGCACAGAGACTACGAAATCTGCGTCATTGACGCGTCTCGTGGCCTTGGCAATAAACGTTTGTTGCCGGCAGGCCCGCTGCGCGAGTCAGCACGACGACTGCAAAGCGTTGATCTGATTTTATCCAATGGCGGAACGATCGATTTGGCTGCGCTCGAAATCGATGCGACCGGATTCGAACTGCAGGCGGGCGACGCGACGCGTCTTAATGCTTCTTTAGCTCGGCCATTGCAAGGCTTTAAGGGGACGACTGTACACGCTGTCGCTGGTATCGGAAATCCAGATCGATTCTATGATCTGTTGCGTGGCTATGGAATTCAGGTGATCGAACACAGTCTTAAGGATCACGCGGCAATCACTTCTTCGCAGCTAAATTTCGGCGATAATTTCAATGTCTTTATGACCGAGAAAGATGCCGTTAAACTGCAGCGTAATGCTAATGACAAATTTTGGTATGTACCGGTGGACCTGAAAATCGATAGCAGCATTTCGACAAATATCATTAACGACATCGAGTTTCGCATACGCGAAGTGAGTGGTGTCGTATGACAGATTTTGTGGTCGTTATTCCGTCACGGTATGCATCTGCTCGATTGCCGGGCAAGCCACTGCGCCAGATCAACGGCAAGCCAATGATTCAGCACGTCTACGAACGGGGTGTTGAGAGCGAAGCGCGCCAAGTGGTCATTGCGACTGATGACGAGCGCATTGCTACAGTAGCGGAGTCATTCGGGGCGACCGTTTGTATGACGGCAACGCACCATCAGTCGGGTACGGAACGAATTGCTGAAGTCGCGGACCTGCTGGACTGGGATGACGCACAGATCGTTGTCAATTTACAGGGCGACGAACCGTCCATGCCGGCGGCGCTTATTAGTCAGTGCGCAGAACTACTCGCTGATGATGGCGCGGATATTGCGACACTTGCGTCACCGTTTCTCAATCGTGAGGACTTTGAAAGTCCAAATTGCGTCAAAGTAATTTGTGATAACAATTGCAATGCGCTGTATTTTTCGCGCGCGGTGATCCCGTACGCACGAGCGACAGAGCAGCAGGACCTGGCCTTCGAATCCGCTTTGCACCACCACGGTATCTACGCCTACCGCTGTGGGGTACTGCGCAAACTCGTTAGCTCAGCGCCATCGTCACTTGAGTTAAGCGAGCAACTTGAACAACTGCGCGCCCTGTCGTTAGGAATGACGATCAAAATTGGCGTGCCTGCCATGCGGCCCGGTATAGGAGTAGATACCGAGGATGACTTGCAACGCGCCGCTGACGAGACGGCACACTAAGTCTGCCTAGCCTTCGCGTAATCCCTTCGTCAGACCGATGCACATCAGTAATAACACCACGCCAAATGGCAATCCGATTGAGATCGTCAATGCTTGCAACGAGGCCATGCCGCCGCCAAGCATTAGGGCAATAGCGACCATTCCAGCCAGCATGCACCAGAAAACGCGCTGTCTTATCGGTGCATCGAGCTTGCCGCCTGCGGTGATAATGTCCATAACCAGCGAGCCTGAATCGGCTGACGTGATGAAGAAGATGGCGATCAGTAACACGCTGATAGCAGAGACAATTTCGGTGAACGGGAGTAATTCGAGCATCTTGAAGAGCGCGAGTTCAGGAACTGAATCCGCGACGCCGCGATAACCGTCATTGATCAATTGCTTGAGCGCCGTACCGCCAAACGTCGACATCCATACGATGCCGATAATGGTAGGAATGATAAGCACCCAGGTAATGAACTCCCGCACTGTGCGGCCGTAGCTGACTCGTGCGATGAACATGCCGACAAAGGGAGACCAGGATATCCACCAAGCCCAATAGAACGTAGACCAGCCGTGTAAAAAGGCTGAGTCTTCACGACCGATCCAATTGCTTAAGCGCGGCAGGTAGGAGACGTAGTCGATGGTCGCGGTAAAAATAGTCTTCAATATGAATAGGGTCGGGCCGGCAATCATAACGAACAGCAGCAAAGCAGCGGCCATGCTCATATTGATTTCGCTCAGTCGCTTAACGCCTTTTTCGAGGCCAGCAATAACTGAAACCAGTGCAACGGCAATAATGGCGATGATTAACAATACTTTCGTGGTGTTGTTAATTGGTATATCAAAAAGGTAGTTGAGGCCGCCAGAAATTTGTTCAGCGCCAAAGCCCAAAGATACGGCGAGGCCAAACAGCGTTGCAAGCACGGCCGTGATATCGACAAAGTGACCGACCGGTCCCCACACGGCTTTTCCGATTAACGGATAAAACGCCGAACGCAGGGTTAATGGCATACCACGGTTGAAGGAAAAGAACGCGAGTGACAGGCCGACGATTGCGTAGATCGCCCAGGCGTGTAATCCCCAGTGTGTTATCGCAGCGGACATACCGGCAGCTCGCGCCACTTCAATATTCGCTGGGTCGATGCCTAAGGGCGGATTGAGCGTATGCGTTACCGGCTCAAGAACACCGAAAAACATCAAGCCGATTCCTACACCGGCGGCAAACAGCATCGACAGCCAGCCGGGGTAGCCGTACTCTGGTTTCGCGCCATCGCCGCCAAGCCGTACTCGACCGAGTTTTGAAAATGCGACCACAAGGCAAAAAAGCACTAGAAAATTCGCGGTGATCACGAAGAACCAATCGAACTGCGAAGTGATCCAGACACGCATCTCGCCGAAGACAGTACCGGCCTGTTCCTGAAAGAGCAGCGTGAGTGCGACAAAGGTAACCGCCAATATCGCCGAAATCGCGAACACTGGATTATGGATATCGAGGCCCATAACCTCGACATTATGATCACCAACCTCGTGCTCAATATCGTTAGTGCTGGCGTCCTTGTTGTCAGATTGATCCTTCAATGCTGTTCTCCTTTGGCGAGTTCTCTAGCAATGCGTGGCGCAACCCACAACGAGGGCAGCAGAATTAGCGATACCGGTACCGCTGTAACAACAATAAAGGCCTGCAGAGCTGTGATCCCTCCGGAGCCGATTGAGATGAGAATCATTGCCAGGACGCCCATCATTATGCCCCAGAACATTCGCAGCAGGGCTGGTGGGTCATCCGTTCCCGTCATTACCATTGAGATCGTGTAGGTCATCGAGTCGCCGGTCGTTGCCACAAAAATGGTTGTTAATATCAGGAACAGGATAGATATCAGAAAGCCGAATGGCAGTTGTTGGGTAATTGAAAGCAGTGCGGCAGGCATGTTGTTGCCTTCCAGGGGAATTGAAATGACGCCGGGATCGGCCAATTCGAATGCAACGCCGGTGCCGCCAACGATCGTAAACCAGAAGGTTGTTACCAGCGGTGCCACTATGGAAACGCACAATATTATTTGTCGAATTTTTCGACCGTTGGAAATTCTCGCAATGAACATCGCCATCAGCGGCCCATAGCCGAGAAACCAACCCCAAAAGAATAACGTCCAGCTATTCAACCAGCCAGCATCCGCGCGGTAGGTTGCCATTGACACAAACTCGGATACGTACAGACCGGTGGAGTGAATGAAGCTGTCGAAGATGAAAGCCGACGGACCGGCAATTAGCATGAAGGCAATAAGTAGCAGCGCGAGTGCAACGTTGAACGTACTGAGCATCTGTATACCGCGATGAATTCCGGAAACAGTCGAGGCGGTATAGATGCCAATCAGGAATAGAATGATCAGCGATTGGCTTAAATATGTGTCGGTGAAGCCAAACAGATTTGAAAGGCCGTAGCTCACCTGCAAGCCGAGAAAACCAATTGGACCGACAGTACCGGCGACAACAGCGATGACGCAAGCGGCGTCGACCATTCCGCCAAACCAGCCGCGCATGACACGATCACCAAAAACCGGATACAACAAGGTTCGTGGCTTGAGTGGCAATCCCATGTTGTAGTGCAGGTGCATGTATACAATGGTTGTAAGACTGCCGAGAATCGCCCAGGCCAGAAAGCCCCAGTGCATGTAGCTTTGTGCAAGAGCCGGGTAGACGGCCTGTGGCGTCTGCGCCTCGACAGCAAATAATGGCGGTGGCGCCAGAAAGTGTGCCATGGGTTCAGAGGCCGCGAAGAAAACGCCGCCGCCGGCCAGCAATGTGCACATGATAATGCTGAACCACTTGTAGGTTTCCATTTCCGGTTGCGCGCGATTACCGAGGCGTACATTGCCGCCAGATGACATCGCTACATACAAACCAATTAGAAATGTCGCTAGCAGCAAAACTTGCCAGTAAGCACCAAATATTCGCGTTGAAAAGGCGTAGGCGACATTCACTTGTGCAGAAAGAAAATCGATGTTGACGATTGCCGCGACGACAAATGCAATAAGGAAGCCACCACTGATTAGCAGCGTTGGCCAGTCAATTGCGCGGCTTGAGAATGGCTCCGCTTTGTGGGTCGTATTGTTCATTGTCATTCTACGCTCCAGCGCCGCGGCGAGATTGCTCTGTCGCCTTAACAAGAACCGCATCCGCGGCTGAATTGAGTCGCATCCAGATGTCATTATCCACCTGTAAACCGTGCTCGATGCTGTTGTTGAAACTTTCCAGCATGGAGACGGGTTCTACTATGGGGGTCACGCGACGCTCCATGTCATTTAATGATCGCAATGCAGATTCGATTTCTGCGGCCGCTCGGCTACAGATCAGATGCAGGGTTTCTGCTGCGCGCTGCTTCGGTTCGGTGAGTGTGAACTTTGCAATTCGTGGCATCGCATTCCCGGCCGATGCAACTGCGTAGTACTGAAAGTTCTTGCATCGCCAATGCGCCAGTGCCGAGTACCCACGCTGTGCTATTGCGGCGATCCCCGGCACAATCGCAATTCGATTTCGGCAAGCGTATACATCGATGCGGTTAAGGCCACCATCTTGCAACTTTGATATCGCTAACTCTGCAAGGGATTGGCCACACACCAGCAAGCTGACGCGATTGGCATCGACAGCAATATTTGCGCCGGTCGTTGTTCGGATTGTCGGCGACAGCGCTGCCCCGTCTACTAAACTTTGCCAGGAATCCATAAGCAGTGCGAGACCGTTCAGTGCATGCGTTTCCATCCAGATGCACGCCGTTGCGGCGTCCGCATAGTCACCAGAGCGATATCCCAGACCTTCGAAACAGCGCTTCAGTAGCGCCGATAATTCGTTGACTGAGACTCTAATCGGCATTCGCACCGTCGTTCGCGCTGCTAGCAGATGGCATGATCGGAAAGTACCAGTCGTCCTTAAACTCGGCACCGATATCACTGGTCAGCGGTGCGCCCTGAAACATTGTATTTCTGACCCATAGTCGGGATTTAGGGTCAAACTTGCTAACGCCGAAGAACGATAACTTGCAGCGCAAAAGATGCATAGGCTGCACTTCGGCATCGACAAGATTTGCCTGAATATCGCCATAAAAAGTGGCTGACATGGTTTGTATTCGTCGCAATACACTACGATGCTGAGGATGCACTAATGCAAACTCTGCGATGCTTCGCTGCGGAGCATCCTTCTGCTCTGCAACGAGTTGCTCATAACAACGTCGAATGTTGAATGCCAATGCAATATCTATGCTCTTTTCGCAGCCTGGATCGATGCCGCGAACGCCGAGCCGAGGCTCCATCTTCTCTTCTGAGCGGTACCAGAAGGTTTCCTGACTTGCGGCAAGGTCAAAGTCGATGGCAAGCGCCCAGGAATAGCGATCTTCAATCACTTTAATTGCGTCCGTCAATGTTTGCTGCGGATCGAGTTGATAATCCTCAACGAGGCTCATGTCCTTCTCGAGGTCATCAATCAGCTCAGGATACATTTCCATTAACAGAGAATTCAAAACTTCCTGAGTTTCCATTGTGTAAGTGTTGGCAACCGAATCAATAAGAGTTTTCCAGCTCTCTGCCGGCTGCCTAGCGAGCGAGCTGGCTATTCTGCCGAGTTCGTCTGCTGTCTTTGTATTGCATTGCTGCTGTTGGGTGTTGTCAGTGTCAATTTCAAGAAGGTGCTGCTGTGCTCGGTGCAGCAATCTTCCCAACTCACGATGATAGTCGGCGCCATTTTCACCATTTGCGACGACGCGGGCGAGGGCGGTTTCCCGTACTTCAATCCAGCGACTCACAAGCAGTGGGTGATTGGTTAGATACGGCGCCATGCCAAGACCAGTGGCGTTGCCGATACCGAAGTAGCGCTTAATTTCTGTCGCCATGACGACCGCGGTAGTTGGCGCTCGGTGTCGGGCAATGTGATCAGCTTGTTCGAGGCTAAACTGTCGGATTAAATAGCAACTCAGCATTTCAGCCGCAAAAGGTCGCGCAAGGTCCGGATGATTTTGCGCAACTTTTTGCCAGGTGGCCATACCGAATTTACCGCTGCCATAGGCAGCTGTTGTGCGGTACAGGTAGCCAACCTTTGCGATGTTGGCCAATGCCGGCTGGCGTCCCGCGGCGAGTTCGCCGACAACGTACTCAAAGTTGCGCACACTCTTATTGGCACGTGACAGTACGATTGACCGCGAATCAATACGGCCCTGTTCCTGTAAGGGAACGTTGGCGCGCAACATGGACAAATGTTCGTCATCGACCTGCCCCTCGCAAAGGGTAACGGTCATATCCCACTCATCTGCGATTACACGATCGCTTCGCAACGAGTCGTCGATGAAGTGGGCAAAGACGACAAAGCTGAACAGTTCGTTTGGCGTTTCTATCTCGTAGATAGCAGTACCATATCCTTCTGCATCGAGATCGAATCGCCGATGCGTGATGCGCCACTGTTGCTGCATGATGTTACGCACCAGCGTGCGCATGAAACTCAGGCGAAAAGGATGCAAGCTACCGAGGCGCTCGAGATTCATTACGCGATCAGCTGTTCTTAACGGCAAAACTGCTTCAGCTAGTTTGTTCACAATAGCTCCGTTATGCGCCTGCTGCTGCGAATGAGTGTTCGAAGAATCTCAGCCAGTTGCCGCCCATGACGCTAGCGACATCGATATCGCTGAGCCCGACTGCCGATAAACCGGCCGCGATATTGCCAAAGTGCGTGCTGTTTGCGAACCAGTTCGGTTGCTGTGGCCACTCTTTGTTTTCGGCAGATCCCTCGCCGTAGTCTGCAGTCGCTGTCCATCGGCCGGAACGCATCCACTCGAGTATTGAGTAGTCCCAGTTTTGGCACAGGTCCGAACCGATTCCGATATGCTCGACACCGATCAAGTCTGCGGTTTCTGCAATCATCATGCAGAAGTCTTGGACTGTACAGTCACTGCCGTTCTTCAGATGAAACGGATACAGGCTGCAACCAATCATGCCGCCGGATGCACCAAGTGCTTTGATGACTGTATTGGATTTATTGCGCAAAGCATCGTGAAACGATGCGGGATTGGCATGCGTAATCGCTATCGGACGGGTCGACAGCTCTATGGCATCCAGAGTCGAACGTTCCGCGCTGTGCGACATGTCGATGATCATGCCGAGTCGATTCATTTCGCGGATGACTTCACGGCCAAAGCGGGTCACGCCGGCGTCTGCATCTTCGTAACACCCCGTGGCAAGCAGACTTTGGTTGTTATAGCTGAGCTGCATAATGCGCACGCCACGCTCATGGAAATACTCAACCTTTCGAAAATCGTCTTCGATAGGTGAGCAATTCTGAAAGCCGAGAATTATGCCGACCTTGCCAAGTTTTTGTGCCTCGACTATATCGGCTGCAAGCCGCACCGGCATGATCAAATCACCGTGTTCCTTGAACAGGGTCTGCCAATTGTCGATGTTCGCTACGGTCTCCTGAGTATTCTCCCAGTATGCAATCGTGACGTGAATCGCGTTCACGCCGCCATCGCGGGCTTCTGCGAAGAGCGCTCGGTTCCAGTTGACGTATTGAAGGCCATCTATGACTAGCATGATATTGAACCTAGTAGGGTTGGCTGTAATTGGTTTTGACGATAGTGTAAAACTCTTTCGCGTACTGACCTTGCTCGCGCGGTCCATAGCTTGATGACTTTCGACCACCAAAGGGTACGTGATAATCGGTTCCGGCGGTGGGCAGATTGACCATGACGCAGCCCGACTTCGAATGGCGTTTGAAATGCGCGGCCTGTTTTAATGAAGTCGTCATGATGCCGGCAGTAAGCCCAAAGTCGGAGTCATTGGAAACAGCGAGTGCTTCGTCATAATCATCGACCTTGATTACGCAAGCGACCGGACCAAAAATTTCCTCACGGTTGACGCGCATGGCATTGTTACTTGCCGCAAACAGGGCAGGGGTCATGTAGTAGCCATCGGTGTCCAGCGTTGGTGTATCGCCGCCCTGCACCAGCTCGGCGCCTTCATCGGCGGCAATCTGCATGTAACGTAAATTTTGCTCGAGCTGTCTTTGATCAACAACCGGTCCGATCTGTGTGCCAGCTGTTAGTGCATTGCCGACCTTAAGGTCATTCATTGCAGCGCTCATTTTCGCTACGAATTCGTCGTGAATACCACTTTGTACGATCAGGCGTGATGATGCGGTGCACTTCTGTCCGGTACCGAAGTAGGCGCCGTTAATCGCGCATTGAACGGCGAGGTCAATATCAGCGTCGTCCATCACCAGCAATGCATTTTTGCTGCCCATTTCAAGCTGCACACGTGACATGTTCTCAATCGCGTTGCGTGCGATTTGACGTCCTATATTGACCGAGCCGGTAAATGAGATCGCATCGACATCAGCAGAACGAGCCATAGCATCGCCAACAACTGAACCTGAGCCGACGACCAGGTTGAATGCGCCCTTGGGTAATCCACTACGACTGATTATTTCCGTCAGTGCCCAAGCACTTGCAGGAACCAGTTCTGCCGGCTTCAATACCACGCTATTACCGAACGCCAGAGCGGGAGCGATTTTCCACGCGGCAACCGCCGTGGGGAAGTTCCAGGGCGTGATGATGCCGACGACACCAAGCGCTTCTCTGCTGACTTCAATATCGACACCGGGTCGAACGGAGGATGCAAATTCGCCCATCTGGCGTAGAACTTCTGCGCCGAAGTAATGGAAGAATTGCCCTGACCGAGCCACTTCACCGATGCCTTCGGCCAGTGGTTTGCCTTCCTCGCGACTGAGTAATCGACCGAGCTCTTCTTTGCGCGCAATGAGCTCGTCGCCGATGAAATCGAGGATGGCTTTGCGCGCTTCAAGGCCGCTTTGCGACCACGCTGGAAACGCGGCTTTCGCGGCCGTTATTGCGGCCGACATGTCATCGACCGTAGCACTGGAGAATTGTCCGAGACTATCGGACGTATCCGACGGATTGACGTTCGCTATTGTTGCTTTGGCTTCAACCCACTCGCCATCGATGAAGTTCGGATGAATTTTGTCAGACATATTTGCTCTCAGTGTTGTTGATCAGTGTCGTTAATCAATGATCGATCGATTTTTTTACGCGTCGTTAGCTTTGCTCAGTGCGACAACTTTTTCGTATACAGCCTCGGACATCGTCACTCCTGATGTCAAAGCAGACGTTCTATTGTGGTAGCGGCGTGCGCTCGGCAACCTGGCGCCATCCTGCTTCAGGATTTGATCAAACAGTTTTTCGGCGTGATCAGCCCAGCCATCGGCATCGCCGAACAAGTTGGGATCCATTGCAATAATGAGCTCGCCGCCTTGTGGTGGTCCGCCGTCGCCATTGTCCCGTTCTTTAGCCTCAAAACTGTGACTCTCACCGATCAACGCACCGGAAAACAACTCGATCATCATGGCAATCGACGATCCTTTGTGGCCGCCGAAGGCCAGCAGGGCGCCCTTTAGAACTTCATCCGGGTCGTTGCTGGGATTGCCGTCAGCATCAACGCCCACACCATCTGGCAGCGCGTGTCCTTCACGTGCGGCGAGCATGACTTCACCCTTCGCCATGACCGAGGAAGCCTGATCAAAAATTAGCGGCGGCGAATTCCGTCGTGGCCAACCGAATGCGAATGGATTCGTTCCGTACAGGGCTTTGTTGCCGCCGGCGGGAATGACCGCCGGCATATAAGACACGCAGGCTATCGCGGCGAGTCCGGCTTCGGCAATCGGTTCAATTTCGGACCACAACGCGGCGAAGTGATGAATGTTGACCAGTGACAAGGCCGCTATACCGGTTTTCCTGGCGCTCTCAATTAGTGGTGCGCGGCCTGCTGCTAGTGCTAACGGTGCGAAACCGCCGTTGCCGTCTACGCGTACGACGGCCGGCGCGAGTTGTTGCACCTCCGGACTGGCATGGCCGTCGACTTTGCCGCTGTCGAGTGCAGCAACGTAGCCGGCGAGTCTCATCAGGCCGTGCGAATGGCAGCCGTCACGTTCTGCGGCGGTTATAACATCGGCTACAGCATTTGCGTTGTTCGCATCGCATCCGTGCACGGTCAGGCATTTGCTGGCAAGCGAATGGATGTCATCCAGTGAGAGCACTACGTCCGTCATTTATTCACACCTCATGGTTTTTGATCGCATGCTTGTTGATCGATTGGGTAGCGATCCAGTAGCGGTCCTAAAGCATTCTTTAATGGGTCCAGCCAGGGCTCGAATGAACGCCATTGTTCCAGACCGGATTGATAGATCGGTTGCCGCACTTGCTCCGAGCTAGGCGTGCGTACCGAGCGCTCTGTCTCAAAGAAACTCAAGCAGGCCTGTTCAAACGGCAACCCACAATAGTCGAGCATGCGCCGAACTTCAGTCTCAAGATCGGCAACAACGTCTTCATATTGCACACGCAGAACCTTGCCCGGAAGTACCGTGTCCCAATGATCCATTAAGTCGACATAGTCTTTGTAGTAGCTGCCGATTTCCTCGAGGCCATAGGTAAACTCCTGGCCAGATGCAAACAGTTGCTTAAAGCCACTAAAGCAACACGCCATTGGGTGGCGTCGTGCGTCGATGATCTTGGCATTGGGTAGCATCAGGTGGATAAGTCCAATGTGACGAAAATTATTCGGGTTCTTGTCAATAAAAAACGCTGCATCTAGTCGATGTACGCGGGTATCCTTGATGAAGTCCTCACCCATCTTTTGCAGTTCTTTATCGGTGAGGTCACGCAATACCGCAGGGTACAAGGGTTCTTCATCGACGCGATGACGTCCCGCGAGGCGAAATGCCAAAGCTGGAACGTTAGGTAGTTCGAGCGTGCCATCGACTTGCGAGTGAGATGCCAGAATCTGTTCCAGCAAGGTTGATCCGGCTCGCGGTAGGCCGACGATGAAAATGGGGTCCGCTGCTTGGTGTCCGCTCCCTGCATGTTGAGCAAAGAGTGCCGCACTGCAGTGCTTTTGCTGCAATTTTATGCGATGCGTCATACGACCCGCATCGTATCGCATTTGAGACTTGCGCAGTGCATTGCCGCGCAAATAGTATTCGGCCGAATCTGCGTACGCGTTGGTGTCTTCGAAATGTTTGCCCAGCGCAAAGCACAAGTGCGCGCGATCCTCTACGAGAGTGGAGTGATCCGCTTCGTTTATCTGCATTGATGACACTTCATCGTCAACGAAACGGTAAGTCTTTAAGTTCGCAAGACTCCAATAGGCATCACCAAAGTTCGGTCTCGCCTGATAAGCATTACGATAGGCATTGACGGCCGGATCAATCTGTCCGATCGTCTTCAGCGCATGTCCGTGCACAAGGTGCAGTTCTGCACTGGCTGGCCTTGCGATTAGTGCGCGATCATAAATTTCGAGCGCGACGTCGTAGTTCCCAACAGCGACAGACTGATTTGCCAGACTGATTTGGTGGTCGAGATTATCGGGATCACTTTCAACCAGAATATTGGCTTGAGCGAGTGCCTGTTCGTATTTTTGCCGGCGGTAAAGAACCGTCATGTAGTCGTTTCGAGCAAACGCATTGTCGGGTTCGAATTCCACTGCACTTTCGAGTAGGAACTCTGCGTCGTCCAGGACGCCGGACTTGACGCCCAGATCGGCCAGCAGTCGCATACCTTCTACATATTTGGGGTTGGCTTTCAGGAAGTGCCGGCAAAGTCGTTCGGCTTTGAAGTACTGCCGTTCTGCCGTCATGTTCCTGACACTCAGGAGTTCTGGCGGCAGTGCCGCTAATTTGTCG
>CAJQPL010000024.1 GCA_905480215.1 uncultured Woeseiaceae bacterium | reverse complement strand
TGAAGACGGCTGTCGAAGCATGACGGCTTCAAACGTTTCGCTCTTAAGACCTGCGTCCCGGTCGAGAAAATAACGTCGCAGGCGATCGGCGATGAAGCCGTATAGATCGCTCACGAGCTCGTCTGCTTGCAGCGAGCTCTTCGGTTGCGCGGCAACAGCAATAGCAAGTAAAGCATTCAGGTCGATGTCGATACCGCACTCAACGAGAATCCGCACAACGCCAAGCGCAGCGCGCCGCAAACCGAAAGGATCACGGTTGCCGCCGGGCTTTTTGCCAATAGAAAAAACCCCGGCCAGCGTGTCCAGCTTGTCGGCAATGGCGAGCATCTGTCCGTCGACAGACCTCGGTAGCGAGTCGCCCGCGAAGCGTGGCTGGTATTGATCGCGGATTGCGTTCGCGACCTCATCCGACTCGCCATCCGCAAGTGCGTAATAACTTCCCATGATCCCCTGCAGTTCGGGAAACTCGCCAACCATACCGGTGACAAGGTCACACTTCGCAAGCGCCGTGGCTCGCTCGACTACCTTGCTATCGAGATCCAGAGATGCGGCCAGTGCCGATGCAATTTTCTGTGCGCGCTGACTCTTGTCGAACAGGCTGCCAAGACCACCCTGGTAAACAACGTCACGAAGGTTCTCTTGGCGGCTCTCAAGCGAGCGTTGCCGGTCACTGCTATAGAAAAAAGCAGCATCTGCAAGGCGTGGTTGAATTACGCGTTCATTTCCATCACGCACACGCTCAGGTTCTTTGCTGTCCAGGTTTGCAACCGTGATGAACTTCGGCAACAACTGTCCATGCGCGTCTGCAACCGGAAAGTATCGCTGGTGCCCGGTTAGGGTAGAGATTACGACTTCGCGCGGTAACTCAAGAAATTGACTGTCAAAACTACCCAGCACGGCTACCGGCCACTCCACTAATGCAGCTACTTCGTCGTACAGTAACTCGCCATCTACCACCGCGCCGCCAGCGCCTGTTGCCGCAGCGTCAACGCTCGCGCGCACCATTTCACGCCGACGTACATAATCGGCGATGACGAAACCGTCTTTTTCCAGCGTTTCGAGATAAGCACCCGGGGTGCTGATCGTCAGGTCTCCGGGGGCATGAAAGCGGTGGCCGCGTGACTGGTTGCCTGTTGCGATGCCAAGAACATTCGCCGTAAGCGTTTTGTTACCGTGCAGCAAAACGACCCAATGTATGGGGCGTACAAATTCGACCTCGCCATCACCCCAGCGCATGCGCCGTGGAATGGGCAACGCAGCAAGTGCGTCCTCGATGAGGCTTGGTAGTAAGTCAGCGACGGCCTTGCCGGGCTCTACACTTTCGTAGCTAAGCCACTCTCCCTTGTCAGTTGTAACTCGCTCGAGCGCGGATACATCGACGCCACACTTTTTGGCAAACGCAGTTGCGGCAGGGGTCGCATTTCCATCAGCATCAAAAGCAATTCTAACCGGCGGGCCTTTTTGTGAAACGCTGCGCGCTTCTTGTTGCGCGGCAAGCGTTTGCACGATTACGGCTAGCCGCCTCGGGCTCGCGAATGCTTGTATGTCGCCGTGCTCAAGCCTGGCTTCGTCAATGTTGCTAGTCAGTTGTGCAGCGAAGGCGTCCATCAACATACGCAAAGCCTTAGGCGGCAATTCTTCGGTCCCAATCTCGACCAGGAAATCAGCCGGCGCAGTCATTCAGAGCCACCACTTTTTGCAACCGAAGCCACCATCGGAAAGCCGAGCGCTTCGCGGCTTGCGTAATAGGCTTCGCAAATCGCACGTGACATTGAACGAACACGAAGAATAAATCGTTGTCGCTCGGTTACCGAAATCGCCTGGCGTGCGTCAAGCAGATTGAACTTGTGTGAGGCAGTAAGCATTTGCTCATAGGCGGGCAATACCAGGTTGAGTTCTATCATTCGCTCCGCTTCGTGTTCTGCGTGATCGAAATCATTGAACAAGGTATCAACGTCCGCGGCCTCGAAGTTGTATTTTGATTGCTCGACCTCGTTCTGATGGTAGACGTCACGGTAACTTATGCGCCCGAGAGGGCCATCAGTCCACACCAAATCGAAAATGCTCTCAACGTCTTGCAGATACATCGCGAGTCGTTCGAGCCCGTAGGTGATTTCACCGCTTACGGGCCGACACTCAAGACCGCCAACTTGTTGGAAATACGTGAACTGCGTGACCTCCATACCGTTCAGCCAAACCTCCCACCCGAGCCCCCAGGCGCCCAATGTCGGCGACTCCCAGTTATCTTCAACAAAGCGAATGTCGTGCACGGTTGGATCAATCCCAATCGCTCGCAAGGACTCCAGATAGAGCTCTTGAAAATCTTCGGGCGACGGCTTGATGACCACCTGATACTGGTAGTAATGCTGCAGGCGAAATGGGTTATCGCCGTAACGCCCGTCAGTTGGCCGGCGACACGGCTGAACATAGGCGGCGCTCCAGGGCTCTGGCCCAACTGCCCGCAAAAAAGTTGCGGGATGGAAGGTGCCGGCGCCCATGGCCATGTCGTACGGCTGCATGATTGCGCAACCGCGCTCGGCCCAAAACTCCTGCAAGCGCAGAATCAGCTCCTGAAAGGTTTTCGGGATCGATGTGGGTTTCATGGTCATTACTTACGTCGCGCTCTTCAAAGGCGCGAAGTATAACGACTTCGGCGCTATTGCGCCCCCCGCTGATGCGCTTCCAACGAGCGCTGGATATTCATGCCCGCTACAAATCGGTGCAACCGTCCGCATATTGCACTATTATGGTGCGGAGTATTTGAGAAATGCACCTCTTTGGTGCAAAAAGGTCTCGACTATTTCCGATAAACACATAAAAAACAGTAGCTTGAAGCGCGTCGCAACTTGGCATGCTTCCTGCAATTAAAACACACAGACGGGCTGCATTTGCGTGGCCTACCGAATAACGCCGCACACCGGAGGAAAGATCCATGACGCCCGCAGAGGTAATTGCTCTCATCAAAGATGAAGAGGTTAAATTCGTCGATTTTCGTTTTACTGACACGATCGGCAAAGAACAGCACGTAACAGTTCCTGCACACACCATCGATGATGATCTGTTTGAAGACGGCAAGATGTTTGATGGATCGTCGATTTCAGGCTGGAAGGGCATTAACGAATCCGACATGATCCTGATGCCTGATCCGGCGTCTGCTGTGATCGATATTTTCACCGACGAAACCACAATGAATATACGTTGTGAAGTTGTCGAGCCAGCCACTATGCAGGGCTATGATCGTTGTCCACGGTCGCTGGCGAATCGAGCGCAGGCCTATCTGGAATCATCAGGCATCGCTGACTCCGCCTACTTTGGCCCCGAAAATGAGTTCTTCGTATTCGACAGCGTGCACTGGGAAGACGAAATGAGCGGTGCCTCATACGCCATTGACTCTGAAGAGAGCGCATGGAACTCAGGAAAGAAATACGAAGATGGCAACATTGGTCATCGACCGAGCGTAAAGGGCGGTTATTTCCCAGTACCGCCGGTTGATTCATTACACGACATCCGTTCTGCGATGTGTCTTGCTATTGAAGAGCTCGGCGTCGAAACCGAAGTGCATCATCATGAAGTTGGTACCGCTGGCCAGTGCGAAATTGGTGCGAAATTTAATACCTTAGTGCGCAAAGCAGATGAGGTGCAGATCATGAAGTACGCAGTGCACAACGTCGCACATGTGTACGGAAAAACAGCAACCTTCATGCCCAAGCCGCTTGTTGGCGACAACGGTAACGGCATGCATGTGCACATGTCCTTATTCAAAAATGGAGAAAACCTGTTTTCCGGCGACGGTTACGGCGGGTTGTCAGAAACAGCGCTGTATTACATTGGTGGCGTTATAAAACATGCGAAAGCAATTAATGCTTTTGCGAACCCATCAACTAATAGTTACAAGCGCCTGGTCCCAGGGTTTGAAGCGCCGACGATTCTTGCTTACTCGGCACGCAATCGATCAGCCTCTATTCGCATCCCTTACATAGCCAACCCCAAGGGGCGCCGAGTTGAGGTGCGTTTTCCTGACTCAACCGCAAATCCATATCTCGCCTTTGCAGCGCTGATGATGGCCGGCCTCGATGGCATCAAAAACAAGATCCATCCGGGTGACGCAATGGACAAAGATTTGTATGACTTGCCACCGGAAGAGGAGAAAGAACTGAAGCACGTTTCCTTCTCCCTCGACGAATCTCTTGAAGCATTATCGAACGACCGGGAGTTCCTCAAGGCCGGCGGGGTGTTCAGTGATGACCTGATTGAAGCCTATATCGACCTGAAAAACGAAGACGTAACGCGACTTAGAATGGCGACACATCCAGTCGAATTTGACATGTATTACAGCCTGTAACGGCAAAAGTGTGAACCGGGCGACATTTTGTCGCCCGGTTTCTACCCAAAACACAGACTACGCTGCTATGCTAACCGTATGGAAACACGACCAATTTTCATTTTGCTCGGCCTTGCCATGGCCACCGGCGCTTTTGCCGAGGCGTACACATGGACCGATCAACAAGGCGTTGTTCACTATTCCGACCGACCACACCCAGGCGCTAAAACAATTGACCTCGGTGACGGTAACTCGCAGCGGCCAACACCCGTACCTCGATCAACTGCGACGCAGGCTGATAGTGAAGAAACTACGGCACCTGCAAGCGTTGGCTATGAAAGCCTCGAAGTCTCCAGCCCTGGAGCAGAAGAGACGTTGTGGAACATAGAGGGTACATTGAATGTGTCACTGACCCTGACGCCGTCATTGCTCCCGGGCCATCAAGTGCGGGTGTACTTCGACGGTGCACCACAGATCGTCAACAGCGCGAATTTCCAGCTTCAGGAAGTTTATCGGGGAGTTCACAATCTACAGGCGGAAGTGATCGACGAGACTGGCAAGCTCATGATCCGCAGTCGCCCAAGCCGCTTCTACGTGCAACAGAACTCGGTGAGATAAAGCAGCGCAGCGCGTCCGGTTCCGACGACGACGGAACACTTCACAGAAACTCTAAACATATTCTCGATTCCTTGAGTTCGGGTGTCATTCTCCTGGATCAACACTTACTCATTGTGGCGCTCAATCCAGCCGCGGAAAACATACTCGGAATTAGCGAAAGGCGTGCACGCGGCGAGTCATTGTTACAGTTGGTCGACGACGAACCCGAAATGCGTGACATCTTAATGCGCGTTATGGAGAGCGGCGACCACTACGCAAATGAACTCAATCTCGCACCAACTGAAGTACACGGTGAAGAGCGCGTCATTGATTGCAGGGTCTCACCGATTGTCGCGGAAGACGCCCACCTCCTGGTGGAAATCACAGACGTAACCCGGCGCTCGCAGATTAGTCGCGAAAACGCGCTTCTTATTCAGCACGGCGCTGGCCGCCAAATGATTCGTCAGCTCGCGCACGAAATCAAGAATCCGCTCGGTGGCATTCGCGGCGCCGCGCAATTACTCGCGCGCCAATTACACGACCCAGGGCTAGGTGAGTACACCGATGTTGTCATCAGCGAAACAGATCGACTAGCAGCGTTAGTCGACACGCTACTTGGCCCCGGCGGACCGGCAAACAAACAGCCGGTGAACGTACACGAGCTACTTGAGTATGTCGTCCGCCTCATAGAGGTTGACGATCAAAGGCAGGTCAATATTCATCGCGACTATGATCCAGGCTTGCCGGAAATCAGTCTCGACCGGGATCAAATGGTGCAGGCATTTCTGAATATTGTACAAAATGCCATCGCTGCACTGGAAGGTCAGGGAACTCTGACTTTGCGCAGTCGCGCCGTAAGCAATTTCACTATTGGCGATACACGTCATCGGGTGATTGCGTCAATCGAAATCGAAGATGACGGTCCCGGTATTCCGACCGATATGCAGGATTCAATTTTTTATCCACTGGTAACGACGCGCCCGGAAGGTACCGGGCTTGGCTTGCCAGCAGCACAGGAATTAATCAGTCGTCATGGGGGGTTGATCGAATTTGAAAGTCGCCCGGGGCGCACGGTGTTCTTAATGCGCATACCGTTGTTGCAGCAAGTCGAAGACGCGAATGAATAAACCAAAACTGAACGTTTGGATCTGCGACGACGACCAATCTTTGCGTTGGGTTCTTGAGAAGGCGCTCAAGCAGGCAGACATGGAAACTCAAAGTTTCGAGCGCGCCGAACATCTGCTGGAAGCCATCGCGGACGATGCGCCGGATGTGCTCATTACCGATGTGCGCATGCCGGGGATGAGCGGCCTTGCTCTTCTGGAGAGGCTGCGCTCCAGCCATCCGGAATTGCCGATCATTGTCATCACTGCGCACTCGGATCTGGAGAATGCGGTGGCCGCATATAAGGGCGGCGCATTTGAATACCTGCCAAAACCCTTTGATATCGATGAGGCCGTTGAGTTGGTGCATAAAGCCGCGCGCGCCAGCGGTATCGAGGATAGCGATACAAAAAAGTTACCTGGTGCGATGGCCTCGATGATTGGCCAGGCACCAGCGATGCAAGAGGTTTTCCGTTCAATCGGACGCCTGGCGGGCTCCAGTATGACCGTACTCATAACCGGAGAATCCGGCACCGGCAAAGAGTTGGTGGCGCGTGCACTGCACGACCATAGTCCGCGGGCCGACAAGACCTTTGTTGCACTGAATACATCCGCTATCGCATCCGAGTTACTTGAGTCGGAATTATTTGGCCACGAAAAGGGCGCTTTTACCGGGGCAGATTCTCGGCGCATTGGCCGTTTCGAGCAGGCTGACGGCGGCACACTGTTTCTTGACGAGATAGGCGACATGTCGGCGGAACAACAAACCCGCCTGCTGCGCGTGCTGGCTGAAAGTGAGTTTTATCGCGTTGGCGGCCAGACGCCCATCAAGGTCAATGTTCGAGTGATTGCGGCAACTAACCAGGACTTGGCGAGGGCCGTAAAAGAATCGCGCTTTCGTGAGGATCTTTTTCATCGCCTAAACGTCATTCGCATCAATACGCCACCATTGCGACAACGTCGCGAGGACATACCGCTGTTACTGAGGCAGTATCTGGCCGATGCGGCACAAGAAATTGGCACACCAGCGAAAGCGATTGATGCGGACGCGCTAGAGACTTTGCAGGCCTTCAACTGGCCGGGAAACGTTCGGCAGTTGGTCAATGCGACGCGCCGCCTAACACTCACCGCACCCGGCGGTGTGATTACAGCAGAAGATATCCCGACTGATCTTGGCGGCGGAGAACCCATGCGCGGCGCCAGCAAAGAATGGACGCGCATGTTGGCAACCTGGGCCGAGCGACAAATAGGCAGCAGCAAAGAACCGCTGATCGATCAGGCTATGCCAGAGTTTGAGAAGACGCTGATAGAAGCCGCTATGTCACGAACCAATGGGCATAGGCAAGAGGCGGCGAAGCTGCTGGGGTGGGGGCGCAATACCTTGACCCGCAAGATGAAAGCGCTGCATCTGGACTAATTACAACTGTAGCGTGCCGACCAGCTCGCCCACCGACGCGAAGTTATGTTGCTGCAGGTAGTCGGCAATACCCTTGTTAATTTTCGCACATACAAGCGGGTCGTAAAAAAGAGCAGTTCCGATACCGACAGCGGCCGCACCCGCAACAATAAATTCGATCGCATCGCTTGCTGTAGTGATGCCGCCCTGGCCGATGATGGGTACATTGTGCTGCTTCGAAACCTCATACACCTGATGCACCTTCAATAGCGCAATGGGTTTTATGGCCGGACCGGAAAGACCACCGCGAATATTGCCGATGATTGGCTTTCGAGTTTGCGAATCAATGGCCATGCCCATCAACGTGTTGATGACCGCAAAGCCATCAGTCCCTGCCTCAATACAGAGGCGGGCATTTTCCTGAATATCGGTTTGGTTGGGCGAGAGCTTGGCGATGATGGGTTTCGATGTTTGTGCGCGGCAGGCTGCGACGACTCGAGCAGACATCTCCGGATCATTGCCAAACTGAACGCCGCCTTCTTTAACGTTTGGGCAGGAGATATTAATTTCGATGGCATCGATGTCCGAATCGTCGAAGCGCTTTGTAACGCGTTCGTATTCCTCTATCGTGGATCCCGAGACATTGGCGAAGAATCGCGTTTCAGAAAAATCGAGCCCCGGGAGAGTGTCATCAACTACCGCATCTACACCGGGGTTTTGCAGTCCAATGGCATTTAACATTCCGTCCGGCGTTTCATAAATACGATGCGGTTCGTTACCGAGGCGCGCATCGCCGGTCGTACCTTTGAGTACGACCGCGCCAACATCTGCATTCGAGTATCCCACGACGCGCGTGTATTCTTCCCCGAAACCAACACAACCTGAGAGCAACACAATGGGCGATGCCATCGAGATGCCACAAAATTCAGTCTGGAGTCGTTCGTTCGCCATTGCCGCGGGATTCTACAGGGTTTTCTATGTTTAGCCTTATTCTTTACGAGCCCGAAATACCGCCGAATACTGGCAACATCATTCGCCTGTGTGCGAATACTGGGGTTGCGCTTCATCTGATAGAGCCGCTGGGTTTTGAACTGGACGAACCTCGATTGAAACGGGCGGGCCTCGACTACAGTGAGTTCGCTACGGTGTCGACGCACAAGTCGCTGCAAGCCTGTCTCGATGCGCTGCAACAGCCGCGTGTCTTCGCGCTCAGTACTCGCGGCCAGGCGGCACACGACTCACCGTCCTATCAAGACGGTGATGTCTTTTTGTTTGGTCCCGAGACTCGCGGTTTGCCGCAGCCAATCCTGGACGGACTGCCGCCACAACAATGCTTGCGCTTGCCGATGAAAAAAAACAGCCGTAGCCTGAATCTTTCCAATGCTGCGGCTGTGGTCGTCTATGAGGCTTGGCGTCAGCTGGGCTTCGCGGGAAGCACCTGAGTCAGTTTTCCAGGCTAGCAAAAGAACAGGCGCTAAGGATTTTCGGCCGATCAGTCGCAATGCGCTTGAATGTACATGACAGCTCGATTCGATGCGGCTAATACTGCAGAATGGGTCGCTGATTAGATCGTTAAGGAGAAATGTGTTGAAAAGCGAATTGTTATTAGGCACGGGGCTGATTGTTGCCAACGCGATTTTTCACGTTTCTTGCTTAGTTTGGTTGGCTGGTTTTATTCGGCGGATTAACGGGACCACATCAATTTTTCCAAGTCAGAACAGGTCGATTTTGTTGTTAGGCATCGCGGTGTTTGGAGTGATAGCTATACACACAGTATCTGCATGGGCATGGGCAACCGTCTATCTGATGCTCGGCGAGTTCTCAGACCTGAGGCAGGCGCTCTATTTCTCTGTCGTAACTTCTACAACCTTGGGATATGGCGACATTACGCTCTCAGATAAGTGGCAACTCCTCGGAAGTTTTGAAGCAATGGGCGGCCTTGTTCTGTTTGGCGCCAGCACAGCATTCTTGCTTGGGCTTACAAGAAGCTGGTTTGTCCATCTGGACGAGTAAGGTAAGGGTCTGATAGCGGCGGCGACAAATTGTGCGCCGAAGTTATCCGTGTTCCGACTTGAGCTCGCGTCCCATCAGCGCACCGACGGCCTCGAGCGGTGATGCACCCTCATAGAGGATTCTGTAGACCTGGTGGCAGATAGGCATTTCGATGCCGAGATTATCCGCAACCTCTTTAACAGCCTCGGCTGCCAGTACACCTTCAACAACCTGCTGAATTTCTGCCTGCGCCTCGTCAATGGTCATGCCGCTGGCAAGAGCCAGCCCCATGCGACGATTGCGTGACAGATTGTCAGTGCAGGTTAATACCAGGTCGCCCATGCCGGCGAGACCCATCATTGTTTCTTGTTGAGCGCCGAGTGCGACGCCGAGTCGTGTTAACTCAACGAGACCGCGCGTGATAAGTGCGACGCGGGCGTTAGCACCGAAACCCAGGCCATCACACATGCCGGCACCGATCGCGAGCACGTTCTTGATGGCGCCGCCGACTTCAACGCCCGCAATGTCGTCCGAGGTATAGGCACGGAAATTATCATCGGACAGTGCTGCCGCCAGTGCTTGTGCAAAGTCTTCATCGTTTGCTGCAATGGTCATCGCGGTGGGTAGCCCCTCCGCGACTTCCTTCGCAAACGTTGGGCCGCTCAATACTGCTACCGGCCGATCATCACCTAACTCTTCGGCGACCACCTGGTGTGGCAACTTGCCGGAGTGCAGCTCAAAGCCTTTAGTCGCCCAACAGATTCGTGAGTCAGCCCGAAGAAGCGGTTTGATTGCAGCAAGTGTGTCGCGCAGGCCGTGGCTTGGAACCGCCATCAAGATGTCTCGCACGCCGTCGAGACATACCGCCAGATCCGGTGACGGCTTGAGGTTTGATGGAAAGGGAACGCCTGGAAGGTAACGGCTATTCTCGCCATCGCTAGCCATTGCTTCCAGCAAGTCGAGCTCGCGGACACCACCGAGTCGCACATCGCAACCACAGCGAGCAAATTGCAATGCTAAAGCGGTCCCCCAGGAACCAGCCCCGATAACCGCGATTGATTTCGGCGCGTCGTTACTTATTAGTGTTTATCCGCATCACTGACTTGCGTCTCCGCCGCCGCTTTTTGTTGCTGCGACTGCATGTAAAGCGCATCGAAGTTAATTGGTTGCAGAACAAATTCCGGGAATCCAGCTTTCTGAATCAAAGACGCAATGCTTTCGCGTGCGTAAGGGAATAACATGTTCGGGCAGAAGCTGCCAACAATGGCACCCATCTCGTCGCCTTCGTAACCAGAAATTTCGAACAATCCGGCTTGTTGCAGTTCGACAAGGAAAATTGTTTTGTCGTCCGCTTTCGCCTCAACCGTAATCGTTAATACAATCTCGTGATGATTGTCGCCAGCAGGCGTATGGTTGCTGCGCAGATTTAGATCGGTCTTTGGTTGCCAGTCGGAGTTCTGAAAAATAGATGGTGCCTGCGGCGATTCGAAAGAAAAGTCTTTCAAATAAATCTTGCCAATTGATAGTCGTTTTTCAACGGGTTGTTCTTCTGCCATGATAATTCCTGCTTGTTAGTTTAGTTCACCGCTTTGATCGGTGAGTAGTTTGTCCAGCTCTCCGGCCTGTTCCAAGGCGTAAAGATCATCGAATCCACCTATGTGATGGTCACCAACAAAAATTTGCGGTACGGAACGACGTCCGCTCCGCTGTTCCATTTCTGTTCGCAATTGGGGCTCATCAGTGACTATTATATCCTGAAACGCGACACCTTTTTTCGTCAGCAACATGCGCGCGGCACCGCAATATCCACAAGTGGTATTTCCGTACACTATAACTGCGTTTGCTGCGCTCATATTGCTTCTACTTGTTTTTTGTTTTCTTGCTCTTGGTCTTCTTGCCGCCAACAATCGGCAGTCCGGCCTCTTTCCAGCCAGCCATGCCGCCTTTCACGCCGAAAGCGCTTTCGAAGCCGGCGGTCTTTAATGTGGCCACCGCTTTGGTCGAGGTTATGCCCGCCTCGCAAACAGTAACGACTGGCTTGTCCTTCATCCCGGCCAGCCCCTCAATCTTGGCCTCAAGCTCATCCGCAGGGATATTTCTCGCGCCAACGATATGGCCCTGCGAATAAGCATCCGCGCTGCGCAAATCGATAACGATGGCGTCATTGTTGATAAGTTTGACCGCATGAACTGCATCAACGTTTACCATACCGCTGGCTTTACGCCGCAATTCACTGAAAATGACCATAAAGAAGCTGATCATCAAAGCCAGCACCAGCCACATATTGTTGCCGGCGAATTCCACTAGTTTTTCCATGGGTTACTCAGGCAGAGAGAAACTCTGCAAAGGGAGATTGTCGATCGCAGGATTATACCCGGAAAAGTGGCAGGAAATACCCCGCTGAACGCTCTACACTCTGCTTGGATGACTCTTCGACACCTATTTTTGGCGCTTTTGTTGACCGTCACCGTCCCGCTATTGGCTCAGGAGCCGCACGGTGAGCTAGCCAAGGTGAAGGAGCGGGAGCTAGAGGAAGTTCGTGAGCGCATCAGCGATCTGAAAAAAAGCATGGATCGAAGCGCCGCTGAGCGTGACCGACTGACGGTCGAGCTGCAGGATACGGAGGTGGCCATTTCCGAACAGCGCATGCATATAAAGGACATTGAGCGCGAACAACGCTTCACGGAGAAGAAAAAGCAGGCCCTGGATGCCGATTTGGCGGAGCGAGAAGCGCATCTCGACCTGGAATCGGGGCAGCTTGCGGACCAGGTGCGGTCTGCTTACATGAGTGGCAGTCAGGAGAAAATCAAGCTGCTGTTGAATCAGCGTGACCCGGCGACACTGGGTCGGCTGATGGCCTATTACCGCTATCTAAACGACTATCGGGCCGAAAACATTGCTGCCGTCATGGATGAAATTCGAAACCTGGATGAGTTGCGCAGCCAAATCGCGGCAGAAAGTGCGCGACTGGAAAGTCTGGCGAAGAACCGCTACGCCGAACTCGGCAAACTGAACACCGCTCAGGAGAGGCGGCAGGCTTTGCTGGCAGGGGTGCGAGACAAGATCACCACAGAGGGTCAGGAGGTCAATCGACTCGCTGCACAGGAAACTGATCTTGCCCGACTCATTGCCGAGCTGACCAGCATACTGTCTGACTATCCCATCAGTTCTGAGGAGCCGTTTAGCAAACATAAGGGACGTCTTACGTGGCCCGTTGCCGGCACCTTAATAAACGATTTTGGACAACCGCGGGCGAGTGACAGAATCAAATGGAACGGTGTAGTGTTTGCGGCACCGCGAGGTCGCGAGGTCCGGGCGATCTATCATGGCCGGGTCGCATTTGCGGATTGGCTTGCCGGAATGGGCCTGCTAGTCATTGTTGATCACGGCGAAGGTTATATGACGCTCTATGGCTACAACGAAACCATCTTGAAAAACGCCGGTGATTGGGTAGCACCTGGCGATGTTATCGCGACGGTCGGTGATAGTGGCGGGCAGCAACAGGCCAGCATCTATTTTGAGTTGCGAAAGGGAACCAAGCCAATTAATCCGCGACAGTGGGTAACAAAGCGACCAGGCAGCTAGTTATGTCACAAGCACAGTTCTTTATTGCGTAATTTTCTATGCTAAGGTCGATGATTGTGTCCCAAGAGCTAAAAGTCAGGGCGCTGGAATCATTATATGTCATTGAAAATTCGAGCAATTCTAGTGGTCGTCATCGGCGTTGTAATGGGCGTCAGCCTGTCGATCGGTGGCGGCCTTCTCAGTAGCGAAAGGCCCGCTTCCCAGCAGCAACTATCTCGTGAACAAGCCGAATTGTTTGCCGAAGTTTTCGCGCGCGTAAAACGTGAGTATGTCGAGCCCATTGATGACGTAGATCTTCTGGAAAGCGCTATTCGCGGCATGGTCAGCGATCTTGACTCGCACTCGGAATATCTGGATGCCGATGAATATCGCGATATTCGCAGCAGCACGACCGGCAGCTATACCGGCGTTGGCATTGAGGTAGCAGAAATCGACAATGCGATACGCGTGATCTCGCCGATTGCAGGGTCGCCCGCAGCGCGCGCGGGCATTCGCAGTGGTGATGAGTTGGTTGCGGTAGATGGTAAGGCTATCGAAGCTGAACGAATGCAAGATGCGATGAGTCGGCTACGCGGTAGCGCTGGATCAAGCGTCATGTTGTCAGTGTTGCGTGACGAAGGCGTTATCGAATATGAAATGAAACGCCAGGTTATAAGGGTCGCAAGCGTTCATAAAGAAATCCTGAGTGACGCTTACGGTTACATGCGCGTTAACCAGTTCAGTGACAACACCGCGCATGAGCTCAGTCAGGCGGTTGATGATTTGCAGGATGCGTATGGTCAGATGTTGCAGGGCGTCGTATTGGATCTGCGCAACAACCCCGGTGGCGTTCTTGATGCCGCCGTTGACGTATCGGATTTATTTCTGGATTCCGGAATAATAGTTTCGGCCGATGGACGCACACTGGATTCACGATTTACGCGCTCTGCACATCGTGGCGACATACTGGATGGTGCCCCCATGGTGGTTTTAGTCAACAGCGGTTCGGCATCCGCATCGGAGATCGTGGCAGGTGCGTTGCAAGACCATAACCGCGCCACGGTCGTCGGCACACACACATTCGGCAAAGGTCTTGTTCAAACGGTCATGCCGTTGTCGAGGGGCCGCGCAATCAAACTGACGACCTCACGTTACTTCACGCCATCCGGCGACTCGATACATGAAGTCGGCGTTACGCCAGATGTAGTCGTCGAAGAAACACCAGGCTACCCAGACCTTAGTTTGTCCGGTGCTTTGGATCGCGAAGCTGATGCGCAGTTGAGTGAGGCGCTGCAGCAACTGCAATCCAGAGCGGTTATGCACAGCTCGGCGCAATGAGTTTGCTGCGAACTCTTATCGCGGCGCTGTTACTGGCGCTTGCCAGCGGCTCTACTGCGACAAGCCCGCCGCAAATCGCAATTATTATCGATGACCTCGGCTACCGACTGGATGCCGGGCAGCGGGCGATCAGGCTTCCTGGCCCTATCGCTTTCGCGATTCTACCTGGTGCGCCGCGCTCCAAAGATCTGGCACGTCGTGCGTACAAAAATGGTAAAGAGGTTTTACTGCACCTGCCGTTGCAGGCCACAGCGAATGATCTCGACCAGGAGCCGATGGGCATTCATCTGGACATGAGTCGCCGCGAGTTTAACGAGACGTTTGCGAGGGCTATTGCCGCGGTGCCGCACGCTATAGGCGTTAACAGTCATCGGGGCAGCCTGCTAACGCGGCATCCGGGTCACATGCAGTGGCTGATGGAAGAAATACATTCGCATCAGGACCTGTTTTTTGTCGATAGCTTTACAACGCATCAAAGCGTTGCGATGCAATTTGCAGATGAGACAGGTGTTAGCGCCCGCAAACGAGATATTTTCCTCGACCCGGACCAAGATCCCGAAACGGTGGCGCGCGAGTTTGAGCGGATGAAGTACATGGCAAGCAAGCGTGGCTCGGTTATTGTCATCGGTCACCCCTACCCGGCTACTCTGGAGCTACTCGAACGGGAGCTTCCACTGCTTGCAGATGAGGGCTTTGAGCTGGTTACGATCAGCGAGCTGTTGAACAATGACTGAACTGCGCGCTGCTTTCTGGCTCTAAAGAAGCAGACCCAAAGAAATAGATCCAAAAAAATAGATCCAAAAAAATAGATAAAAACGGTAGAAAGCAATGAACAAAAAATGTCGAACAATGTTGCTGGCGATTACGGCCATCTGCGCGCCAGGCACGGCGGTGTATGCTGGCGACGTCGACCTGCAGAGCATTTTTCCGTCGACAAACAGAAATCTTGTCATCGCGCAAAGCGAAGATGTCGCCTGCACCATGCAGTACGACCCGGTCTGCGGTGTCGATGGCCAAACCTATAGCAATGAGTGCGTTGCCGGCGCTGCCGGTATAGAGGTTTCAAGTTTTGGCATTTGCATAGAGGAGTCCGAAGACGGTTGCCCTGAGATTTTTGACCCGGTCTGCGGCGAAGATGGCAACACCTATATCAATGAATGTTTTGCCGCCAAGTCGAATGCGACTATTGCCGGGATTGGCGCCTGTACGCCTAATGGCTGTCCGAGTTACGAAGACCCGGTCTGTGGTATGAACGGCCGAACGTTTGTGAATCGTTGTGAGGCGGATGCTGATCGAGTGCTGGTGCAGCGCAAAGGCTCTTGTAACGTCGACAACTGTCCGCAGGTGTACGCGCCGGTATGTGGTGAAGATGGCGTCACCTATGACAATGCCTGCTTCGGCGAACAAGCCGGCGCTAGCAATTTCACAGAAGGCATGTGTAACGTGCGCGCGTGTCCGCGCCTATTTGTCCCTGTTTGCGGCGAAGATGGCGTTACCTATGGCAATGCGTGCTTCTCGGAACGTCGCGGCATCTCTATCGAGTACGCTGGAGTGTGTGAATCCCTTGGCGAAAATTGTGACGCTGACTACCTGCCGGTTTGCGGCATGGATGGCGAAACCTACGATAACGAATGCCAGCTCGATAACTCTGGCACGCAAAAGGCCTATGCCGGTGCCTGTATAGGCGACTAGTGCGATCGCGAGTCGATATCGATGTGTCGGTCTATTGACAAGCGATAAGTCACCAGGCGGGTTTTAAGCGACCGTCTTCACCTGTGGTGTAGGGCAACCAAACCAGCGCGGTAATCGCGACATGAATGTCGGTGCTCTTTGCGCGTACAACAACTTCGGAAAGTTCTTCGGACTGTGCATCGAAAGCAGTATCAAGTTCTGCAACTTCTGTTTCCAATGCTTGATTAAGCGCCGCGATATCTTTCTTCACCTTGCTCGCGGTTTGTTTTGCGCGCGCGACATCCGCAGCTTCTTTCTGGGCGCTGCTGGCTGTCTTGATAGCAGAACCCACGCGCGTCGCTGAGCTGCTCGTCAGGCGCTTGCGCCCCAGCAAGGCCCCGAGAATTGCAGTACCGAACGAAATGGCAGTGTCGAGCTTCTTCTTTGTAGATTGCTGTTTCTGTACCGCAACAGCTTGTTCGGCGCGCATTAACCTGTTCTCCAGAGTTGTGACCTTGCTGGCGTAGCGTTTGCGTATTTTAGCAATGGCAATATCGCGCTTCTCGCTTGCAGCATCTTGCAGGCGCGCACGAAAATCGCCTTCCGTTTCGCTAGCGTCCGACGTTAGTCGAAAACGTTTGCTGCTATATAAAGTGATGTTTTCGTTCTGCCGTACCCATCGTTTGTAATCTTTGGCCCAGGCCGCATATGCCCTTACTTCGTTGGCCGCCGCGGGACAATCAGCGTAGCTGGCATTTTCTTCGCCATCTTCGGCAAGATCGTCAATTGAAATATCAATTGCTTCGGCGAGATCCCAATCAATAGCAACCGGCCCATCATCAAACTCCACCGTGTGCAGCAAAGCGCGTTCGTCTTCAACTTTATAACGCGCACTGCTAAAGACCACATCGCCACCGGCAATCAGGCGCGGGTGATAGACAATTTCTTCACCTAGCGAGGGCACGAAATATTGCTCAATACCGGGCGGTAGCGATGGCGCCGAGTCGCGGCTCTTACGCTTTGGCTTCGAAACCGCCTTAGCGGCTGCAGCAACCTTATTCCTCACCTTCGACATCAGGGTGCGAATATGCTCACGCGTTAGCGGCCCAGCAAGGTATGACATGACCCAACGTGTGTTGAACACCACCGTCTCGGTTTCATGGACGTTGTGCAACAGGAAGCGCCGTTTACCAAGGCCGGCGATAGTGCGCTCCATCGCCTGCTTGTCGAAGTCACCACTGCTGGCGCCCTCGAGGCCCTCCATCACGCGCGCTTTGTCGCGCTCAGTTTGCAGGCGGCCAATAAACCAGGTGCCGGTGTTCGACAGCCCTTTATAATCGAGGTCGACCGGATTTTGCGTGGATAAGACTAGCCCGAGACCATAGGCTCGCGCTTGTTTCAGCAGCGTCAGGAACAGTCTCTTCGATGGTGGGTTTGCTACCGGCGGCATGTAACCAAAGAGTTCGTCCATATACAGGATGGCGCGCAGGCTTGAGGTGCCCTGCTGTGCGCGCATCCATGCGATGAGCTCATTGAGCAACATGCAAACGAAAAACATGCGTTGTGCGTCGTCGAGGTGCGCGATCGACATTACTGAAATACGCGGTTTGCCATCCTCGGTATACAGCAGGCTCTTGGCGCGCAGTGGTTCGCCTTGCATCCATGCTTCGAAGCCGGGTGCTGCCAACAGATTGTTGAGTCGCAGTGCCAGGGCGAAACGGTCCTTGGCAGGAAAAAACGAATCAACGTTCATTACACCGACTTTCGTAATCGGTGGATCCTGAATTTCAGCAATGAGATTTGCAACGTCAAGATCGCGACCATCTTTCCATGCATTATCCAGAAGCCGTGAGATCAGTATGTGCTCGCGGCTTGCGACCGGATCCGCGTCGATACCAAGCAGTGTCAGAATACCGGTAGCTGTTGCTTGCACGCGCTCACGGTACAAATCGACATCATCGACCAGCGCCTGATCCGGTGCCGCGAAAGACTGCAGTACAGATATAGGCAAACCGGCGTTGCTGCCAGGCGTATAGATCGCGAGGTCGACGTTCTTTCGCAGCTGCTGAATCCGTTTCGCAGTTTGCCCCCATTGACCGAGGCCCTTCTTCCACAGCGCCGCTTGCGCCGCCGCGAACTGCTGTCGGGTCTGACCATTCTCGGTGGCTACGCGGTCATTGACCCACGGTTCAAAGCTTTCGGCCTTCAGCTGCGGGAAGGTCAGCAACAGGTTGCCCATATCGCCTTTAGGGTCCAGTGCGATGACCGGAATGTGATCAAGTGCTGCTTCTTCAAGAATACCAATACCGAGGCCGGTCTTACCGGAGCCGGTCATGCCGATAATCACGGCGTGGGTCGTGAGGTCCTTAGAATCGTAAAGAACCAGGTCCTCGGTGAGTTTCTTTGCGTCACTGTCGTAGCGCTTGCCAAGGTAAAACGCACCAAGTTTCTCGAAGTCATGCATGTGTCTGGTTCCTTATCCTTACGGGTATGTATAGCTTGACTGAATTCCCAACGGTAAACCAAGTGCGAAATAGATCAGAAGGAAAACCGTCCACAACACCAGGAATGACATCGAATAGGGCAGCATCATCGCAGTTAGCGTGCCGATTCCGGTGTTCTTAACGTAGCGCTGGCAATACACGACGACCAGCGGGAAGTACGGCATGAGCGGCGTGATGATATTGGTGCTGGAGTCTCCTACTCGATAAGCGGCCTGCGTTAGATCCGGTGATATGCCAAGCGTCATCAGCATCGGCACGAAGATGGGTGCCAGCAGCCCCCACTTGCCTGACGCCGAACCAACGAAGATGTTGACGATACCGGTCAGCAGAATGATGCCAATTATGGTGACGGCAGCTGGGAGGTGCATTGCTTGCAGAAAGCCCGCGCCCTTTAATGCCAACAACACGCCCAGGTTGGATTGCCCAAAGGCATAAACAAACTGTGCGATAAAAAACATGATGACCAGGTAGTACGCCATGCTGTTCATCGATTTCGTCATTCCGACGATAATGTCCTTAGAGCTCGTCACTGTATTCGCAACGATTCCGTAAACGACACCGGGTAACAGGAACAAGAGGAAGATTAGCGAGACGATAGAGCGCATCAACGGCGCTTGAAAACCGGCGATTTGGCCGCTTGCATCGCGCCACGGCGAGTCCAGTGGCTGTGCTGTTGCTATCAGGACAGCGATACCCAGAAGCATCGCAACAGATGCCCAGCGCAAGCCTTTGCGCTGCTCGTCCTCCAGGTCATGCATCACCGGCAGATCATCCGCATCACCATCAATTTCTTCATTCTGCAAGCGTGGCTCGACGATTTTCTCAGTAACGAACCAGCCGATACTGATGATCAAGATCGACGAAGCAGTCGTGAAGAAGTAGTTATTGAGGGGGTTTAGCGTAACTGCGGGGTCGAGAATCTGTGCACCAGCCTGCGTCAATCCTTGCAACAGGGGGTCAATCGCCGAGGGGATAAAGCTTGCTGAAAAGCCACCCGAAACACCGGCGAACGCTGCAGCGATACCCGCCAGAGGGTGACGGCCCGCAGCGAAGAAAATGACGCCGCCGAGCGGTATGACCAAAACGTAGCCCGCATCTGCCGCCGTATGACTGGCGATACCAACTGCGATAACCATTGGTGTCAAAGCCATTTTTGGCGTTACGTTGAGCAATGCTCGCAATGCGGCATTAATGAAGCCCGTATGCTCCGCAACACCAATACCCAACATTGCAACGAGAACAACGCCGACCGGGTGGAAGTGCGAGAAGTTCGTTACCATGACCGACAGAAATTCGGTAATGGCTGATCCTGACAACAGGTTGTTAATAACCAACGATTCGCCACTGCGCGGATCGACGACGTCGAAGGTCATGTAAGACAGCAGCCAGGAAAGTACCCAAACGATACCGAGTAGCGCGATGAACAATACCGCCGGATCCGGCAGCTTGTTTCCGACGCGTTCTACCGTGCCAAGAAACCCGCCCGGCGCAGCAATTTTATTATGCCCTGACATTTTTATCTCCCCCCGATTCAGTAACTAACTACCAACCGCAGCTGCGACCAGCATTCTGTTCCTTTAGATATCCCATGAGTGGAGCGAAGTAGTCAATAATCGCCGTCGCATCCATTTCACGAGTGCCGGTTAGTTTCTCCAACGCATCTTGCCACGGCTCGCTTTGTCCGGCTGCCATCATGGCGTGGAACTTCGCACCGGCTTCGGTGTTGTTGAAGATCGAACAGGACGCAAGATCACCTTCATGTCCGGCAATTTCGCACAGCGAGCGTTGGAATTGAAACTGCAGGATGCGTGCGAGGAAATAACGGGTGTAAGAGACATTGCCCGCTACGTGATACTTCGCGCCTGGGTCGAAATGATCTTCGCTTCTTTCAGACGGTGGTGCGATGCCTTGATACTTGTTACGTAAATCCCACCAGCTCTGGTTGTAATTCTGCGGCGTGATCTCGCCCGAGAAAACGCCCCAACGCCATTCGTCGATTAGCTTGCCAAACGGCAGGAACGCGATCTTGTCGAGCGCCACCTGCATTTGCCGATTTATAACCGCTTCTTCACTTTCCTCAGCCGAGCCGATCAGACCCACTTCGTTCAAGTATTCAGGTGTCATCGATAGCGTGATGGTATCGCCAATGGCCTCATGGAAACCCGCGTGGGCACCGCCCTGAAAGAGCATCGGCTGATGTTTGTAAGCCGACTGGTAGTAGTTGTGCCCGAGCTCGTGATAGATGGTTCGAAGCTCATCGTAAGTTTGCTTGATGCACATCTTGATGCGTAGATCGTTACCGCCGTCGAGGCCCCAGGCGCTTGCGTGGCAAACGACGTCGCGATCACGCGGCTTGGTGAATTGTGAGCGCTCCCAAAAAGTGTCCGGCAGGCGATCCATGCCGAGCGATACATAAAAGTTTTCGGCAGAGCGAACCATTTCCTGCGGTGAGTAATCTTTTGTTTGCAGCGTGCTATCGACATCGAGATCGGAGACACCGGGATACGGCTCCATGATGTCGTAAATGAACCCCCATTCTTGCGCCCACATGTTGCCCAGCAAGTGTGCTGGAATCGGCCCGTCCTGTGGCACCTTGTCCTCACCGTAAGTTTCGCCGAGCTTGGCTCGAACCGCGCAGTGAAGCTGCTCATAAAGCGGTTTCACCTGCTCCCAAAGGCGTACAGTCTCATTCTGGAACTCAGCCGGGCTCATGTCATAGCGAGCGCGCCACATTGCACCCAGGTCGCCGTAGCCAAGTTCACCGGCCCCCTCGTTGGCAAGCTCGACATAGCGTGCGTATTTGCCACGCATTGGCGGCGAAATCGTACGCCATCCTTCCCAGGCTTCCTGAAGCTCATCGTAATCGCGGCTTTCAATGAAGATCTCTTCCAGATCAGAAAGGCTCTTGCAGTCGTTACCCATGCAATACTGGCCGGAACCGTACATGCCGCCGAGCTCTGTTGCGATCTGCGTCAGTTCTTTGCGTTTCGCGGCGTCGTTCGGTGTTGGTAGCGAAGTCCCGAGCTTTAGCAGATCAATAGCGCGCTGTGTTTCAGCACTAAGATCCTGACCCTCGTAGGCTAAAGCCTGTTGCACCATACCGCTGTGCCACTCTGCATACCGTTCTTGCGAAGTCGCGGCGAGTATCGCCGTATCATGAGTAATATAAGTCGCACGAACCCATCCTGCCGCACCGCTTTGGCGTGACAGGTCTATAAGCTCCACATTTGCCCGAGAAATAAACTCTTCGGCGGTTTCAGTAGCTGCTGCCACTGTAATCTCATCAGCCACTTGTTCTGAGCAAGCGCTAAACAGAACCACGAGCAAGGCGCCCGCGAACATTTTATCGAGATTCTTTATAGCTCTTTTCATCAATTCTTAAACTGGCGACTAGTGAATGCCATGCATCCAGCGTTTGAGTAACGGTGATATCAGTATCATGAATACACCCATGCCAATACCAAACCACATCAGGAATGAAAACAGCTCTGTGTAGGTCGCGACTGCGGTTGCGATGTCGGCAGTTTCGCCGGCAGAAGTATCGATGGCAGCCATCTTACCGATGCGAGTTGCCACCGTTTCCGAAAGCGCGGTTGCGAGAAACCAGGTTCCCATGCTTACACCAACGACATTTCCAATCGAAAGCTTGGTGACCGCAGATAAACCGACAGGCGACAGGCAAAGCTCGCCGGTGGTATGCAACAGATAGGCAAGGATCAGCCAGATCATCGCGATCTGACCCGATTCATCGGGGAACTGAGCGCCGAAAACCAGGGCGCCAAAGCCAAGACCTGCTTGCAGAATACCCAGGCCAAACTTTACCGGTGTGTTGGGCTCAAGATTCTTCTTTGAGAGCCACGTCCAAAGGGCGGCAAATGGAATAGCCAGCAACATAATGAAGCCAGCGTTAAGTGAACCGAACTGCGCTGCGGTAAACGTAGTGGAGCCAATCGAACGGTCGACAACGCGATCCGCATACAAAGTCATCGAACCTGCAGATTGCTCAAACAGCGCCCAGAAGACCACCGTCGACAAAATCAAAATCATCAGTACAACTGTGCGCGCAAATTCTGGTGAGTTATGTGTCACGAAGCCGTATACGACGAAGCCCACGATCAGCAGGATCGATAGGTACAGAACGTTCTCAGCCAGCGCCTCGCTACCCGGTATGAAATGCAGGTTAACGCCGACGGCATACAGACCACAGACAACGGCAAGCCCGGCGATTACGTAGGCAACCGTGTTGCCGCCCTCTTTAGAGTGCACCATCGAATAAAGAATAAGGCCGACGATCGCGATGATCAGGAATACATTCTGCGTCAGCAGAACGACCGGTTCGTGTTGTAACAGCAGCCAGAACACGGCGAGGAAAGGCAGGCTGAGAATATAAATAGACCACTCAATATTGATTGGTCCGAGGAAGCTCTCCTTGAGTCTCTCGGGCGCTGATGGCTCGGCATGTCCCAGCAGATGTTTCTGACCGTACAGGAATGTAATCAGGCCGATGATCATACCGATGCCGGCAGCACCAAAACCGTACCTCCAGCCATAGGTTTCGCCGAGCCAGCCACACAACAGCGTGGCTACAAATGCGCCGATGTTGATGCCCATATAGAAAATCGTGAAACCACTGTCGCGACGTGGATCGTCGTATGCATACAACTTGCCGACAATGGTTGAGATGTTGGGTTTAAGGTAACCAACGCCCATTACGATTAAGGCCAACGCGAAATAGAAGGCGTTCAGCGCTGCCGTGTCGCGATACATGACGGCTTCAGTCAAGATCGTACCGGCGGCAAAAACTTCTCCACTGGCAAGCGCCAGGTCGTGAGTCAGAACGGTGCCAGCTGCATAGTTGATCGCCTGATGGCCTTCCAGAGCCATCATAATGTGCCCAAGCGACAATAGAATGCCGCCGAACAATACTGATTTTCTCATGCCAAGAAAGCGGTCAGCGATCATGCCACCGATGAGCGGCAGTGCATACACGAGACCCGCGTAGGAACCTAATACATCAAGGCCTTCGCCGTCAGTGAACAGGTGATACTTCGTCAAGTACAGCAGCAGCAAATACTTCATTCCATAGAATGAAAATCGCTCCCATAACTCGGTCGTAAAGCAGACATACAGACCCTTGGGGTGCCCCAGGAATTCTGCTTGATTGGCTAGGTCAACCGGCGAACCGGCAACAGTGCTTGTCATTATTTTCCCCAGGGGGTGACGTCTGGCGCCACTTAGATCTTTTAGGGCGGATAAGCGCTAGATATTAAACACCAAATACGCCCTGCTTAGCTACTTGACGGATTTGGACTTGTATAGTTTCGACATGATTATGCCGAGCTCGTAGAGCAGGTATACGGGGATCGCCAGCATTGTTTGGCTGATGACATCTGGTGGGGTCAGTAGCATGCCGACGACAAAAGCGCCGAGAAAAACATATGGCCTTGCCTTGCCCAGTTTCTCTGGGGTTGTCAGCCCGGTCATCACGGTCAGCAGGGTTGCTACCGGTGTTTCGAAAGCCAGACCAAAGACCAGAGCCACCATCATAATGAAGCTTACATATTCTCCGATGTCCGGTTTCCACTCGACCATGTCGGGTGTAAAAGCGGCGACGAAGCCGAATATAAGCGGAAAGACGACGTAGTAGGCGAAGGCAAGTCCGGCGTAAAACAGCACGATGCTCGATGCCAGCAATGGAAAAGCGAAATGCTTTTCTTTCTTGTATAGCCCGGGCGCTATAAATGCCCATAGTTGATACAGGACGACCGGCATAGCGATGAACAGGGCCAGGTAAAACATCAGTGAGATAATCACGGTCAGGGGCTTCACCGCACCAATCGATTGCAGCTCACCACTAGGCGTGAATCGCGTCAGCGGCGTGGCGATAAAATCGAATATTTTACGGCCGAAGGGCACCAGGCAGATGAAGACAAGAAACACACTGCCGAGAGTCTTGAACAAGCGGTTACGCAGCTCGGCGAGGTGCGACATCAACGTGCCTTCGGCAAGATTCTCCTCAGTGTCTGAATCGCTCACGACGATGGCGCCTTGTCATCTTTGTCGTCCTCGCCGTCCTCGACCTCGTCCTCGTCTTCCTCATCGTGCAGCGGCGAAAAAGTATCGTCTTCACGAGGCTTTAACATCTCTTTAGGGTCCAGATCCTTTGGGTCGAAGCCGAAATTCTTCTCAATGCTGGCCTCGTCCTCGAGCTGCCTTTGCAGTGAGCGCGTCATTTGGCGCGCCTTGCCGATCCAGCCACCGATTTGTTTGGTGACACGCGGCAAACGTTCAGGCCCCAGTATCAGGAGCCCGATCAAACAGATAAGGATAAATTCGGAGCCGCCGATGCCTGACATGGTGTCTTCGAGCGACTAGGCGTCGGTTTTGTCGCGGCTCTCATCAACCGGCGTGTTGTCGAAGTCGGCATCTGATGTGTCGCTTAACTTTTCGGCAGTTTCCTCTGCCTCGCTCATGGCTGAACGAAAGCCTTTCACTGACTTGCCGAGATCAGAACCCAATGAACTCAGCTTCTTGGTGCCGAATATGGCCAAAACGATGACCAGAATGATCAATAACTGCCACGGACCGATGTTGCTAAGCATTTTTTCTACTCCTGGGACGGTGCTTTTTCGGCTGGGGGGTTAGCGCCAGCCAAACCTGAGCGCGAATTATGTTCATGATACGCCTGCCAGTGCAACAAAACCGTACCAACGTCACACGTGCCCAAGACTAGACTAGGACTCAAGCCAGAACGTCACGGGGCCGTCATTGATGAGACTGACCTGCATATCGGCGCCAAAGCGGCCGCACTCAACCTGTTCGAGGCGATGTCGGCAAATTTCAACTAACTGATCGAAGTAGGCATTTGCGGTGTCCGGCGCTGCACCTTTGGTGAAACTCGCGCGAGTACCCTTTTTTGTATTCGCAGCCAATGTAAATTGCGGCACCAGCAGTAAACCACCAGAAATGTCCTCAACACTACGGTTCATGCGGTCTTTAGCGTCCGGAAACACTCGGTAAGAGAGCATACGCTCCGCCAGGCGAGCGATATCGCGTTGCTCGTCGTCGCGATGTACAGCGACCAGGGTTAGTAAACCGCGCGAGATGCGAGCGATTTCATGCCCGTCAACGCTGACGCTGGCTTGTGTGACGCGTTGTATCAGGCCAATCATTTCTTCTTCAGGTATCCGTATTTGCGGCCTCTAGAGCCTTTATTAATGCATCAAGCAATTAAGTATAGCTACAGCCGTTGGCAAGCCTGTAACAATTAATATTACCGATCGGTGAGAGATTGAGCGTTGCAGGCGCTCCGTTTGCAGCCATGGACGGCATTTTTAAGGCGATTTTTGCTGGTCGGACCAAGGATGGGCGGCCCCGGCGTAATGCCGGGGCCATTTTATAAGATAAAAGTGGATTTATCAGACCAAAATAAAGCTTATTCTTGGGTATAAGTGGAGATTTTAAAGCAAAGGATCCACCTTGGGCATTCCTCGAATCAGAACGACACTTGTTGAGTCGCTTGTAGGGTGCGCATAGACTATCGGCACCACATCTGAGTCCCGGAATCACAATGAAAAGAAGAGAATTTGTTGGCGGCCTGGCCGTCGCCGCGGGGGTCGCGGCATGCTCAAAAGCCGACCCTGAGCAGAAAACGGTCGCCGCTCAAGCTGGCGAAACATTTGAATGGTCCTGTGTAACCTCCTGGCCACCAAAATTTCCGGGTTTGGGTATGGCGGTCGAGAATCTCGCGGAACGCCTCGAGCGCGCATCCGCCGGTCGCTTGAAAATCAAAGTTTACGGCGGCGGCGAACTGGTTCCGCCTTTCGAAGTCTTTGATGCGGTCAGTCGGGGCGCTGTCGAGATGGGCCATGATGCGTCCTATTATCACCGCGGCAAGGTAGACGCTGCACAATTCTTTACTGCAATTCCGTTTGGCATGAATTACATGGAGTTGAATGCCTGGATCCACTACGGCGGCGGCCTCGAATTGTGGCGCGAGCTTTATGAGCCCTTCAACCTGATGCCGTTCTTATGCGGCAACACTGGCGTGCAGATGGGCGGTTGGTTCAACAAGCAGATCAACAGCATCGATGATATCAAGGGACTGAAGATGCGCATTCCCGGACTGGGCGGTGAGGTGTTACGCAGAGCCGGCGGTACGCCAATTATCCTGCCAGGCTCAGAGATCTTTACATCGCTACAAACCGGCGCCATCGATGCCACTGAATGGGTTGGGCCTTACAACGACGTTTCCTTTGGTCTGCACAAGGCGGCGACCTACTATTACTACCCCGGGTGGCAGGAAACCGGCCCTGGCCTCGAGTGCATCATCAATCGTGAAGCGTGGGATTCCTTGCCCGCTGATTTGCAAGCACTGGTCGAAATAACATGCCAGTCAATTACCCTCGATATGGCTGCAGAATACAGTCACGGTAATGCCAACTCACTGCAGCAATTGATGGCCGATCCGAACATCGATATTCGTCCATTTCCCGCCGAAGTTTTGCAACATCTAAAAATAATCGCTCGAGAGATTGTTGAAGAAATGGCGGCGAACGATCCCGCTGCCGCAAAAATCAGCAAGCCATACTATGAATATTTGGAAAAAATGGAAGCGAACACGCGCATCTCTGAACAAGCGTATCTGGAAACTCGCACGAGCTAAATACGGCGTCGAGTTAGCTGCCGTAGATTTTCCCGGGTAGCCAGGTGACAAGCTCCGGGAAGATGGCGAGCAACAGCAGTGCAAGTAGTTGAATGCCAACAAACGGAATGGCGCCGCGGTAAATTTGCGATGTTTTAATTTCCGGCGGCGCTACGCCGCGTAGATAAAACAATGCGAAACCAAATGGCGGCGTGAGGAAAGATGTTTGCAAGTTAATCGCGATCATGATGCCGAGCCATACAGGATCGAGACCCATAGCTAGCAGCACTGGTCCGACGATGGGCACTACAACGAAAGTAATCTCGATAAAATCGAGTACGAAGCCAAGCAAGAACATCACCAGCATGACGGCAATTACGGCGCCAACGACGCCACCAGGAAGCGCTTCCAAAACGGCGCGCACTCCGTCATCGCCGCCATAGCCGCGAAACACCAGTGAGAAAATTGACGCACCAATCAGGATCAAGAAAACCATGCTGCTGATACGCAACGTGCTGCGCATGATTTCCTGCAGACGCTCAAGGTCAAGTTGTCGGCGCGAGATAGCCATTAGCAAAGCGCCCATGCCACCAACACCCGCCGCCTCCGTCGGTGTTGCCAGCCCAAAGAGTATCGAGCCCAACACGGCGAAAATGAGCAGCAGCGGTGGCAACAAGGCCTGCATGATTTGGCGCAGCGAAACTTCTTCTCCGGGCTCGCGATGATGCGCGGGCATTGTCGCCGGTTTGAAAAATGCCACGCCGAGGATATAGAGCATATACAGAAGCACTAGCAACAGGCCCGGTATCAACGCGCCAGCAAAAAGATCGCCAACAGACACGGTCTTGGGCGAGAAAATGCCCATTTCCAATTGCGCCTGTTGATATGCAGTTGTCATGACGTCGCCGAGCATCACGAGGATGATGGATGGCGGAATGATCTGGCCGAGCGTTCGTGAGGCGCAGATGGTGCCGGTCGCAATCTCAGGCGAGTAGCCGCGCTTGAGCATCGTCGGCAAGGACAACAGGCCCATCGTCACCACAGTTGCTCCGACGATGCCGGTACTGGCTGCCAACAACATACCCACGAGCGTTACAGAGATTCCAAGGCCACCGCGAAGCGAGCCAAATAATGCACTGAGTGTTTCGAGCAAATCTTCGGCAATGCGTGCGCGTTCCAAGGTAACGCCCATGAAAACGAACAGGGGCACCGCGACCAAGGTCTCATTAGTCATGATGCCGAAGATGCGATTCGGTAGCCCGGATAGCAGGGCTTCGTGGAAGTTACCGCTTAGAACGCCAAAACCGGCAAACAACAGCGCCGTCCCACCGAGCGTGAATGCAACCGGGAAACCCGCCAGCAGGACTACGATCACAGTAACGAACAGCAAAGCCGCAACCCACTCCATCTCAGCCGCCCCTGATAGTGCGCAAGCACTTTTGCAGCATCGCTATACCCTGCAAGCCAACCGTAATCGGCATGACCAGTAGAATGCTCTTGAGCAATGGAATTAGTGGATACGGTAAGCCACCCGCCTCCCGTGATGCTTCTTCAAGCCTCCAGGAAGCCGCGACGAAATCGTAGGATTTCCAAGCGAGAAAAGCACATATGGGTAGTAAGAATACGGCGACACCGATGAGGTCTATCCATGCACGTCGAAGTGGACTGGCTTCACGATAGAAAATATCTACGCGGACATGCTCTTCCTGCTGCAGTGTATAAGCAGCGCCGATCATGAACACGAACGCATGCATCCAGACCACGGATTCCTGCAGCCAGATGAGGCCGGCATCAAAAACATAACGCATCACGACCACAACAAAGGTCACGAGCACCATGAACAGCGTCATCCATGCTGCCGCCTTGCCGAGCAGCTCACTTACTCGCTCGAGCATTAGTGCCGCCAGAAGGTTGGCGTGATCAGAACCAGAAGCGTGAATATCTCGAGACGACCCAACAACATTCCGACAACCGCTATCCACTTCGCGGTATCGCTTAGCGACATGAAGCCGGAGGTGACGTCTCCCAGGCCCGGGCCGAGGTTATTTAGCGTGGCTGCTACGGCGGAAAAAGCAGTTACCTGATCAAGGCCGGTAGCCATCATCGCAAGAAGCATTATGCTGAAAACAACAACGTAAACGGAGAAGAATCCCCAGACCGCGTCGACGACCCGATATTGCACAGCCGTGTTGCCGAGCTTGACGGGAATCTCGGCGTTTGGATGGACCAGTCGAGCGACCTCTCTCGCACCCTGCTTATAAATAAGCAACCAGCGAATAACTTTGATTCCGCCTGCCGTCGAGCCCGCTGAACCGCCGACGAAACTCGAAAAAATGAGCAGCACTGGCAGCGCGGCTGGCCACAAGGCGAAGTTCTCTGTGGTAAAGCCCGTCGTGGTTGCTATTGATACAGCCTGGAAAACACCGTTAATAAATGTGTCGCCGGAATTGTCAAAGCCACGGTCATTGTAGAGCGTGTACAGAACGATCAAAGACAGCGAGATGAGCATATAGCTATACGCTTTAAACTCAGGATCTTGAAAATAGTGCTTAATAGACACGTAACGCCAGGCGAAGAAGTGCAGCGAAAAATTTATGCCTGCGATGAACATGAAAACAATACCGACGACGTCGACAAGCGCGCTGTCGAAATAGCCAATGCTTGCGTCGTGGGTTGAGAAGCCGCCGATTGCAACCGTCGAGAACGCATGGCACAGGGCATCAAACCAACCCATACCCGCCAAGCGGTAACTGATCATGCAGGCAATTGTGAATGCCAGATACACATACCACAGAGCTTTTGCGGTTTCGGTTATACGCGGCGTTAGTTTTGTATCTTTAACAGGGCCCGGCGTTTCGGCGCGGTACAACTGCATGCCGCCAACGCCCAGCATTGGCAGTACCGCAACAGCTAAAACGATGATACCCATGCCACCAAGCCACTGCAGTTGCTGCCGGTAGTACAGCACCGATAAGGGTAGTTCGTCGAGGCCGGTTAACACGGTTGCGCCGGTCGTGGTGAGGCCCGACATGGACTCAAATATTGCGTCGGTTAATGTCAGTGACAGGGAATCGACGAAATAAAGTGGTGCGGCACCAAAAGCGCCAAGTACAGTCCAAAATGCTGCAACAACCAGGAATCCATCACGCAAGCGCAAATCTTTACGCGAGCGGCGTACCGGAAACCAGATGATGATGCCGGCCGCAAGCGTTAAGCAGAAACCCTGTACGAACGGTAGCCACGATTGATCGTTGTACCAAACACTGAAGGCGATCGGCGGTAGCATCGTCAAGCTGAATATCATCAGCAAGAGCCCGAGAATCCGCTGTACGACGGTCCAGTTCATTTAAACGAATGAAACACCAACCTGGAAAAGGCTTTCCAGGTGCTCGATCTTGCGGCGGTCGGTCATAAAGAGAATGACGTGATCGTCGGTTTCGATGACGGTGTCATGATGCGCGATAATGACCTGTTCGTTGCGAACAACTGCAACGATGGCCGTACCCTTCGGCAAACCGATGTCTTCGATTTTCCGTCCTACGACATTTGAGCTGTCCTTATCCCCATGGGCGATTGCTTCCATGGCCTCTGCTGCACCGCGACGTAACGAATGTACTTTGACGACATCACCGCGACGTACATGTGCAAGCAATGAGCCAATCGTAATTTGCTGTGGTGAAATTGCGATATCGATGCTGCCAGACTCAACCAGATCGACATACGAGGGCCGGTTAATTAACGCCATCACCTTGTTGGCACCCAGTCGCTTCGACAACATCGAACTGAGAATGTTGGCCTCTTCCGAGTTTGTTAGCGCACAAAAAACATCAACTCTATCGATGTTTTCCTCAAGCAGTAATTCTTCATCAGCGGCGTCGCCGACCAGAACAATTGCCTTATTGAGTTGCTCGGAAATGCGTCGCGCCCGGCGTGGATCGCGCTCGATGATTTTCACCTGATTGGTTTGCTCAAGCGCAAGAGCCAGACGCACCCCAATATTTCCGCCACCAGCGATAACAACGCGGCGCACTGGTTCTTCAAGGCGTCGCATCTCACTCATAAAGACGCGAATGTCTTTGCGATCGGCAATAAAGAAGACTTCGTCGCCTTCCTGAATAACGGTATCACCGTCCGGCAACATGGCATTACCGTGACGGTAAATTGCGGCGATGCGGCCTTCTGTATTAGGAATATGATCTTTCAATGTCGCGATGCGCTGTCCAACGAGCAGACCATCGCGGTCCGCTTTAGCTCCAACAAGGCGCACGCGGCCATCGGCGAAATCCAGAACCTGTGAAGACCCGGGATACAGAATGAGCTGCTCAATATGCGAGCAGACCAGCTGCTCTGGACTGATTCGCACATCAATGGGAATTGCGTCCTGCGTGAACAACTTGCTGGCGTTCATATACTCAGCCGATCGAATTCGCGCGATCTTGGTGGGCGTGCGAAACGCGGTATACGCTATCTGGCAGGCGACCATATTGGTTTCGTCGGAATTAGTTAATGCGACAACGATATCGGCATCGCTGGCGCCGGCGCGCTCCAATACATCCGGATAGGCTGCGTGTCCTGCCACGGTCCGAATGTCGAGACGATCCTGCAGATCACGCAGCACGTCGGAGCGCATATCGACAACGGTGACTTCATTGGCCTCTTCGCGCGACAAATGATATGCCGCGGACGAACCAACCTGACCTGCGCCGAGAATGAGAATCTTCATCGCGCTTAGTCTACATCAGTTCGAGATTTGCATAACTTAGAACAAGCCATTTTGTGCCAGCGCTCTCAAAATTGACTTCGACCCGCGCATGCGCCCCCTGACCCTCATAATTAAGAATCACGCCGTCGCCGAATTTCTTATGCCGAACCTGCTGCCCGAGACGAATGCCAAGCTCATTGTCGCTGCTTGTCGCAGATCGCTGTCTTTGTGTAGGCCGTGAGGAATACATTGGCCGCGCAACCTGTACCCGGGGGCGTATTTCTTCGATGTAATCGTCAGGGATTTCAGCGATAAATCGCGATGCTTGCGAAAAATTGTCCATGCCGTGGAGGCGTCGTTGCTCAGCATGCGTGATGTAGAGCGATTGCATCGCCCGGGTGATGCCGACATAACAAAGGCGCCGCTCCTCCTCCAGGCCCTGCGGATCTGCAAGCGATCGCTGGTGTGGAAACAGGCCGTCTTCCATTCCGCACATGAATACCAGCGGAAACTCCAGTCCCTTGGCTGAGTGCATCGTCATTAGCTGAACGCAGTCCTCCCACGCATCTGCCTGCCCCTCGCCGGCTTCCAGCGCCGCATGTGACAGAAACTCATCGAGCGGCGACATTTCCTCGGCCGGGTCCGGCTCGAAACTCTTGGCTGCGCTGACAAGCTCAGCGAGGTTTTCGATGCGCGTCTCGCCCTTCTCGCCCTTGTCCTTTTCAAAAAACTCGATCAGCGTACTTAAATGGATTACGTGATCGACCTTGTTATGCAGGTCCATGCCGTCTGTCTCGCGGGCCATGCGCTCAATCAGGGACATAAACGTATTGACCGCGTTCGCAGCACGGCCATTTAGATCATCGCTGGCGATTGCTCCGGCAGCGCGCCACATGGAACAGGCGTTGGCTCGAGCGTAGGCGCGCATCATCTCGACGGTGCGAGCACCGATGCCGCGTGTTGGTTTGTTCACTACGCGCTCGAACGAGCTGTCATCGTTACGATTCGATGTCAGGCGCAGGTAGGCGAGTGCATCCTTGATTTCCGCGCGCTCGAAGAAGCGCAGACCGCCATAAACTCGATACGGAATTCGAGCGTTAACCAAGCCTTCTTCGAGAACTCGCGACTGTGCGTTTGAGCGATACAGAATCGCGGCATCGGCACGAACGTTACCCTGGTTAATCCAGTCACGCAGCCGTCCAATAACAAAATCGGCCTCATCACGCTCGTTGTATGCCGAGTAGACTTTGATTGCTTCGCCTGTCGCGCCATCCGTCCACAGCTTCTTGCCCATACGGGAGCTGTTGTTCTCGATTACGGCGTTCGCCGCATTCAAAATGGTTTCTGTCGAGCGGTAGTTCTGTTCAAGCTTGACGATATTGGTGCCAGGAAAGTCTTTCTGAAAGCGATGGATGTGCTCAACGCGTGCGCCGCGCCATCGGTAGATCGACTGATCATCGTCGCCAACAACAAACGGTATCCCCTTGTCACCGGCCAACAAGCGCAGCCATGCGTACTGGATGGCGTTGGTGTCTTGAAACTCGTCGACCAGCAAGTGTTGGAAGCGACGACGGTAATGTTGTAGCAACTCAGCGTTATCACGCAGTACCTCGTGTGCGCGCAGCAGCAGCTCGGCAAAATCGACCAGACCGCCACGTTGGCAGATTTCTTCATAAGACTGGTACAAAGAAATCAACTGGCGCCGGTTCGGGTCGCCATCGTCGTCGATGTGTTTTGGCCGCAGCCCCTCATCTTTTTGCGCGTTGATAAACCACTGAACCTCCTTCGGTACTCGAAGGCTGTCGTCGATCTCGAGACTTTTAAGCAAACGTTTGATCAGTCGCAGTTGATCGTCGGAATCAATAATCTGAAAGTTTTGCGGCAGCCCGGCTTCGCGCCAGTGGCGGCGCAACATGCGGTGTGCGAGGCCATGAAAGGTGCCGATCCAGAGATGTTTCACCGGTAACTGCAGCAAGCTTTCGATACGCCCGCGCATCTCGGCGGCCGCTTTATTGGTAAATGTTACCGCGAGCAGGCTTTGCGGTGATATTCCCTCTACATCGATCAACCACGCGGCGCGATGTACCAGTACTCGCGTCTTGCCGCTACCGGCGCCAGCAATAATTAGCGCAGGTTCAGGGGGTGAGGTAACAGCCTGACGTTGAGCGTCATTCAAGCCGTCGAGAATAGGAGTGACATCCATTGGGGAGCAAAGCCGGGCGTGTGCGAGCGCGAAATTGTAGCAGAGATTTATTGCTCCGAACCGAGCTTATAAATCGGGTAGAACCCGCAGCTTTATTGTTGCCAGCGCAGACCGAGACTGTATTGATTTCGCGCATACTGGATGCGGATATCATTCGAGACCGTTTCCCGGTAACGCGCTTCTGCAATCAGGCTCAGGCGCGGCGTCATACGGAAGGTCGCGACGATACCGGCGGTGGCTGTTTCCTGGGTCTTGCGAGCCAGTGTCGAGTTGTGGAATGCAAACGCGTTCGGATAGTCGTAGAGGTAATAGCTGGCATTCGCGTTGACGTTGAAGCGACTGCCGGGCGACCAGTGAGCTTCAGCGCGTACGCTGTCGCGCGTGTAGTCGTTGTAGCCCTGATACTGATCAATACGCTCGGTGCGTTCGACATCAAAGCCGAACCACAGGCTATCGAAAATTCGTTGCCGTGCGGTTAGCTCAAGTGCGTAATAGTCGTAACGCAAATCTCGAGTGCCGATTATTTGCTGACCGTTGAGATCGAAAGACGGGCGATCGCTGTAGCGGCGACTGTAACCTTTTGCGCCAACGCGAAGCAGCGAAGACTCAGTAAATTCGTATTGTCCGTAAAGGCTCAACTCGAAGTATGCGTGATCGTACTCGGGCACCAGGGTTTGCTCATCATAATTCAACAACAGCCCCTTGAGCTTCGCGCCGACGGCTAGTCGGTCATGCGATTGTCGGAACGCTAGCTGCGGGCCATAACTTACGTAGTCGAGTCGGTCGTCGATAAATACACCACCTATTTCCCGCGGTGCGCCGTCGTCATGATCGTAATAAATTTCATCATTGTGGGAAATTTTGAACGCGCTACGTAATTCACGCTCGCGGCTACCTTCTTTACGGCGGTACTCGTTGCCGAAGGCGGCTTCATGTCGATAGCGGTCGGCATTCCGTAATAGCTCGTCCGTGTAGTAGCGACCCGCGAGTCGATAGGAAACGAAAAAGCCTTCAAACTTGTAGTTGTTGACGAGATATTTGGCGCTCAGATCAATCGGTACAAAGGTGCCTTCTTGGGCAATTGCTGTGATGACAGGCGCTGACGGGTCGGAGCGGTCCCTGTAGGTTCGGTCAGGTGAGCGAAATACATTGTCGTCCTGACCGTATCCAACGCTAGCGTGAAATTGAAAATCAAAGAGATCGCGTTGCTTCTCGATTTTGACGACGCGTATTGGGCGGACCTCAGCATTTTTGCGTTCATCACGAATTCTTGAAATGGCAACAATCGCAAACTGCTGAATTTTCCTGTTCGCATCCTGATCACGTGCAAGGCGAAACCAACGCAATGCCTCATCTGTCTGCCCAAGCGCATAGGCATTGAGCCCCAGGTTGTAGTGGGTAACGACTCTTAGCGATGGATCGTCGAGTGCTTTGAGCAGTTCCTCGCGCGCTCGAATGTGCTGGCCGGCGTGATAGTGAGTTACGCCGACGTTGTAATGCAGCAATGGCGACTCCATGCCTCCCGCTGCCGCCTGGCTATAGCGCAACAAAGCTGCCCAATACAGGTCTTCGCGGGCGAGACGGTTCGCGTCCGCAAAGTATTGGCTCGCCGTCAGAGCGTCGGCGCGCTCCAGCGGTGCAAGACAAGCGAAAGCTGCAAGCAGCGTCAGCCAGAACGAAGGCAGGGAAGGTTTGACCATATGTACGGTTTTTCTCGCGTTATGTCAGATTGAAGGGTACAGACTATTGCTGACCTAAAACTATGACGTAGTCGAGAAAAATCCCCCTGAATGCGTCTAAAACGCAGGGATTGGCAGGTGAAGCGGGTATCTGAGCTAATTAGTCATCATCTTCTACGAGGTCATCATCGACTTCGTCTCCATCATCAAGATCTTCTTCGTCTCCATAGAGTCCACCTTCTTTCTCGTTATCGCGGTAGAAGTCATCATCGTCATGATCTGATGCATGCTCTTCGGATTCGTCTTCGCGCTCCTCGTCATCCCATTCATCATCCTGAACGTCGTCATCGTCAGGAACGCGCATTTCTGAGATCGAAGATTCGAGTTCGCTTGAGTCATCAACTACGATCATCGTGTCATCGAGATCTTCGAGTGCATCATCTGCCAGCAGCGCCGCTGGAAAAAATGCGAAACAGGTGAGTGCCAGTAACGCTGCACATAAATTGAGTTGTTTCATGTTCGTGCTCCTGCTTCTTTAACAGACATCTTGACGCTGTCCGGTAAAAAAACGGTCAGATTTGCACTCTCCAGCGCTTCGGTCGATCGGGCGCCGCTGATAACAGGCTACTGATCACCCCAAGAGCCATATTGTCAAACTCGAAGCTATTATTGACGACGCTTGTCAGATGCTCGCCCAATTAAGGCGTGGGCTAGAGGCTTACCTGAATGAGTAGATAGTGATCGATCAACAAAGCGGCAAACAAGAAGCCGAGGTAGCTGATCGAGTACTTGAACATGCGCATTGGCAATTCTTCGTCGTCATAGTCGCGATACATGCGAATGGCGTAGTACAAGAAGTAACCGCCCAGCACGAGCGCACTGCCGAGGTAGATCAAGCCACTCATGCCGATCAGGTATGGCAAAACAGTGATGACCAAAAGCAGTATTGAGTACAAAAGAATATTGAGTCGCGTGTAAGCCTCACCGTGCGTTACTGGCAGCATCGGAATGTCGACTTTTGCATACTCATCTTTCCTGGCAATCGCGAGCGCCCAAAAATGCGGCGGCGTCCAGATGAATATAATGAGGAACAGTAGCAATGCCGCACTGGTGACTTCATTCGTAATTGCGGCCCAGCCAAGCACTGGTGGTGCGGCGCCGGCCGCGCCACCGATAACAATATTCTGCGGTGTCGCGTGCTTCAGCCAGACGGTGTAGACAACGGCATAGCCAATCAATGACATGAAAGTGAGGACTGCAGTCAGCGGGTTGACGAGATACCAGAGGATAGCCATCGAGATGGCACCGATTGTGAAACCAAACGTGAGCGCTTCTTTTGCTGTCAGCTTCTGTTGCGGCAGCGGACGCGCGCGCGTCCGGGTCATCAAGATGTCAGTGCGTGCATCAAGCACATGATTGAAAACAGCAGCGGATGATGCCGCCATGCCGATGCCGAGCGTACCGAAGAAAAGCGCGCCGAGATCGGGCAAGCCCGGGACGGCGAGGAACATACCGACAATGGCTGTAAACACGATCAACATGACCACACGCGGCTTGGTCAGTTCATAGTAGTCACGCCAGGACGTGTATGTCGTTTCAGCTCTTGTGTTCACGCTCAACCTATTCTGGAAAACTTTAGTAATCGTTCAATGTCTTCGACCATTTCGCGCGGGTCGATTTCGGGTTGGAAATACATAACGAGATTACCCAAGGGGTCTATCAGGAAGTATCCACCCGCCGATAATGCTGCAGGTTTGTTCTGGTTTAGCAGCTCAGACAAAGGTTCATCTGTCAGCGAAATGAGCCCTGCATGCTCATCAGCGACGAACACTGTATCGGGCGATGAATCTCCGTGCAAGAACACCCGCAATAAACGCCCCATATCCTTGCCGAGCATCTTGCGAGACTGACGGATCGTGTAAAGCGCGTTCTCGCACTCAGCATCGCACTCCCCGGCATTAATGTAGACCAGCAGCCAAAGCCCCTCACCCAACGCTTCCAGCCTCGATTCAGGCAGAATTTCAGCCGCATTGATCAGCGGTTCAAGCAGGGCGCCGTGATTGGTTCGGCCCTGTGGCTGGAGCGCGCCGCTGTAGTACATATAGGTCGCTACGGCGAGCGGGCCGAAGAATACGGCGAAAATAATGAAAATCTGAAAATGCACCCAGGTCGATTTCTTTGTGCTCATGAGTCGAAGCGCTTCCTGCGGTAGTTCCATATCAGCAGACCCGCCAGAACAGCACCCATGGAGAACCATTGCAGCGCGTAGCCGAAATGCTTGCCTGGCCCAAACTCGGTGGGTACCCAGTGACGATAAAAGCCGAGCTCCTCTTCATGGTCCATGAGCAAAACGAAACTTTGAACGTCACGGCCGAGCGATGCTGCGACCTCTTCGGCTGACGGGTAGACCGCGTATTTTGGCCAGCTTGCACTTGCAGTGACGGCCTCACCCATCTTATAGCCGGCTTTCGGTAATGCCCCAACTCTGCCGCGAATCGTCATCGACTCGGTCGGTAGGTCGAGCAAGGAATGATCGAGCCCTTCGCGAGGCTTTTCTATCCAGCCGCGATTGACCAGCAGTACGGGCGCGTCCTCGGCAAGGATGAGAGGCGTAATCACGTAATAGCCGTAACGGCTATGAAGAATGATGTTCTCCAAGACGATCTGATGTTCAGAATCAAATTGCCCCTCAACCTTTAAGCGTTGGTAGGGACGAACTTCTGCACCGTCTCGCCACGCCGAAAAACTGCTTTCGTCCTGGTACATATACTGCGTTGCGCGTTTCTCCATCCCGCGCGAGACCTGCCAGGCGCCCAGACCTGCAAACTGGATGACCAACAAGCTGCCAATCACCAGCGGCAGCCAGCTTGGTAATGTCTTTTCGCTGTTCTCGTTCAAGTTATACTTCGCGCTCGTTGTATTTGGACAATTGGTATGAAGCTTGTCGTATTTGCCATGTTGGCAGCCATTCTACTAAGTCTCGGTTCGGGCCTTTACTATTTATCTCGTGACGACGCTGACTCGACCAAGGTGCTGCGGGCACTGAAAATCAGAGTTGCGCTTTCCACCTTGTTAATTCTATTCCTGGTCGTATCCTATTTTCTCGGTTGGATAGAACCGCGTGGATGATCTACATCCAGTAGACGAATACGTATAGCCCGACCCAGACAACATCAACAAAGTGCCAATACCAGGCGACAGCTTCAAAGGCGAAGTGATTGCCAGCCGAAAAGTGGCCCTTTAATACGCGAAACCAGATCACGGTGATCATGATTGCGCCAATGCTTACATGCATGCCATGGAAGCCGGTCAACATGAAAAATGTCGAGCCGTAAATCCCGGAAGTCATCTTCAGGTTGAGGTGCTCATAGGCCTCGACGTACTCCACGCCCTGCAGATAGACGAATACAAAGCCCAGAATAAAAGTCATTGCCAGGAATGTGCTGAGTTGCGCTCGCTTGCCGGCGATCAAAGCATGATGTGCAATCGTGATCGTTACTGAGCTGGTCAGCAGCAGCGCCGTGTTGATAAGCGGCAAACCAAACGGCCCCATAACCTCGTAGTCGCCGCCAATGTTGCCAGGGCCGTTGCTCGGCCAGGTACTTTCATAACCCTCCCATAGCAGCAGGTTAGTGAAAAAGTTATTGCTGTCGCCACCAAGCCAGGGAATAGACATGTTGCGTGCATAGAATAAGGCGCCAAAGAATGCAGCGAAGAACATGACCTCTGAGAAAATGAACCAGAACATGCCTTGTCGAAACGATTTATCAACCTGATCGTTGTACAAGCCGTTCACACTCTCGCCGATTACCGCACTGAACCAGCCAACCAACATGAATACAATGACTGCGAAACCGCCAAGCATGATGTAGAAACCGGCGTCCGCGCCATTCAACCAGCTGGAAACCCCGACCATCAGGAACAATAAGCCGACCGAGCCGACAATAGGCCAGTGGCTGCCGTGAGGGACGTAGTAACGATCGTTTGCCGTGCCGGACATTTTAGTTCTCTGTGTTTGCCGCTACTCGAGCGGTGTCGAAAAAAGTGTATTGCAAGGTAATTGTATCAACGTATTCGGGGAGATCCGGATCAACAATGAACTGCAGTGGCAGCGCACGCTCTTCATCCGCGACAAAAGCCTGGCTGGTAAAGCAAAAGCATTCGATTTTAGTGAAGTAGGCGGCAGCGGATGATGGTGCAACACTGGGCACAGCTTGCGCGACCTTTTCATCGGCGCTGAGGTTTGTTGCTGTAAATGTTGCGAAATACATGCGGCCCGGATTGACCGTCATGCTGTCTGTGTCGGCGGCAAACTCGAACTGTGCGTATTCGTTGGTGGTGGTTACAAACTCGATGCGAATCTCGCGACTCAGATCCGGTGCTTCAATTGCCGCAACAGCCTCAGCGTTGGTGCGCCCACCGAATCCAGTGACCTCGCAAAACACATCATAGAGTGGTGGCAATACGAAAACGCCAAAGGCAAAAGCTCCTGCAACGACAAGCAGCAGTTGCGCGATCAGATTACGGTCGCTCGACCGATTGCTCGAATCGTTGTGCGCATTGTTGTTGGAATCAGGCACGTGACACACCCATGTAAATAAATCCGAGATAGAACGCAATCGCGATCGCAGCGACAATCAATGTTGTGCGGCGAATACTCTTCTTGCGTTCGTTGTCGACCATGCTAGTGATGGCTGTCCATCTCGCTTAGCGACGGTGGCGTCTCGAAAGTGTGATAAGGCGCCGGCGATGGAACGGTCCACTCCAGACCTTGTGGCTGATCCCAAACTTCCGCAGTCGCTTTCGGGCCCTTCTTCGAAGTCAGCAACACCCAGACGAACAACAACTGCGAAAGACCAAAACCGATTGCACCGATACTTGCAACGGTATTGAAGTCAGCATATTGCGTAGAGTAGTCCGGTATGCGTCTTGGCATCGCAGCCAGACCCAGAAAATGCATCGGAAAGAACGTGAGGTTGACGAAAACCGCCGATGTCCAGAAGTGCACCTTGCCGAGCGCCTCGTTGTACATGTGACCGGTCCATTTAGGTAACCAGAAATAGGCGGCGCCCATTATCGCGAACACCGAACCGGGCACTAGAACATAGTGAAAGTGTGCGACAACGAAATAAGTGTCGTGGTATTGCACATCCGCCGGTGCGATCGCGAGCATTAGTCCGGAGAAGCCGCCAATCGTGAACAAGAATACAAACGCCAGCGAAAATAGCATGGGCGTTTCGAACGTCATCGCGCCGCGCCACATGGTCGCGACCCAATTGAAGACCTTAACGCCTGTTGGCACTGCAATCAGCATGGTGGTGAACATGAAGAATAGCTGTCCTGTCAGGGGCATGCCAACGGTAAACATGTGGTGTGCCCAGACGATAAACGATAAAAAGGCGATGCTGGATGCCGCATAGACCATGGAGTCATGGCCGAACAGGGGTTTTCTGGCGAACACTGGAATGATCTCCGAAACCACTCCGAAGGCCGGCAGAATCATGATGTAAACCTCGGGATGACCGAAGAACCAGAAGATATGCTGGAACAGCACCGGATCGCCACCACCGGCCGCGAGGAAAAAACTGGTACCGAAGAATTGATCGGTCAACAGCATCGTAACGGCACCCGCCAACACCGGCATTACTGCGATCAGCAAGTAAGCAGTAATCAACCAGGTCCACACGAACATCGGCATCTTCAGCAGCGACATATTGGGTGCGCGCATATTGATGATAGTGACGATCACGTTGATAGCGCCCATGATGGACGACAAACCCATCAGGTGCACCGAGAAGATCAAGAACGGAAACGAGTCGCCGGTTTGCAGCACCAGCGGCGGATACATCGTCCAGCCACCTGCGGGAGCACCACCGGGCATAAACAATGTCGACAGCAAAATGCCAAACGCGACTGGCAGAATCCAGAACGACCAGTTATTCATTCTTGGCAACGCCATATCAGGCGCGCCAATCATCAACGGGATCATCCAGTTGGCGAGACCGACGAAGGCCGGCATCACTGCGCCGAACACCATTATCAGCGCGTGCATCGTTGTCATTTGGTTAAAGAACTCAGGATGCACAAACTGCAGGCCCGGAATCGCTAATTCAGAACGAATGACCATAGCCATGGTGCCGCCAATGAAAAACATCAGCAGACTGAATATAAGGTACATCGTGCCGATGTCCTTATGGTTGGTTGAGTACAACCAACGACCGATTCCTTTTGCCGGGCCGTGATGATCGTCGCCGCTGTGATCATTATCGTGGCCGTGCGCGTCAATTATTGAAGTGTTCATGTCTTATCGCTCCCCGTCATGGCTGGCAATCCAGGCTGCGTACGCCTCGGGTTCAATAACCTCTACAACAATTGGCATGTAACCGTGATCCTTACCACATAGTTCCGCACACTGGCCGCGGTAGATGCCAACTTCGTTAGCGCGGAACCAGGCCTCATTTACAATACCCGGGATGGCGTCTTTTTTAATGGCGAATGCTGGCAACCACCAGGAATGGATCACGTCATTGGAAGTGAACAACAGGCGAACTTTGGCATCGCGCGGAATAACCATCGGGTTATCCACATCGCGTAAATAGTTCTCTACCGAGAATGGGTCAATGCCGGATTGCTTGCGTCGTGCGCCGAGACTTTCGCGCGCGAGACTCGAGTAAAACTCAACGTCGGTATCCTGATACTTGTAATGCCATTTCCATTGGTAAGCGGTAATAACGATCGACAGATCGGGATCTCGTGAATCCTCTAACTTCACCATCGTCTCAGCTGTAGGCACGGCCATCAGCACAAGAATAATCACCGGTATGGTCGTCCAGATAACTTCCGCTGTTGTGCTATGTGAAAACGTTGCCGCTACCACACCCCTCGACTTGCGGTGCTTCACCAACGAGACAATCATCACGCCGAAAACGACGACGGCGATAGCAACGCACCACCAAAAGACCATCATGTGAAGGTTGTAGGTTTCGAGGCTGAGGTCAGTTACGCCCTTAGGCATATTCAGCGCCCATTCGGCATTTGCCGTGCCGGCCAAAATGAGGCCGAGCAAGCTCAGAGATAGTTTTCGTGTCATTAGATTGTTCACCTGGGAAGCTGCTGCGCGCCTGGACAGGCAGGCCAGCCTTTCCAAGACGCTTAAGAATTGTACTGAAACTGGCTCAGTCATGCAATGCTTCCAGCAAAGGAGAAAATCATTAAATCATATAAATATCAATGATTTATAATCCTTAGTCTTAAGCGTTCTTAAGCAGAGAAGTTCAATTTCGACGTAAGGGTATTCGTGTTGCGTCGATACGGTAGTTAGCAGCGTCCATTTTAGGACCTGCACCCCAGCAATGTCCGAATACGAGCTCTATATCCAGAACAATATCTCCATTCACGGCAGTCTCTTCGAGTGCAGATGTCATCGCCTTGAATCGTTGTTTTCCAGTAAGTGCAGGATGTCTTTGCTGCAACGCATTGCGAGCACCGCTAGCTGTCAGGTCTCTGAACAGCGCCTCGATGCTCTTGTATGTGATCGACAGCCGGTCGACATCCAGAACCGGATCGACCAGGCCCGCGTTGACGAGACCGTCTCCAAGATCATGCATGTCCGGAAAGCGACTAACGTGTGCCTGATCGTCGACTTGCCGCCACGCACGACCAAGTTCTTGCAGGCTATCCGGCCCGAGCGTCGCGAACGCGAACACGCCGCCCTTGGTTAATACTCGCGCGACCTCGCGGAACACCGGGTCAGGATTTTCGAACCACGGAAGAAGCTGGTTACAAAAGATCACATCGATACTCTCATTGGCGAACGGCAGCGCAGTCGCATCAGCTTGGGCAAACGAAGTTTTTGCAAGCCAGGACCTTCGCTTGCGTGCCTCTTGTAACATGTTGTGTGCGATGTCGATCGAAATCACGCGCGCTTTCGGGAAACGCTTGTTGAGTAAGCGATTCGCTGTTCCGGTAGCCGCGCCGAGATCGACAACGGTTTTTGCCTGAATAAGCAGCGGTTCAATGCGGGCGAGCAGGCCATCGCGCGTCGCGGCATGGACAAAGTCCGCTTTATCGAAACCTGAAGCGCTACGCTCGAAACGCCGGCGAATGTGTTTGCTGTTCAACATTGCTGAAACGTTAGCACGTCATTCACCAATAGCGCGCCCCTGGCTGCGAAAAATGAGTCTGTCGTTAGCATCGAGCCCGGCGAGCACTGCGGCGTTCATTTCTTGTCTATCTAGATTATCGCCGAGAAATGATCCGGGTTGCTGGATACCAGCGACACCCAAATCCTAATAGAGTTTTCTGCCCTTTTGACTTGAGGGTCAGACTTACGCAAGACTTCGTCATTGACTATCGATGCTTTTCAGCGCCAAGGGGTATTTGCATCAGGTTGGTCGACCAGCATTTTCAAATACTCGGGTGTCAGGAGTCATATGTCGTACTCTCCTGCGGGCACCAAGCCCCTGAAGAACGCTCGAACAAACAAACTAAAGAGTTGACGATAAAGTGATATTAAACCGAATATTGATTTTTACGTTGTCATTACTTCTGTGCGGTAGCGTTTGGGCTCGCGACAAAAGCGATATTATTTGGCTCTCAAATGGCGATCGCATTACGGGAGAAATCAAGCAGCTCGAGCATGGCATTCTGCGCGTAGGCACTGACGCGCTTGGCGATATTAATATCGAGTGGGAAGATATCGCTAAAATTGACAGCGAGTTTGAATTCCAGTTTGAGCGTTCCGACGGGACGCGCGTTACCGGGTTCATTGCAGAATCTCCCGATCAACAAACAATTACTTTGGCGAACGAACAGCAGACGGCGAGCTTTGCACATGACAATATTGTTCGCATTTCACAAATCGATGACAGTTTTTGGGAGCGGCTGAAAGGTTCATTATCGTTTGGTTACAGCTTCACCAAGGCGAGTGATGTTGCGCAAGGAAATCTTGCTTTTCGCGCAACACATCGAACAGAAATTCGATCATTCACTTTGGACGGCAGCACGATTATTACGAACGACCAGGCAGGCCAAGGCACGCAGCGCTCGAACATTGGCTTGGTAATGACCCGCTTTAGAAAAGCGCGATGGTTCAACTCCTATTGGACCGGCTTCGAGAGTAACGATGAGCTGGGGCTAAAACTTCGCACCAGCATCGGAACCGGAGTGGGACGTTTTCTGCTGCAGACGAATGTCTCCGAATTCTCCCTCATAGGTGGTGTTGTCGGTACTATCGAAAACCTTGAAGATCAAGACGGTGTGACGTCGAAGAAGGAAAATTTTGAAGCTTTGATTGGAATTGATTACTCGCGCTACATCTTCGATGATCCTACGCTCGATCTCTCTTCGAGACTTGTTGCCTTCCCCAGCATCACCGAGTCCGGACGCACCCGAGCGCAACTCGACGTGAAGCTCAGGTGGGAAATCTATCAAGACTTATATTGGGACCTGAGCTATTACAATACCTATGACAGCAACCCGCAAACTGCAAACGAATCCGTTCCGAGTGCCACTTCAGCAACGACCTCTGATTATGGCGTCGTGACATCAATCGGGTGGTCGTTCTGACTAAGCGCAGAGCGAGAACAATCCTCTATTAGCAAAAGTGATCATAAATACGAGCAGTTAGTTGATTAACTCGAATTCTCCCGGTTGCCAGGTCCTGTCGAACCAGGGCTCCAACGGCCCATAGAGACGAATCAACACAAACCAGCCCTTACCCGGTACGGTTTGCGTCCAGTTATTCTCCATACCCGCAGGGGCTTCGGGTCCGTAGTAAAGATCAACGGAACCGTCATCGTTATAAACGAGCGGACTTTTCTTACTGTTTTTGCTTGGGAGCGGCTGGCCGGTTTGCAGCTCGGAGCGAGTCTGCGGGTCATAGACGACAACTGACCAGAAATCTTTCGCTGGCGCATCGGCCGGAATTCGCAGCTTGTAATTCTTGGCGCCGTCCAGGTATTGCCCGCCATTATCAACCGCACAGAAACCGTACTGCGAACCGACGCCAACCATCTTCATGGCCATCGCTGGTGTGTTAACCGTGGCCGAGTAGAAAAACAGTGTGCGTGCGTCGATATTTCGAGCGCCGTTACCGTTTTCGACAAACCATTTGTAATCACCACCGACAAATCCCGTATACCAACAGGAGTTCTCGTAGAAATAGGCGCGCTCATCACGTGGCTGCAACCAGATCGCGCGAGCTGTCGCATTACCGACGGTGACCGATTCTCTTAGAATAGCCTGCATACGTGCGTCGGGCTCAAACGGCTTGTCCTTTTGAATCCCTATTGATGCAGCTATGCCAAGCAGTTGCGGCTCGACAAAATCGACTGGCTCGCGATCGATGACGGTATGCAGCTCTTCATAAAACTCATAGGTATTGGCGTGGATCGTGTTAAACGGAACCGTAGACCCGTCGATGTACTTCATCGCAGGTGGATTGTCCGCCTGTGCCAGCGGGTAAACTTTGAGACCCGTGCGCCACATCTTCGATGCTGCATCAGGCTTTCCATCGACCAGGAAGCCACGAAGGATTAGCCAATTGGAATACGTTCTGGACTGTGCAACAAAATAGCCCTCAGGAGTCTCACCCCCATAGCCTGGTGGCAAAATAAGGTACTTGCCGCCTTTACCGCGGTCTGGCCCGGGTGCTCCCATGTCAATGACAAAGCGGAAAAAAGCGTCATTTACTGTACCTGGGCCCGCACCCGCCGGAACCTCAACAACGGTCGGCCCTTCTTGGTCCAGGTTCAGCATGACAGATGCGTAGACTGTATCGGTATTACCGGTCAAGAAAAGCGGGTCGGAGTGCATCAACGTATCAAACAGTAATACGTGGTTGGACTGTGTCGCACCCATCTCAATCATGCCAAGTCGAATACCCTCAACCGAGGTTGCGGGAATGAAATTCAGGAAGACATCGACACCACGCATGAAATCCAGATTCTCATACGCCTTTTCAACTGTTGCCTCGTCCGGCATGCCATCGAAAAATTCCAGAGTTCCAATGCGGGTCTCGACAGTATCTGGCGTCATTATTTTTTCGGGGATTACATGGTTATACCCTGCCGTATTTTCAGCGCTGCTCTCTGCACAGGAAACGAGTGCCGCCAGCATTGCCAGGCTGCCGATCGCTGCGTAAAGGTTAGTTCTCATTGTTAATCTCCGAAAAGTAGTAGATTGCTAGGGTCTGAAACGTCTGGGGTCAGCCGACTTCCAGGCATTCGACTGATAGTACGGGATATTGCTGATCGTAAGAGCGCTCAGCACGCCGGACAACGCCGCCTGATCCGGTAAACGGCCAACGAGCGTCGATTCATCTTCGCTCGATAGCGTAATGTTCATCCCCATAAGGCGAGAGGACCAGTCGAGGGGAACAATTCCCTGAACCCGGATCTGGTAGATGGCCGGCCCTTGCATCGTGGCGTGTGATGTCTGCATGGCACGTATATTCGCTCGAACACATGCTAGCCACATCGAACCAGAAGATGCAAAAAAGGGTGTAAAAAGGCTGTGGCGACTATTCGCTGTGGCTAAACATACCCATGCCAGTCGCCTTCGCAACCGCCTGATGTCGGCCATTAACGCCCAGCTTCTGATAAATATTCGCTGTGTGCCGCTTCACTGTGACCGGGGAAATATGGAGTCGGTCTGCGATCTCTTTGTTGCTCAGCCTGCTTGCCAGCAGTGCC
>CAJQPL010000023.1 GCA_905480215.1 uncultured Woeseiaceae bacterium | reverse complement strand
GATCGTTGACAAGCCGCTCATTCAATACGCAGTAGAAGAGGCGATCGATGCCGGCGCAACCAAGCTGGTGTTCGTAACCGGCAGTTCCAAACGTGCGATCGAGGACCATTTTGATACCGACGCGGAACTTGAACAGGCGCTAACTGATTCTGGCAAGGATGAGCTGCTGCAAACTATTCGGGACATCGTTCCGCCGGGTGTGTCTTGCATCTACATTCGCCAAGGTAAACCATTGGGTCTAGGCCATGCGGTATTGTGCGCACGGCCAGCGGTTGGCGACGAACCATTTTTCGTGCATCTCGCTGATGATTTGATCGCCGGTTCACCGGGCTGCCTGACGCAAATGGCACAGGAACATGCCGAGCATGGTGGCAGCGTTGTGGCGGTCGAAACGGTGCCACACGAGAGTACGTCGAACTACGGAATCGTTGCCGTTGACCCGGCCAATAGAAGCCGAATCACGCAAATTGTCGAGAAACCGGCGCCTGAAGATGCGCCCTCTGACTCAGCCGTGGTCGGCCGCTACCTGCTTTCGGGCAGTATTTTCGACAAGCTTCAAAACATCGGGAAAGGCGCCGGCGGTGAGATTCAACTGACCGACGGAATTGCGGCATTGCTGGATGAATCGCCGGTCTACGCCTATTCGTTTGACGGCGTGCGCTACGACTGTGGCAGCAAGCTCGGATACTTGCAGGCAACCGTAGCCTATGGATTGGAACATCCTGATACGGGCGAGAGTCTCCGAGCGCACCTCAAAGGACTATTTTCGGTCTAGGATTCTCAGACGACTTTCTGATTCAGAAAAGCAGTAAGCAAAGCAACTATCATAACGATTACGCTGTCAGTCACTGACTGCTGCATTGATCGCATGACGTTACTCATCGGATCGTAGCTAGGTTGCGGCCAAATTGCGCTAGAATCGAACATTCCTCCTACCCGAACCTAAAACGACATCCCATATGAGATTGATTTTACTGATTTTATTCCTGTTCTCGAGTGCTATTACCAACGCGCAGCAGTCTTACTTGATCGATTGGCAGGCAGTTGGGGCCGAGTCTATTGGACACCTCGTCGAGCTTGTTCAAATAGACACGTCGAACCCGCCGGGCAATGAAACCGAGGTCGTCAAGTACCTGGAGGAAGTACTGCAGATCGAAGGAATTTCATCAAAGAGGTACGCTCTGGAACAGTCCCGAGCCAACTTAGTTGCCCGAATCAAAGGCAATGGCTCGAAACGACCTATTTTGTTAATGGGCCACACCGATGTTGTTGGTGTGCAGCGTGAAAAATGGTACGCAGACCCATTTAGCGGTTTACGCCAGGATGGCTTTGTTTATGGCCGTGGCACTCTTGACGACAAGGACAATCTGGCCGCAGCTTTAATGGTTATCAAGCTGTTGAAGCGACACGGCGTGGAATTGGATCGTGACGTCATCTTGTTGGCAGAATCGGGCGAAGAAGGCACCCCCGAAGTTGGCATCAACTTTATGGTGGAGAAGCACTTTGACGCTATTGATGCTGAGTACTGCCTGGCTGAAGGGGGGCAAAATGTAATTGAAGACAACATCGTTATGAGAGTGGGTATCGGGACGACTGAGAAACTGCCGCGGCGGGTGACGCTGGTTGCACGTGGCAAGCCCAGCCACGGCTCAAGACCAACCTTGGAGAATGCTGTATTGATACTTGCTACCGCAGTCGCAAAGGCCGGATCTTGGCAGACGGAAGTCAGGTTCAACGACACGACTCGAGCTTACTTCCAACGACTTGCCGAGATTTCAGAAGAAGAAGACGCGCATCGTTACAATAATGTTGAGAATCCCGAGTTAAGGGACGCCATTCAACAGCATTTTCTCGAAAATTATCCGTACCACTATTCCATCTCTCGTACTTCAGTAACGCCCACTGTCGTGGATGCCGGATTTCGCAAAAACGTCATTCCATCCGAGGCCAGTGCGATTCTGGATATACGCATGTTGCCGGACGAAAGTGTTGACGAATTTTACGCAAAATTGTCCGCAGTAATTGATGATCCACGTGTCGAAATTATTCCGGAGAAAATTTACCGACCTGCCGCAGCGCCGTCGCAAATCGACAATGAAATGTTTCAGACCCTGGAGAACGTCGCATTGAGAATGTATCCAAACGCGACTGTCCTGCCTACCATGGGAACTGGTGCTACCGATATGGCGCAGGTCAGAGCGATGGGAGTACAAGCCTATGGAATTGGGCCAGCTCGTTCAGTCGATGAGATTAATAGTGGCTTCGGTGCGCACGGTGACAACGAGCGTATTTCTGAGGAAGCGTTTATTGGACTTGTACAGTATCTTTGGAACGTTGTTATTGAGATCGCGGCGACGAAGTGAAGAACAACGTTGCAATCGGTTTGCTAGTCGCAGCCAACCTGCGCCAGTCACGTAGTGGTTCTGGAAGATCCAAAACAGAAAAAGCCCACACAAAGGTGGGCTTTCTCAGATTTGGCTCCCCGACGCGGACTCGAACCACGGACCCATTGATTAACAGTCAATTGCTCTACCAACTGAGCTATCGGGGAATAGATACTCACTCCAACGTGAGGGCCGGGATTCTGGTTCAGAGGGTGTCCGAAGTCAAGTCGCTAGCGCCCGTTTTATTCGATTTATAGACTCCTCAAGCATTTCCATCGAGCAGGCGAAAGAAAGCCGAACGTAACCACTAGCGCCAAAGGCCGAGCCAGGCACGCAAGCTATGTCGGCCTCGTTCAACAACAGCTCAACCAGTTGCGTATCATTTTCCAGACCGCGCTGTTTGGCAGCCTCAATTATTCTCGGAAATGCGTAGAAAGTGCCTTCACCGGGCCTGCATTCTATACCGTCGATCTCATTCAATGCCGGCACCACATAGTCGTGCCGTTGCTTGTAGGCTGCTGTCATTTCCCTGACGGCTGACTGATCACCCAGCAAGGCTGCTTCAGCTGCCGCCTGCGACACACTGCAAGGATTGGAGGTGCTCTGGCTCTGAATGGTGTGCATCGCGGTAATAAGGGCCTTAGGACCGGCCGCGTAGCCAATCCGCCAACCCGTCATCGCATAGGCCTTTGAAACGCCGTTAGTGGTGACAGTTCGGTCAAACAGATCCGGGCAGGCGGCGGCAAAGCTAACAAAAGGCTGATCGGCCCAATAGATATGTTCGTAGATGTCATCGGCGACGATTACAACCTTCGGATGCGCAGCAAGCACCGCGCCCAAAGCCTGCAATTCCGGTTTTGAATAGCTGCTACCCGTTGGGTTGCTCGGACTATTCAAGATAAATAAGCGGGTGCTTTCCGAAATTGACGCGGCGAGCTGTTGCGCTGTGATTTTAAAGTCCTGGTCGATTCCAGCATCGACAATAATCGGTTCTGCACCCGCGAGGCGCACCATGTCGGGGTAGGAGACCCAGTAGGGCGCGGGAATGATCGCCTCGTCGCCGGGACCGAGTAAGGCCATGCACAAGTTGAACAAACACTGCTTCGCGCCACTGGATACGATAATTTCAGAGGTCTGGTATTGGAGCTCGTTCTCGTCGGCGAACTTCCGCTGAATAGCTGCTTTCAAGCTGGCAGTGCCGTCGACTGGCGTATATTTGGTTTCGCCATCCCGAATAGCTCGCAGAGCGGCATCCTTAATATGTTGTGGCGTGTCAAAGTCCGGTTCGCCGGCACCCAGGCTAATAATATCTCGCCCGGCCGCGCTTAATTCACTGGCAAGCTTCAGGACCGCGCTAGTCGGCGACGGACGGATAGCTGCCATTCTTTTAGAAACTGATAAACTCAATCGATTACCCCGAGAAAATGAATATTGGAAATGCATGACAATGGTACGTGAATCCAAAGACCTTCCCAATAGACTTAGCGAAGATCGCAATCGACTGACGCTGGTGTCTGAGTTCGAACCTGCGGGCGATCAAGGCACCGCAATCGCCGGTTTGCTGTCCGGACTTGAAGACGGGCTCGCAAGACAAACTTTGCTCGGTGTTACTGGCTCGGGCAAAACCTTTACGGTTGCCAGCATCATTGCGAATTCACAGCGTCCGGCAGTCATTCTCGCGCCCAACAAGACTTTGGCCGCGCAGCTATACGGCGAAATGCGCGAGTTTTTTCCGCACAATGCGGTCGAGTATTTTGTCTCATACTACGATTACTACCAACCCGAAGCGTATGTACCCAGTTCTGATACGTTTATTGAAAAAGACGCTTCAGTCAACCAACACATTGAACAGATGCGCCTGTCGGCAACGAAGGCGCTGATTGAACGTCCAGACGTCATCATTGTCGCGACGGTGTCAGCAATTTATGGTCTCGGGGATCCGGAAGCCTACTTCAGTATGGTGTTGCATCTGGTACGTGGTGACAGAATTGATCAGCGCGGGCTGCTGCGGCGCCTTGCGGAACTGCAATATACACGCAACGAAATAGATCTCTCGCAGGGAACCTACAGGGTCAGAGGCGACGTCATTGATGTTTTTCCAGCTGAATCTGAGCGCAATGCCGTTCGCATTGAGCTATTTGATGATGAAGTCGAGTCACTGTCATATTTCGACCCGCTAACAGGTGCGGTTGAACGCCGCGTCGCCCGACTCACGATCTTCCCGAAGAGCCACTATGTGACGCCGCGCGAGCGTCTTCTTGAGGCCTGTGAACACATAAAGGCCGAACTCAAGCCACGTTTAGAGTACCTCCGAGAAACCGATAAACTTCTTGAAGCTCAACGACTTGAGCAGAGAACTTTATTTGATTTAGAGATGATTCGCGAGCTTGGTTATTGTTCGGGAATCGAAAACTATTCACGCTATCTATCCGGTCGAGAGCCCGGCGAGCCGCCGCCGTGTCTGTTCGATTACATTCCAGATAATGCCATTCTCTTTATCGACGAGAGCCATGTGACTGTGCCGCAATTAGGTGGCATGTATAAGGGCGATCGGTCGCGCAAGGAAACCCTGGTGCAGTACGGCTTTCGTCTGCCGTCAGCACTCGACAACCGTCCATTACGCTTCGATGAGTTCGAGGGGCACGCACCACAGACCATTTATGTTTCTGCAACGCCTGGCAAGTATGAGAACGAATTCACAGATAACGTCGTCGAGCAATTGGTTCGCCCAACTGGATTGATTGATCCAACACTTGAAGTGCGACCGGCCAGTACTCAGGTCGATGATGTGCTCTCTGAAATCACCAAACGAATTGCCGTTGGTGAGCGCGTCTTGATTACGACGTTGACAAAACGTATGTCCGAAGATCTCACCGAATACCTGGCGGATCACGGCATTCGCGTACGCTACCTGCACTCGGACATAGCCACCGTAGAACGAACCGAAATAATCAGGGATCTGCGCCTCGGCGCCTTCGATGTGCTGGTCGGTATCAATCTGCTGCGAGAAGGTCTGGATATGCCGGAAGTATCGCTGGTCGCCATACTGGACGCGGACAAAGAGGGTTTCTTGCGCTCTGACCGATCCTTGATTCAGACCATCGGCCGGGCGGCCAGAAACATTAATGGCACTGCAATCCTGTACGCCGACAAGATGACTGGATCAATGCAACGCGCCATCGATGAAACCAATCGCCGGCGAGAGCGCCAGATTGCGCACAACAAAGTGCACGGCATCGTGCCTAGATCAATCGTCAAAAAAGTAGCCGACATCATGGAGGCGGGCTACCCAGTGCCGAAAAGGGCGAGGGGCAAAGTTGCGGACGGCAAATCCAAGTATGAAGTGTTGAGTCCGGAAATGCTGATGAAAAAGGCCGCGAAGCTTGAGAAGCAGATGCTGAAAGCCGCGCGGGACCTCGAATTCGAACAAGCGGCCAAGATCCGCGACGAGATTCAAATGCTGCGCGCCGAGGGCTTGGGGATCCCCGACAAAAAAGCAGGCTGACAGGCCTTGCAGTCGAACTGGCCCTTCAGTATCGTACGGCTGCCGTCAAGGGGGCTCCGACCCCTTTTGGACTGACCCAGGGCCTGAAGCCCGGTCTGGATTTGAAAGTCGGGCGATTAGCTCAGGGGTAGAGCGCCACGTTGACATCGTGGAGGTCGGTGGTTCGAGACCACCATCGCCCACCAATCCTTGCAAAATGCCTGATTTTTTTACGAAAATCGGCCTTCCGATGGTTGTATCCTACTGTGGGGCTATATAGAATCGCGTTCCCGCACCTGCTGTGGCGCTATAATATGGCCGCAAGGTGCTGGCATTGTTGAGTTTCTGGAGGAATTGGGTATCGCAGTTACAAAGCGCGTCAGGCGCAATGAGGAAATCGAGGCCGCTGAAGTTCGAGTGATCGACGCAACGGGTGAGCAAGCGGGTGTGATGGGGCTTAGGCCTGCCATTGAACTGGCGAAAGGAGAGGGCTTAGACCTCGTCGAAGTATCGCCAAACGTAGTACCACCGGTATGTCGAATTATGGATTTCGGGAAATACTTGTTTGAACAAAACAAGAAATCTCAATCTGCGAAACGCAAACAGAAACAAGTACACGTTAAAGAAATTAAGTTTCGTCCAGGAACGGATGAAGGTGACTATCAGATCAAGCTTGGGAAGCTTATAAAATTTCTTGAGAATGGCGACAAAACGAAAGTCACGCTGAGATTTAGAGGACGCGAGATGGCGCACAAAGAATTGGGCGCACAGCTCTTGCAACGAGTCCGCGACGATCTCGAAGAATACGGCACAGTTGAGCAAGTACCGCAGATGGAAGGGCGGCAGATGGTCATGGTAATTGCGCCGAAGAAGCACTAAGAAGAAGCACTAAGAAGAAGCACCAAGCAGTAGCAAGTTTACTGTCGTAAAAGTGAGTATCAGCCCGACGGTGTGACAACCGGTTAAGGCTCTACCCGCCTGTAGCGGCCGGAATAATCCGGTACGTAGCAAGGCTAAAGGATAATGACATGTCAAAGATGAAAACCAACCGGGGCGCGGCCAAGCGCTTCAGTAAGACGGGCAAGGGCGGGTACAAACGCTCCCAATCCCACCTCAATCACATTCTTACGAAAAAGAAGTCCAAGCGTAAACGTCAATTAGGCAAGACCCTGCAGGTCGCCGATTGTGATGTTAAATCCGTTAAACGCATGCTTCCGTACAGCTAAGAGGATATTGAGAGATGGCCAGAGTTAAGAGTGGCGTAACCGCCAAAGCACGCCATAAGAAAGTCCTCGGTAAAGCGAAGGGCTATTACGGCGCACGTAGCAAATTATTCAAGACTGCCAAGCAGGCAGTCATCAAGGCGGGTCAATACGCTTACCGCGATCGTCGCCAGCGCAAACGTCAATTCCGCGCGCTGTGGATCACACGTATTAATGCCGCCGCACGCCTTCATGGCTTGTCTTACAGTCGTCTGATTAATGGCCTCAATAAGGCTGAGATCGAGGTCGATCGCAAAGTGCTCGCCGATATAGCTGTGCACGATCCAGAGGCATTCGGCGCTATCGCTGCAGCCGCTAAAGCGGGCCTCGAACAGCAACCGGCCGCAAGCTGATTCGCTCTTGAGTCAGGTGCAGCAAACTGCATCTGACTTAGGACTGTGAATATGCAGGCACTTAGCGAGCTTATTGATCAAGCGACGTCGCAGATTGACGCCGCATCCGATCTCGCCGCGCTGGACGCGGTGCGCGTTTCCTTTCTCGGTAAGAAAGGCGAGCTGACCGCTCGCCTTAAGTCCCTGGGCGCTTTACCAGGCAACGAGCGGGCCGCCGCAGGGCAGGAAATCAATAAAGCCAAGCAAGCGTTACAAACGCTGTTGAATGCGCGTCGTGATGCCTTGGAAAGTGCTGCACTCGAGCAAAAGCTAGCGGCCGACGCAGTCGATGTTTCATTGCCAGGACGCGGTCGCTCCACGGGCGGGCGGCATCCAGTGTCACGAGCACAAGCGCGTATTGAACGTATTTTTACGAACGCCGGATTTGGTGTTCGGTCCGGGCCAGAAATTGAAGATGATTTCCATAACTTCACAGCCCTGAACATTCCCGATAACCATCCGGCAAGAGCGATGCATGACACGTTCTATTTCCCGGGTGGAAACCTGTTGCGTACGCATACATCGCCGGTACAAATTCGTTCGATCGTGAAAGAGGGCGTCCCGATTCGGATCATCGCACCTGGGCGTGTATATCGCTGTGACTCTGATCAGACTCATACACCGATGTTTCATCAGGTTGAAGGGCTGGTAATCGACGAAAACGTCAGCTTCGCCAACCTGAAGGCAGTGTTGCATCAATTCGTCGAAGCATTTTTTGAGCGTGATGCCGAACTCCGCTTTCGGCCCTCATATTTCCCCTTCACGGAACCCTCAGCTGAGGTTGATGTCCGCTGGGGCGAGGGAAAATGGCTGGAGATCCTCGGTTGCGGCATGGTGCACCCGAACGTGCTTGAGAGCGCCGGGATCGATTCAGAAAAATACACAGGTTATGCGTTCGGTATCGGCATTGAGCGTCTAGCGATGCTGCGCTACAACGTTAGCGATCTACGTACGTTCTTCGAGAACGATCTTCGCTTTCTTCGGCAATTCAGGTAACCACGATGAAAATATCTGAATCCTGGTTACGCGAGTGGGTAAATACTGACCTCGATAGCGAATCACTTGGCCATCAGTTGACCATGCTTGGGCATGAAGTCGACGGTATTGAACACCAAGGGCAGGGTATAGAGGACATAGTCATTGCCGCGGTCGTCGAGGTAGAAAAACACCCGGACGCTGACAAATTGAGTCTGTGCAAAGTCGATGCCGGCGACGGCGAGCTTGTCGACGTTGTTTGCGGTGCGCCAAATGTCGTGCAAGGCATGAAAACGCCATTTGCGAGACCGGGCGTGACGTTACCTAATGGTATGAAACTTCGGAAAGCGAAAATTCGCGGCGTAGTTTCCAACGGTATGCTTTGCTCCGCAATAGAAATTGGTCTTGGTGATGAATCAGACGGCATCATGAGATTGCCGCAAGATGCCGAAGTAGGCGCGCGATTGGTTGACCTCCTGAATCTGCCCGACGCTGTAATTGATTTGGACTTAACTCCAAACCGAGGCGATTGTTTCAGCGTGCTTGGTGTCGCTCGCGACGTCGCCGCACTGACAGGCGGCAAACTAAAAGATGCCGCTATTGATGCCAGCGAAGCGACCATCAGGGATGAACAAGCCGTCGAACTGGTCGAACCGGAAGCTTGCCCGCGGTTTGCAGGGCGTGTCATACGCGGTATCGACACGAAAGCGGAAACACCACTTTGGATGACAGAACGTTTACGACGCTCCGGGCTGCGATCGATCTCACCTGTCGTTGATATTACGAATTATGTAATGTTGGAGCTCGGCCAGCCACTGCATGCCTATGATCTCGCCCGCATAAAAGGCGCGATTCGGCCGCGGCTTGCGAGACAAGGTGAAAAACTCGTCTTGCTTGATGAAAAAGAGCTGCACTTAAAAACTGACACCCTGGTCGTCACAGATGACAGTGGTCCCATTGGCTTGGCTGGCATCATGGGTGGCTTGAGTACGGCAGTTAGCGACAACAGCAGTAACATTTTCTTTGAAGCAGCGTTTTGGCCACAAGACTTTATGGCCGGCCGCGCTCGCGCATACGGTTTACATACCGACGCATCGCTGCGGTTCGAGCGTGGCGTTGATCCAAGCGGTCAGGCAAGAGCTATAGAAAGAGCAACTCAATTGCTCTTGGAAATTGCCGGCGGCGAGGCTGGTCCTTTGACAGACATTGTTGTTGCAGAAAGTCTTCCGCACCAAGAAAAAATAATTCTGCGAGAGAATCGCTTAGCACGATTGTTGGGCGTTGAAATTGACTCTGGGCAAGTCAAACAAATTCTCACCCGACTAGCTATGAAAGTTGAGGTCATAGATGGCGGCTGGGGTGTTCTGGCACCGCCACATCGCTTCGATATGGCGATTGAGGCCGACCTTATCGAGGAGATCGCCCGCTTGCATGGTTACGATTCCATCCCGGAGACTACTGGCTTCTCGCAAGCGCCGCTGCAGACTGTCACAGAGTCTCATATCGACCTTGAACGCGTCGCGGCGACAATGGTTGCACGCGACTATCAAGAGGTCATTACCTACAGTTTCATCAGTTCCGACGCCAATTTAGCGTTCAGCGGAGAGGAATCTGAGCTTGTTTTGAGCAATCCGATTTCATCCGAAATGTCTGTCATGCGCGCATCTCTTTGGCCGGGGCTGGTTAGCGCAGCGGCCGCAAACACGGCAAGGCAACAAGATCGTGTGCGCCTTTTTGAAATCAGCAAGTCATTCCACGGCAAACTTGGAGCCCATGAGGAGGTCTTACGTATAGGCGCGCTTGTCACCGGCCCCGTGCATCATGAGCAATGGGGGAGCAGTTCAAAGAGCGTGGATTTTTACGACGTAAAAGCTGACGTAGAAGCCTTGTTGTCTTTGCTGATAACGGATGAAAAGTTTCGCTTTGAAAAGACGCAGCACGTCGCGTTACAACCAGGACAAACTGCAAATATTTTTCGTGGCGATGAGTTGATTGGCATCGTTGGTAAACTGCATCCGCAACTGGCAAAAACTTATGATTTGAAACGTGCTGTGTACTTGTTCGAATTGGACGCAGATAAAACGCTGAAGTCAGCCGCGCCAAATGCAAAATCAATTTCAAAATTCCCGGCGATACGTCGTGACATTGCAGTCATAGTTGACGATTCCGTTTCTGCTGACGATCTTGTTAATGCAGTTGCAGCCACGGCTCCTGACTTGATTCAGAGTGTCAGGATTTTTGACATATATAAGGGCGAAAATATAGAAGGAGGGCGAAAAAGCGTTGCAATAGGCTTGATTTTGCAGGAAACATCACGCACCCTTACTGACGAAGACGCGGACGCGACAATGGCCGCAGCGTTAAAAAAATTAGAAGAAAATTTCGCGGCAGTTCTGAGAGACTAATCCTGATGGCATTGACAAAAGCAGATATGGCAGAGTCGCTGTTTAATGAGCTTGGTTTGAACAAGAGAGAAGCCCGCGAGTTAGTTGATATGTTTTATGAGGAGCTGCGTGCATCACTCGCAGTTGGGGAGCAGGTCAAGCTTTCCGGATTTGGAAACTTTGACCTTCGGGATAAAAAAGAACGTCCTGGAAGAAACCCGAAGACCGGTCAAGAAATACCCATTAGCGAACGTCGCGTGGTGACCTTCCGGCCAGGACAAAAACTAAAGGCCCGAGTAGAAGCCTATGCTGGAACCGGGGAATAACGACGAACTTCCTCCAATACCTGGGAAGCGCTATTTCACCATAGGTGAGGTTAGTGATCTTTGTGCAGTTAAACCGCACGTACTCAGATATTGGGAGCAAGAGTTCCCACAACTTAAACCTGTAAAGCGACGCGGAAATCGTCGTTACTATCAGCGTCAGGATGTTTTGATCATCCGCCAAATTCGTAGTCTTCTGTATAGTGAAGGTTTCACGATCGGTGGTGCTCGACAACGTCTGACGGGCGATGATGCCAAATCTGATGTCACGCAGAGTCAGCAAATCATCAAACAGATCCGCACGGAACTCGAACAAGTCCTTAAGATTCTGCGGCGCTAGATTCATACCTTTAAAAGTCCATGGCTGGCACGTATCATGTCTGGCCTGCTGACACGCGCGTCTGTGGCGCTTCGTTTGCAGCTCGGTCGGGGCGTGGCGCAGCCTGGTAGCGCACCACAATGGGGTTGTGGGGGTCGGAGGTTCGAATCCTCTCGCCCCGACCATTTTTCTATCGATCCTTGGGCAAGCTAAATGCAACTTAGCCGGGCAGCAATTTCGAATCCAATTGCAGTCATTTCGGCTGTCTTGCTGGTACTCCTCATGGGGACCATCGGGCTCTTGAATTTGCCCGTACAAATGATCCCGGATCTACAGCGCCCCATGATTCAGATCGAAACAAGTTGGCGCACAGCTGCCCCGGAAGAAGTTGAATCGGAAATTATCGAGCGGCAAGAAGACGTTCTTCGCGGCCTACCGGGCCTTATAAAAATGGAATCGACTGCGTTGGCAGGCCGAGCTGAGATTTCATTGATGTTTTCGATCGATACGGACCTGCAGCGCGCGCTGATTGAAGTACTCAATCGACTGAATCAGGTTCCGCGCTATCCCAATGACGTTGCAGAGCCACAAATTTATGCAGGTCAAGATAGATTCGGGTCTGCGATAGCTTGGTATTCGCTGACGCCGGTAGAGGGAAACACCCGCCCAATTGCCAGCTATAGCGATTTTGCTCGGGAAGTCGTACAGGCGCGCATCGAACGCGTTCCTGGAGTGGCGAATTCCAACGCCTTTGGCGGTCGAGACAATGAGGTGCAGATCACGTTTGATCCGTTTGAAGCAGCGGCATTGGGAATAGATATACCGACCTTAACGCAGATGGTAGGTAATCATGGCGATACATCTGGCGGCTTTAGCGAAGTCGGCAGGCGCCAGTACACGCTACGATATGCGGGTCAATACGCACTTCCAGATTTCGGAGAAATGGTTCTCGATTGGGGCGACGGTCAGCCCGTGCGCTTACGTGACATTGCTACTGTCGACGTCAAGATGCGCGATGCCAACGGATTTATGACACTAAACGGCAGGGCCTCGATCGCTTTGAGCGCGCAAGCCGAGCAGGGCGTCAATGTCCTGGATGTCATGGAGGGACTGGATGCAGCCATCGAAGAATTACGTGCGGGGCCGCTGCAACGTGCGGGCCTGACGATTTCTCAAGATTATGACGAATCCGTATACATTCGAGATTCGGTCGCAATGCTGAGAACAAACTTACTGATCGGTGTCGCGCTATCCATCGGCATTCTCTGGTGGTTCTTGCGACGCTTTCGAGCTACCTGCGTTGTGGCGCTGGCGATTCCGATATCGCTGTTTACTGCATTTATTATTATGCAGGTTACGGGACGCACACTAAATATGATCTCGTTGGCGGGCCTCGCGTTCGCTACCGGGATGGTCTTGGACGCAGCTATTGTCATTCTCGAGAACATCGTCCGCCTTCGGGAGCAGGGTGCGTCAAAAGAAGAAGCTGCTATCCAGGGATCTTCTCAGGTATCGGGGGCATTGCTGGCGTCAACTGCAACGACGGTTGTGATTTTTCTGCCCATCATGTTTTTGCAGGATATTTCGGGGCAGATATTTTCGGACTTGGCACTGGTTATTTCAGCGGCCGTTGTCGCCTCTTTGATCATAGCCATGACGGTTATACCAACGGCATCTGCTGCATGGATAAGATCTTCAAGTTCGACTGATCGACATACGAATTGGTGGGACTCAATCACTCGCGTGATTATGCGCCTGACAGATCGGGACCGTATTCGAAAACTATTGGTCGGCGGTTTGTTCACGGGCTCGATATTGTTAAGCGTATTGCTTCTCCCTGCAGCTGACTATCTTCCAAAGGGACAAAAAGGTTTCATCTTTACTTTTATTGTCATGCCACCCGGGCAAAGTGTTTCGAGTGCCAAAGAGGAGTTTGCCGAGGTTGTACGTCAGCGTTTGATTCCTTACTTGCAAGACGACGCTGAGCTAGAGATTGAATCCGTCTTTTTGGGCATGTTCGGATCTCGTGCATTCTCAGGCGTACAAATTGCAGACGCGAGGCAAACGAATACGATAGTTGAAAAACTGAATAATGAAATTTTTGCTGGTTTTCCGGATACGATGGCGTTTGCCTATGAACAGGGGATTTTCGACAACATAGGTGATAGCGACGGTATCGAACTGAATATTCAGAGTCGCGACATGGATTCAATGTTAGCAGCGGCGCGTGCGGGCATTGGCCTGATAGGCGAACACCTCCCCGGTGCGCAAGCGCGGCCTGTCCCCGGTGTCGATATCTCGAATCCGGAGCTGCGGATATTGCCGAATGAGCGCCGAATTACCGAAGCAGGGTGGAATCGTCGACAGATGTCCACAGTCATTCGTGCCCTCGGCGACGGCGTTTATGTTGGCGATTAATTCGACGGCGACCGAAGCCTGGATATTGTTCTGCGAGCGCCGGAATGGAGCAGCCCGGAGCAGCTCGCGGCAACGCCATTAGCAACCCCAAATAGCGGTATTCAACCACTTAACCAGTTGGTAACTCTGCAACGAACGGCAGGGCCGGATCAGATCCGCCGGGTTGACCGGCGCCGGGCGCTTACCCTGGTTGTATCGCCCCCGGACGGATTGTCGCTGGAGGAAACTATTGAGATCCTCGAGACAAAAGTTGAACCGGAAATACGCAAGCTGCTGCCAGATGACGGAGAGATAAGTTATTACGGCAGCGCCGATGATCTTGAGAATGCACTGGGCAGCATGTCGCGTAGCTTTACCTTGGCAATTATCGTGTTGTACCTCTTAATGAGCGCGTTATTTCGATCGTTTGTCGACAGCCTCTTGGTGATTGCGGCGCTACCTCTGGCAATGGTTGGTGGGGTCGCCTTACTGCGCATCATGGGCTCACCGATGGATCTGCTTACCATGATCGGTTTCATAACTTTGCTCGGACTGGTGGTCAACAACGCGATTTTACTGGTACATCAAACGAGAACCGCAGAGCGTGAGGGCCTGGATCGGCGCAGCTCGGTCGAACAAGCGGTCCGTAGAAGGCTCAGACCGATCCTGATGAGCACCATGACCAGTTTGTTTGGGATGTTGCCCTTATTGTTGATACCGGGACCTGGTTCAGAGGTCTACGAAGGTCTGGCCGCTGTGATTGTCGGTGGCATGGCAGTGAGTACCATATTTACCCTGATATTCCTTCCAAGCCTGTTGCGTATGGGCGAAACTGAACAATCAGAGCGTTTGGGCTCTGGACAAACACCGGTAGCAGGCTAGGTAATGAAACCAGGAATGAGATTAGTTGCAATACAAATGTTCGCGCTCGCAGCGCTACCCTTTGTAGCTAATGCAGCCAATGCAGCCGATGACATCGCAAGAGTCGTAACGGATCAGGCAGCGATGCGATTACTAGCGCCAAATGTTGAAGTGCCCGGCACGGTGGTAAGTCGACATGACGCTAGACTCGCTGCTGAACTCAACGCGAATCTAACGTGGATCGCTGAGGTCGGAACGATCGTCAAGAAGGGGGATACGGTTGCTCGTCTCGAAGACTTTACCTTCAAGATTCAGGAGATGGAGGCACAAAGTCGCGTCGAACGAGAGCAAGCCAACGTCACGTTTCTGGAGTCCGAACTGGACCGGCTCAATCAATTGCACTTGCAAAATCTATCTGCCAAAAGTCAGCTTGACCAAACTATTGCGAATCTTGCCATAGCTAAGGGCGATCTAAAGATTGCAGAAGCTCAACTTGGATATGCAAAGATCTCTATGCATGTAACCCGAATCCGGGCGCCTTTTGATGGTGTAGTGACTGAGCGCCTCAGGAGTATCGGCGAGAGACTTAAGGACGCTGATGAAGTCGTCAGATTGGTTGATTCGAAATCATTGGAAGTGGTTTCCAGAGCACCGTTAAGTACGGTCAATTTTATATCGAACGGCGATGTGTTACTCATCGCCAATGACTATCGAAACGACGAGGCCGTTATCCGAACCATCGTTCCGTTTGGTGATCCGCAATCCCATATGATCGAAGTTCGACTTGAGGCAGACCCTGAGATCTGGACCGTAGGTGAAAGCGTTCGGCTTTCAATGCCAACCGCAACGGCGATAGAAGTGCTTGCAGTGCCACGCGATGCGCTGATCCTTCGCCGCGAAGGCGCTGCAGTTTTTACTCTGGGCAATGACTCGACTGTCCGTAAAGTGATGGTCACCGTAGGGCTCGGCGCTGGCACATACATCGAAGTATTTGGTGATTTAGAGGCCGGCGATAAAGTGGTAGTACGCGGCGCGGAAGGTCTGAACGATGGAATGCTGGTCGAAGAAATCTCTGCGACTAAGTAAGTACCTGGACCGGTAATTTCTTGTCTTGAATTCCCAACAGGATTGGCTCAGCGGATTCGCGGTAGATATTTACCTTCGCATTGAACGCTACGCGCGATAAGCCATGTTTGTCCTTGATCGTAAGACGTCGGATATTGAACTCCCCACCGCCCATATCTTCGCCGGTCAGGTAGCACTTAATCGCGGTCACCCGTTCGCCGGATAATTCCATCCCGCTAAGTTGCGCCAGGTTACCCTGCGCACGTTGCAGGAATGTCACCGCGTCCACGTTCGGTTGCACAGTAAAGCCGCCAGTGTCGTCAGCAATTTCAATATCAGCCATAAAATCACCGACCAGAATCTGTCCAGGCAGCGCCGCATCAATCATTCTTGCCAGTTCGATGGTGACATCGCCAACGATAAAGTCGTGCGTGGTGGGATTGAGTCCTTCGGCCTGATGAAACTCATAGCAACTGCCTACGTGGAAACAGGCACGCAATAGCGGCACTGCTTTTGAAGCAGACTTGCTGCGCGCAATTGCATTGTCAGCGAGCACGATGTGCATGAAATGGTAAATATTGACGCTCGCCTCCAGACCCTCGTCTCGATTCCAGATATAGAAGCCATCACCACTGGACGAACGTGCGAAATCGATATTGACGTCAGCTTCGAGCATTTTCGCGTGCGCAGAATTTAACGAGTACGACAGACTATTGAGCTGTGTCATTTGTTCGAATGGGGTTAACAGACTAAAGCCAACAATATCGAATAGCGTTACAGCACGACTGGGCACGTAGTTGATACCGTACTTGCGAATCATTTTCTCAATTATCTGCGTCTCAATTTTGCTGCCTTCCAGCGGCACGCGCAGCGGAATCTTGACCGGTTCGATGTGTAGCAGCTTGGCGACTTTCTGCATCTGGGAAATCGTTAACTGGCGATCCCCAGTAATTAGTTCGGTGATAAACCGTGGTGAGACTTTGGGCGCCATTGTGCCGTCCTGAGGGGACGTGTACTCGGCGATCGCGTAATGCGGTACCACCAGAATCAAAATGCTGTTATCGAGCGGTGACCAGCTCAGAATGCTGTTTTGCCCCAGCGACCAGTGACTGCGCAGCGAGGTCTCGACGTGCGAAAGATTGCTCCGCTGTCTGAGGCCCATTTGCTGTGCTAGTCCGGCTAATTGATCCAGATACGGCGAATAGTCGGCTATTCGTCGAATACCTGATTGAGACAGATCGTCAAGTTCCATAATTTGGCTCGTAGCGACTTTCGCGGCCGTGCATTCTCTGCCACAGTTCGCAACAACTTCTAATCTTCACTTAAGAACAGCGCAAGTCAATGCGCGTTGTGGCAGTTTACATAAGTAATGACACTATCTGGACCTAATATTGAAGAGATTCGTGCACTGCACGATCGATTGCGCGAACAGATCGTCGTCACGCCGGTCATACGTTGCCCGGCCATAGAGGCGGAACTTGGCCACGACACCGAGGTATTCGCCAAGCTGGAATTCTTGCAACGCACGGGCACCTTTAAAGCTCGTGGTGCGCTCGCGACGTTACAAAGTCTGGACGCAGATGCGCTGCAAAGAGGCGTTACAGCGGTCAGCGCAGGCAACCATGCGATCGCCACTGCATTCGCCGCCAAAACCCTGGGCAGCAGCGCAAAAGTGGTCATGATGAGCAGTGCGAACCCATCGCGAGTCGCTGCGTGCAAGGCTTATGGCGCAGAAGTCGTTTTGGTGAAGGACGTACACACCGCTTTTGCGACGGCGTCGCGTATTGAAGAAGAAGAGGGGCGAACCTTAGTACACCCGTTTGATGGCGTTGCAATCACAACGGCTACCGGAACAATCGGCTTGGAAATCTGTGAGCAGATTGAGGGTTTCGATGCAGTAGTGATTCCAGTAGGCGGTGGCGGACTTATTTCCGGCATTTCGAATGCCGTGCGGCGTTTGTGCCCAAAAGTAGAAATCATCGGCGTAGAACCTGAAGGCGCGGATTCAATGCACCGCAGTTTTGCCAGCGGTGAGCCCGAGTCTATAGACTCAGTGAATACCATAGCTGACAGTCTGGGAGCTCCATTTGCGCTGCCGTATTCGTTCGCTGTAACCAAGGCCAACGTGGACCGACTGGTTCTGCTCAATGATCAACAATTGCGACAAGCCATGGGCTTCTTGTTTCAGTCGATGAGTATTGCTGTTGAACCGGCATGTGCCGCTTCAACAGCTGCCTTACTCGGTCCATTGCGCAAATCACTTCTGGGCAAGCGCATAGTGATCGTCATGTGCGGCAGCAATATTAATTGGACAACATTTGCGGAGCAGGCGATATTCGATCATGTTGATTGAGCAGCTAAAAAAAATTGTCGGTCCAAAAGGATGGAGCACGGATTCCATTGACCTCGAACCGAAGCTGACCGACTGGCGAGGCACGGTTAGCGGCACAACGCCCATAGTTGTTTCTCCGGCGACAACGGAGGAGGTCGCCGCGATCGTGCGCGCGTGTGCCGAATCAAAAGTTGGGCTTGTGCCACAAGGCGGAAATACCGGTATGTGCGCCGGTGCGATACCCGACAAGTCCGGGACGCAAATTTTGTTGTGCCTGGCGCGCATGAACACGATTCGTGACATCGATGCCATCAACTATTCGATGGAAGTGGAGGCCGGTTGCATTCTCCAAGATGTGCAGGATGCCGCGAGCGATGTAGATAGACTGTTCGCGTTGAGCCTTGGCGCTGAAGGCAGCTGCCAAATCGGCGGCAATCTCTCCACCAATGCCGGCGGCGTCAATGTTGTTCGCTATGGTACTGCACGCGCTCAAGTGCTCGGCCTTGAAGCCGTACTTGCCGACGGTACGATAGTAAGCAGCTTACGTTCCCTGCGAAAGGACACCGCTGGCTACGACCTGAAGCAGCTATTCATCGGTAGCGAGGGCACTCTTGGCATCATTACGGCGGCGACGCTTAAATTGTTTCCGCTTCCTGGAGCCAAGACTACAGTGATGATTGCCCTGCAAAGCAGCGGCCAAGCGGTGCGGCTACTTAGCTATTTACGCAGTAAAATTGGCGACCGAATTGAGGCATTCGAACTTGTATCGAGTTTCGTATTTGGGCTCATCAAGAAGCATCTACCTGATTCAAAACAGCCCTTCGATGACGATTCACCCTGGTACGTGCTCGCAGACTTCGCCGGGATAGCCGAAGAAGATCTGCAGCAGGCGCTAATGGCTGCAATGGAAGCCGAGCTTGTCATTGATGTAGTGATTGCGAAGAACGCAGCCGAGGCAGCCGGAATGTGGCATCTGAGGCATTCCATATCAGAATCTGAGCGCGCCGAGGGCGAGGCGCTGAAACATGATATCTCCGTGCCGATATCGCGTTTCGAAGAATTTCTGACACGCGGCGACAGCCTGCTCGCGGAGCGCTTTCCGGAGGGCCAGCTAATCGCATTTGGACACGTTGGCGATGGGAATTTGCATTACAACGTGGCGCTGCCCGCCGGATTCAAACGGCACCAAGAAGTGACCGAAGCGATCTACACGCTTCTGCTGGAGGTGGGCGGCAGCATTAGCGCCGAACACGGCATCGGCATGGTGAAACGACAAGATTTACCCAAATACCGCAACAGCGGAGAGATTAGGTTGATGAGAACCCTAAAAAAATCTCTGGACCCCGACAATATTCTCAATCCTGGCAAGGTAATCTGACGACCAGTTCCGGGTCCTTTGCGATCCCTGACGATACTATGTCCAGTGATATGAGTGCAGAATCCAAAAACGTGCCTACAGACTTCGCAGATCGCCTCGCCAGCTTCGATGACATGCTGCATGCGACGTCCGAAGATGTTGAGATGTTAGCGGATATTCAGAGCGGCATTGGTGAGCTATTGAAGACCGATGGCAGCAGCGAGGCGCAGATTCGAAGGGTCCTGCAGGAACGCTACGAAGCAGGTGCGCTCCGCAAAGAAACCTATCAGCTGGTCAAGTCCATGCTGGACCACTTTGTCAGCGAGACAATTCCGACGAGTCCGACGCCAAAGACTCTGCAAGCTGCCAAGGCGAGGAAAGCTTCGCCCATACCATCGGCAGCAATGTCTGTGCCCGCGATGGACAAATTCAGCGCGACGACAACTATCCCCGTCAAGTTGGCGCCTAAGGCGCGACGAGAGTCACAGGTACAAGTAGGTTCGGTGTTGCGTGATCGCTTCATGCTTCAAGAGGAAGTTTCCGGCGGCAGCATGGGCGTTGTCTACAAAGCACTGGACCGACGGCTTGCGGAAGCCGGCAGCAAAGACCATTGGGTCGCGATCAAAGTATTGTCACCACAATTGGCGGAAAATGGTCAGGCTTTACGCGCTTTGCAACAGGAGGCGGCGAAAGGCCGCTGCCTGATGCACCCAAACATCGTTCGCTTCATTGATCTGGATCGCGAAGATGATCTCTACTTTCTTGTCATGGAGTGGCTGGATGGGCGGACGCTTGCCGAAATACTTGATTCCAGAGATGCGAAGATCATCGACCAGGCTGCGGCGTTTCGAATTGTCCGGCAAATAGGCGAGGCACTCGACTACGCCCATCGCTGTGGCATCGTTCACGCCGACATCAAACCTGGCAACATCATGATTATGCCGAATGGCGATGCCAAGCTTTTCGATTTCGGCGTCGCGCGTGTACACCAACAACAGATTGATAGTGATTTCGACCCCGGCGTACTGGGAGCGATAACGCCTGCGTACTCGAGTTTACAAGTGCTAACCGGCGAGGAACCAGTAGCCTCGGACGATGTGTTTTCATTGTGTTGTCTGTTCTATCGACTGATTGCCGGGTATCGCGTGTTTGGTCCGCGTGATGCAGCAGAAGCGTCTCAGGAAGGAATGAGTCCACAACGGCTAAAAGGCCTCAATGACAATCAATGGCGAACCATCAAAAAGGGATTGGCGTACGCCCGTATAATGCGCTTTGCATCCGTTCGAGAGTTTCTCGATCAACTGGGTGATGATATACAGCTGGGTGATGATAGAGAGGTGCCGATAAAAATTGATATTCCAGACCGTTTCGAGGAACCGGATGAGAGTTCGAGCGTCGGCAAGACCCTGCTGGTTTTGTTGCTGTTATTGGGCCTGTCATTAGCTGGTGCCTACCAATACGGTTACTTGCAACCTCTTATTGATCAGTTCACGGCGATCAATGACGATACGCCGGTGCTCGACTCCATCGACGATATGGAGCTAGACAGTCGTGAGCCGCTTGTTGTAGAAACACCTGCCGAATCCGTGCCGGAGGAACGGCTGTTAGAAGAAGCAGAGCCTGTTGAAGTACCGCTGATGAAACGCGAAGAATTAGCAGGCCCGAGCCCGATGTTAGTCGATTTTTCAACACTGCCTGCAGCAACGCATGTCATTTCATTTACACACGGCAGGAAGCTGAGTGAGTCACTGGATCTCGCGATGCGTGAAGACGATGGCGACGTTATTATTGATTTCGTACGCTCGACAGGCCTCGCTGAGCCGATATTGCTGCGTTTGGAAGAGGTTGGCTTTAGCGGACGTCGCTCACCATGGGTAAGCGGTGAGCTCAGAATGTCAAACTCCGGATTGATCGAGTTACCGGCCGGGCAGGAACGCGGTAGAATCACTTTGAGCATGGCCAGTGATAATCGGCGTGAAGCTGACCAGCAATCAACTTTAAGACTACGCGATGCAGAGTTCGTTAACTCCGAAATTGCGATATTGAACATCACGCTCGAAGATGACGATCAGCGCGCAATCGAGTCGCAAATATCGGCGAACGTTGTCGGCTTGACTGAGAGTCAAATGACGGTCAGCGAAGCTGATCCTGCGGTGCTGATTGAATTGATTCGATTCAACCCCAATGAGCAGCCGCTAGACGTCGGGATCACTGTTATCAATCTCACGGCTAAAGAAGGTTCTGACTTTTTCAAACCGGGCAGAAATACCGTCTCGTTCGGCCCGCGCGAGCGAACAGCACGACTACTTATACCGTTGGTGCAGGATTCTGAGGTTGAAGGTGATGAGGCATTTATCCTTGGTCTGACGGGCGCGATTGATTCGGCACCCGTACCGGTGATTCGAGAAGTGATCATCATGATAGAGGATGACGATCTACAAGAATGATGATTTGCTGCTAAACTTTCGCTCCGAGTCCGCATCCTGCGGCGAACAGACGGAGCAACAACGAAACCATGAGTGATAAAGAACTTCGACGCTATTCGCGCGTTGTAGTTGATGGCGACGCGCAAGCACCCAGTCGTGCAATGCTGCGTGCTGTCGGCTTCGAAGAAGACGACTTTAAGCGACCGCAAATTGGAATCGCTTCCACCTGGAGCATGGTCACACCGTGCAACATGCATATCAGCGGTCTCGCAGACGAAGCTGCGGCAGGCGCCAATGAGGGTGGCGGTAAGGGCGTGATCTTCAACACGATTAGCGTTTCTGACGGTATTTCGATGGGTACTCCGGGAATGCGATACTCGCTTGTTTCCCGCGAAATCATTGCCGATTCGATTGAGGCGGTTGCAGGAGCGGAAGGCTTTGATGGCGTAGTTGCTATAGGCGGCTGCGACAAAAATATGCCCGCTTGTGTCATGGCGATGGCGCGCCTGAACAGGCCGGCAGTATTCGTCTACGGCGGCACAATTCGACCCGGTGCGAAACGCCGTGACATTGTCTCGGTATTCGAGGCGGTGGGCGCCAGATCGGGTGGCTCAATTTCCGAATTGGAATTATTAGAAGTTGAACAAACCGCTATTCCGGGACCGGGTGCCTGCGGTGGGATGTATACCGCCAACACAATGGCGTCCGCGATTGAAGCAATGGGCATGAGCCTCGCCAATAGCTCAGCACAGGAAGCTGTGTCGAGTGACAAGCTTGCCGATTGCCGTCGCGCGGGTGCGGCTGTTGTAAACCTCATTCGAAAAGACATTAAGCCGTTGGATATCCTGACTAAGAATGCCTTCGAAAACGCAATTACCGTAGTTATTGCGCTCGGCGGGTCGACCAACGCCGTTCTGCATTTACTCGCAATCGCTCGCGAAGCAGATGTCGATCTATCGCTGGACGATTTCACGCGCATAGGGGCAAAAACACCCGTGCTCGCGGATTTAAGACCCAGTGGCAAGTATCTGATGTCCGAATTAATTGAGGTCGGCGGTATTCAACCACTGATGAAGCGTCTGTTGGATAAGGGGCTACTGCACGGCGATTGCATGACGGTAACTGGCAAGACGCTTGCTGAAAACCTTGCGAACGTCGCCGATTATCCTGATGGTCAGGACGTGGTTAGAGAATTTTCTAACCCGATCAAGCCGAACAGCCATTTGGCAGTGCTTTACGGCAATCTGGCCCCGGGCGGCGCCGTTGCGAAAATCACTGGCAAAGAAGGCCTGCTTTTTGAGGGCAAAGCGCGCGTCTTCCATTCAGAAGAAGAATCGCTGCAGGCTATTCTCGATGGCAAAATTAATGCAGGAGACGTCATCGTCATAAGATACGAGGGCCCTAAGGGTGGTCCGGGTATGCGTGAAATGCTTAGCCCGACCGGCGCTATTATGGGTAGAGGCCTGGGTTCGGATGTTGCGTTAATTACCGATGGCCGTTTTTCAGGGGGCAGCCATGGCTTCGTCGTGGGCCATGTTACGCCGGAAGCTGCCGCGGGCGGGCCGATCGCCTTAGTTGAAGACGGTGATTCTATCCGCATTGACGCGCAAAACATGGAGATAAGCCTCGGAATAGATGCAGATGAAATGGCTGCACGCCGCGCCAAATGGAAACGTCCGCCATCCCCTGTAACACGGGGCGCATTGGCAAAGTATCGTAGCAGCGTCTCCTCGGCGTCCGAGGGGGCAGTGACCATTCCGAGCGCTTGGGACGAATAGAGGCGGACGAAACTTGACCTTTCTGGTCAGGTTCGTTTTACTGCTGTGATGACCTTTTACGACACCCATGTATTGTGCCACCGGATCGATGCTATCGATTTGATAAAACACATAACAGACATGGCGCGCCAGAGGTGCGTGGGTGCGAGTGGCAACTGTACCGGCTAAAAAAGCTTGGACATTGTCAACATACCCGCTGGGAAGATCCTCGCGGGTTTTTTTTTGGCAGATTTCACGAATATTACTCATGGCTAACGACTCTTGAACAAGCGAATAGGCACGAAGATCAAAGAAGCAGAGTTCGACGACAGCAGCAATCTGGGAGCCTCCGACGAGGTTGCAGCATCGCCGTGGGTTGTCATGAAGTTTGGCGGCAGCAGTGTTTCAAGCGCTGACAATTGGCGGCGTATCGCAGCGCTTTTACAATCACGGCTTGACGATGGTTTACAACCGGTCGTTGTCCACTCGGCACTGTATGGCGTTTCCAACGCGTTAGAGAGCGTCTTGCAAGCGGCAGTGAGTGGCGATGCCAATACGCTTCTCGAAGATATTCGTAACCAGCACTACGCTCTCGCGGAGGCACTACACCTGGATGGCTGCGAGTTGCTCGATGAAACATTGCATGAACTCGATCAACTGGTCGCGGGCGTGCGCCTGGTTCGCGAAGTTAGTGTCCGAGTACGAGTGCGCATCATGGCTCTGGGCGAGTTGATGGCTAGCCGCTTAGGTGCAGAGTATCTTATTTCGCAATCGCTCCCTGTGCAGTGGGTTGATGCACGCGAATTATTGGTCAGTCGTTCGCGCAGCAACCGAAAAAATTCTAGCTCCTATCTCTCCGCGACCTGTGATTTTGATCGCGACCCGGAATTGCAATCATCTTTGTCTGCGCACGGAAAAATAATTCTTACGCAAGGCTTCATTGCCAGAAACAGCAGCGGTGAAACCGTATTGCTTGGACGCGGTGGCTCCGACACTTCGGCATCTTATTTCGCGGCCAGACTGCAGGCCCGGCGGCTCGAAGTTTGGACGGATGTACCCGGGATGTTTACGGCTGATCCGCGCGTAGTGCCATCAGCCCGCTTGCTGGTTGCACTGCGATACGACGAAGCACAGGAACTTGCATCGGCAGGAAGCACGGTGCTGCACCCGCGATGTATAGCGCCGTTAAAAGAATTGGGCATACCACTATTTATTCGCAGCATTAGCGCGCCGGAAATAGCAGGTACTGTGATCTCTTCGGTCACTGAAGAGGTCGAGCCGCAGGTCAAAGGAATTTGTATTCGCAATGGTCTGACTCTGATTTCTATGGATGGCGTGAGTATGTGGCAGGAAGTTGGCTTCCTTGCTAAAGCGTTCGCAGCCTTCAATGACAACGATGTTTCGGTCGACCTGGTATCAACTTCTGAAACCAACGTTACGGTATCGATCGATACCTCCGATGGCTTGCTATCCGATGACATAGAAGAAGCCTTGATTAGCGATCTCGAGAAACTCTGTCAGGTGCGTGTAATCTCGAATTGTTCGGCGGTGAGTCTGGTTGGTCGTAAAATTCGCACCATTATCCCTCGATTGGCACCTGCGCTTGAAGTGTTCGAAGAGGAACGTATCCATTTAATGTCGCAGGCAGCCAACGACTTGAACTTGAGTTTCGTCGTCGACAAACAACAAGGTCCGCGCCTGGTTAGCAAGTTGCACGCGACGATAATTCGAGCGAGCGGTGGGTCCACCATTTTCGGCCAAAGCTGGGAAAGACTGTTCGCCGCGGAAGAACCAAGCATGCGGCAGCCTGACGTCTGGTGGATGCAGAAGCGTGACGAGTTGATGGCGGTAGCCAACAAGCAGCTAAATGCCTATGTATACGACCGCGATAGCGTTGCGACGGCTGCCCGCAGCTTGCTGGACTTAAAGAACGTCGATCGGATTCTTTACGCCGTTAAGGCGAATGTTAATCCGCAATTGTTACGCACGATGGCAACTGCCGGTGTGGACTTTGATTGCGTCTCCCCAGGTGAAGTTGAGTGGCTGGAGTCGTCGATCGAGAACTTTAACCTGGACCGAATTCTGTTCACGCCAAATTTCGCACCGAAAGAAGAGTATCAGTGGGCGATCGAGAAAGGGCTGCAGGTAACGCTGGATAATCTCTATCCCCTGCGCGCCTGGCCGGAGATTTTCAAGGGCCAATCCTTGTTCGTACGGATCGATCCAGGGCAGGGGCGCGGCCATCATGAACATGTGAAGACAGCGGGCGTGCATTCCAAATTTGGTATTCCACGGTTTGAAATAGGCGAACTTGCGAATTTGATCGCAACTGCAGATGCCAAAGTAATCGGAATACATGCTCATAGCGGCAGCGGTATTCTTGACCCAGACAACTGGCGCAGTGTTGCCCGCGAACTGGTATTAATAGCAAAACATTTCCCCGACGTTAAGACCATTGACCTTGGCGGTGGCCTCGGCATTCCTGAGAAACCAGGCGACAAAGAGTTTGACCTGCAACGCCTTGACGAAACGCTGGCAGAGATTCGCGAAACCTACCCACAGTTCAAGTTGTGGCTTGAACCAGGTCGATTCCTCGTGGCGCGGGCCGGCGTTCTATTGACTCGTTGTACGCAAACCAAAGGAAAGGGTGAGATGCGCTATATCGGCGTCGGCACCGGCATGAACTCCCTGATCCGCCCAGCCCTATATGGCTCGTATCACGAAATTGTAAATTTAACGCGTGCGAACCAGATTCCTAGTGAGACGGTAACCGTCGTGGGACCAATATGTGAAACAGGTGATCGGCTAGGGAGCGATAGACTATTGCCACCGACCGCGGAAGGTGACGTCATTCTGATCGCAAATGCAGGCGCTTACGGACACGTAATGAGCTCGCAATACAACCTTCGCGAAGTCGCTGCGGAAATTGTTATATAGGCTCCAGTTCTATAGGCGCCAGTCGTCGACCAGAGCAAATACGCAATGTGGATAACCGGGCCGTCATTGACATACGCACTTGACGGCCACGTTAGAATACGCATACACTTTGTGAAACTCATCGAGACCGGTCGAGGGATAGGCCCGACGACGCCGGGGCAACCTTCAGAACTAACCATTCTGAAAAGGTGCCAACTCCTGCGATGCTACGTTTAGATTTCTGCTAAAGCAGATTGTCTGGCGGCATCGAATGATGAGGGATACTGCAATCAGCCGTTCGCGGCGAAGGGCAGTACACCCCTCCCTTGCGGGCTGCGCAGGGTTCCGATGAGCAGTAACGGAACACAATGCGGAGACCGACCATGAACATCCCAGCCAGTAAAGCCACACGAGCCGTTCGCGCGTCTATTGAATCTGACGCTCAGCATGGCGCCGTGGTGCCACCACTGCACCTTTCATCCAATTTCGCCTTTGCCGGCTTTGGTGACAAGCGTGAATACGACTACACCCGCTCCGGGAACCCAACACGCGACGCGCTGGCTGATGCTTTAGCGGATCTTGAAGGTGGAGCAGGGGCTGTTGTGACCTCGTCGGGTATGGCCGCTCTCACTTTATTGACACAGTTTCTCGAACCTGGCGACACGATCATTGCACCACACGATTGCTACGGTGGTACTTTCCGTCTTTTTGAACAGCAATCCAAAAAGGGCTTATTCGAAGTCCTGTTTGTTGACCAAACTGATACCGCAGCACTGCTCGAAGCTGCGAAATGTGGGCCAAAGATAATACTCACAGAAACACCTTCGAATCCGCTGTTGAGAGTTGTAGACCTCAAGGTAATAGCAACTATAGCCAGCGACGCGGGTGCTTTGTTTGCCGTCGATAACACATTCTTGTCGCCGGCATTACAGAATCCGATCGAGCACGGTGCTGACCTGGTCATTCATTCCACCACTAAATATATCAACGGTCATAGCGATGTTGTTGGAGGTTGTGTAGTGGCAGCCAGCGAAGAACTTGCTGAACGGATAACGTACTGGGCTAATTGTATTGGCGTAACGGGGGCGCCGTTTGATAGCTTCATGACCCTACGCGGCATTCGAACGCTGCATCCGCGAATCCGTCTGCACGAGGAAAACGCTACTGCCATCGCTCATGTACTGAACAATCACGATCAGGTAAGTCGTGTTTACTATCCCGGGCTGGAATCGCACCCGGGTCACGATATCGCTAAACGACAGCAACAAGGTTTTGGCGGCATGATTAGTTTCGAGATAAATGGTGGTGAAGCAGCAGTGCAAAAATTTGTCGAGAATCTGCAGTATTTCTCGTTAGCAGAATCGCTTGGTGGCGTGGAGAGTTTAGTCTGTCATCCAGCATCTATGACGCATGCACCGGTTTCCAAAGAGGCATTGGCCGAAGCGGGCATAGGCGACAACCTGATCCGCTTGTCTGTTGGTATTGAAAGTAGCGAAGACCTGATTGCCGATCTGCTGACAGCGCTAGAGCTCGCGTCGACAGCGACACTGCAACCGGTCGCCGCGATTTGCGCCTGATTGGCGTGGCTCTTAGCCGTTGAGTTGATTAACTATCGCGGCGATCATTTCGTCGGTGCTGATCGGTGATTCACCGGCCGAAACTATGTCTGCAGTGCGCGCGCCGAATGAAATAGCTGCGCTGATAGCACTTTCTACAGCCAATGCTTCTTCCTCAAGACCCAGGCTGTGCCGCAGCAACATACCTGCGCTTGCAATGGCTGCGCACGGGTTTGCAATGCCTTGACCCGCAATGTCGGGAGCGGAGCCGTGGATAGGCTCGTATAGACCTGTTGCTGAATCGCCCAGTGACGCAGACGGTAGCATGCCAAGCGAACCGGTGAGCATCGATGCCTCGTCGGTCAGTATGTCGCCAAACATGTTCTCTGTAACGATGACATCAAAATCGCGTGGTCGACTCAGTAGATGCATAGCAGCCGCATCGACCAGCAGTGTTTCCAGCTCAATGTCAGGGAATTCATCAGCCATGACTCGATCTGTAACTTCTCGCCAGAGCCGTGACGTCTCAAGCACGTTCGCCTTATCAACAGAGCACAATCGGCTACTTCGTGATCGTGCAAGTTTAGCGGCAACCCTGACGATGCGCTCAATCTCATCAACGGTATAAACACACAGGTCACTCGCGGAAGTTGCGTCACGAGTTTTCTTACCAAAGTAGATGCCACCCGTAAGTTCTCGAATAACGATCATATCGACGTTCTCGAGTATCTCCGCACGCAAAGGTGAGGTGCCTGTGAGTTCACTATATATCTTGACGGGTCGTATGTTCGCGTAGACGCCGAGAACAGCCCGCAACTTCAGTAAACCCTGCTCCGGGCGAACTTTAGCGCTGGGATCAGACCACTTGGGTCCACCGACAGCTCCGAGAAAGACGGCGTCGGCCGCCTGACAACTAGCGATAGTTTGCTCGGGCAGGGGATCACCACAGGCGTCAATTGCGGCGCCACCCATAAGTTGCTCATCGAATTTGAAGCTGTGTTGGTACTTCTCAGCAACCGCTTCGAGTACTTCACGTGCACCTTTGGTAACTTCTGTGCCGATGCCATCGCCTGGCAGTAGCGTAATCAGGGCGTCCATGTTCGGTTCTCTTCAAATGCGTCGATCGCAGCCGATTGTTGCCGCACATACCCCAGCTGATCGACCCCATTTAGCAAGCAGTAGCGTGCGAAACTATCAATTGGAAACTTGACCGTTTTGCCGTCTTCAATTGCGATGCTTTGCGCCTCAAGGTCGATTGTGACGCTTACCCCCGGATTGCTTAGAAGATCGGCGTGGGTATCGGCATCAATGACAATGGGCAATAAGCCGTTCTTCAGTGAATTGCTCTTAAAAATATCGGCTATTTCGCTGCTAATAACTGCCTGAAACCCATAGTCAAGCAAGGCCCATGGCGCGTGCTCACGCGAGGAGCCACATCCGAAATTATTGCCACCGACAAGGATCCGGCATCCTGCAGATTGTGGCTGGTTAAGAACGAACGTGTCGATATCGTTACCGCTGGCGTCTCTGCGCAGGTCGTTGAAAACCACGTCACCAAGACCTTCTTTGGTCGTGGTCGTCAAGAATCTGGCGGGTATGATTTGATCGGTGTCTATGTCCTTAGCAGGCATAAGCACGGTGCGCGATTGAATAATGTTTATTGGTTCCATGTCTAGTCCTGTAGATATCGGCGAGGGTCAGCTACTTTACCGGCAATGGCAGATGCAGCGGCTGTCATAGGACTTGCCAATACAGTGCGTGCGCCAAGGCCCTGGCGACCTTCAAAATTGCGGTTACTGGTGCTAACTGACAGCTGACCTTTGCCAACCGTATCCCCATTCATACCAATGCACATGGAACAGCCCGCCTCACGCCACTCGGCCCCGGCTTCTGTGAAAATCCGATCCAGGCCAATGGCTTCTGCATCTTTTTTGATTTGTTGAGAGCCAGGTACAACGAGCATGCGCACGCCGTCTGCGACCGTTCGGCCCTTGACCACATCCGCGGCTTCTTGAAGATCGGATAATCGCGAATTGGTACAGCTACCAATGAAAACGACGTCGACAGCGTTCTCAGTCATTGGCTTACCGGCCTCGATTTGCATGTAATCCAGCGCCTTCTTGAAACTCGGGTCAGCCGTATTGTCTGGCACCGCTTCGTTGACGCCGACAACCATTCCCGGATTAGTGCCGAAGGTAACCATAGGTTGCAGCTTGTCAGCAGCTACGGTGACAGACTTGTCGAACACGGCACCCTCATCGGAACGTAGTTTGCGCCAACGAGTTAGCGCCTTGTCCCAATCTGCTCCTGATGGAGAGCGTTGCCGTCCGTGCAGATATTCATACGTCGTATCGTCCGGTGCGACGATGCCAGCGCGAGCACCTGCCTCGATAGACATGTTACAGACGGTCATTCGCGAATCCATGCCAAGGGCGCTTATAGCTTCGCCACGATACTCAATAACGTGTCCGGTACCGGCGTCTATGCCCACCTGACCGATGATGCCCAACACCAAGTCTTTCGCAGTCACGCCATTGCCAAGCGCACCGGTCACATTTACTTCAAATGTCCTGGGCTTTCGTTGCAACACGCATTGCGTCGCCAGAACATGTCCTACTTCAGTTGTTCCGATACCAAAGGCGAGGGCACCAAAAGCCCCATGGGTTGACGTATGACTATCACCACAAACGATAGTCTTACCGGGCTGTGTAGCACCGAGCTCGGGACCAATTACATGAACAATGCCGCGTTGTTGTGAGCCGAAGCCGAGTAATTCGATTCCGAAATCAGCACAATTTTTTTCCATCTGCCGAACTTGATTGGCCGCAGCTTTGCCAACAACCTCAAGATCCTTAAACGTCACAACCGGTGTGGTTGGCGTCGAATGATCCATCGTTGCGAGGGTAAGATCCGGTCGGCGTACGGCCAGTCCTTGCTGTTGCAGCAGCGCGAACGCCTGTGGAGTTGTAACTTCGTGAATGATGTGCAGGTCGATATAGAGAACAGCCGGTGTATCAGCTGTCTCAGGTACTACGATGTGGTCGTCCCATAATTTCTGGAAAAGCGTCTTACTATTGTTCAAAACAATCCCTTTGTTTAATTGCGACTTAAATAGTTGCGTGTTCAGAATGAACACCGCCCACGATAGAATCGCCACGCGCACGTCGTCTCAAAGTTCGGTTCATAACTTCAAGACAGGCGCGGCAACCCGCCTCGACTATATCGACACTGGCGCCGCGACCACGAAAACTCTGCCCTTCAATTTCCACCGTTACGGTCACTTCGCCCTGTGCGTCTTCGCCGATTGAAGCGCTATGTAATTCGAAGTTTTTCAGCACCAACTCGACCCCAGTCGCTTTTTCGAGCGCGAGAAACGCCGCAGCAATTGGACCGTCGCCTATAGCTGACTCGGAAGCTTTAACACTATCTTCACCGATGAGATTTACCGTTACGGTCGCGGGCTCGTCGGTGTGCGTTTGCACCTCGAGCGACTCCAATGTCCATGGGCCCGATGTAGCACTGCCGACATTCATGATAATGGATTCAATATCACCGTCGTATACGTCTTTCTTCTTATCAGCGAGTTTCTTGAACTCCTGAAAAGCGCGATTGGTCTCGAAATCGTCCAACTCAAAGCCAAGTTCGCTGACCCGATCACGAAATGCATGCCGACCACTATGCTTGCCCAAAACCAAATTGGACTTAGTCAGTCCGACATCCTCAGGGCGCATAATTTCGTACGTCGAAGCATGTTGCAGCATTCCGTGCTGATGTATTCCTGCTTCATGTGAAAACGCATTCTCGCCAACAATGGCCTTGTTACGTGGTGGATGCATGCCGGTGATATTCGAAACCAGCCGCGATGTCGGGTATAAGCGAGTCGTATCAATTCCAGTTTCAAGCCCAAAAAATTCCGCGCGTGTTTTGACCGCCATCACGGCTTCTTCCAAACTGCAATTACCGGCCCGTTCGCCAATACCATTGATGGTGCACTCAATCTGACGTGCACCCGCGCCGACGGCGGCTAAACTATTCGCAACAGCCATGCCGAGGTCATTGTGGCAGTGCACGCTAAGAATAATCTCATCGATACGCGCAACATGCTCTTTCAAGTATCGAAACAAGTGATCGAATTCAGCCGGTACCGTATAGCCAACAGTATCCGGAATATTGACGGTGGTAGCACCTGCCTCAATTGCCGCACTGACGACTTCCGCAAGATAGGACAGCTCGGTTCTAGACGCGTCTTCTGGTGAAAACTCAACGTCATCGCAGAGCTCACGCGCCATCTTGATGGCACCGACCGCACTGCGAATGATCTCTTCCTTGGCCATCTTGAGCTTGTATTCACGATGAATCGCGCTGGTTGCGACGAAGACGTGAATTCGGTGCCTTTCGGCGCCTTTCACTGCCGCATGGACTTTTTCAATATCCGCCGTGTTACAACGCGCGAGACCACAAATGACAGGTCCGTAATTGCGATCAGCAATTGCTTTAACCGAATCGAAATCACCAGGCGAGGCCGCCGGAAAACCGGCCTCGATAATGTCTACGTTAAGTTCGGAAAGCGCCTTGGCAACGCGTAGCTTCTCGCTTAGCGTCATGCTGCAACCAGGTGCCTGTTCACCATCCCTCAGGGTAGTGTCGAAAATACGTATTCTTTTATCTGCGCTCGCCACGGACATCTTAGTGCTCCTGCCGACAGGTTGTCATCGCTCTATTCTTCTAACCAATCCATTCGACCGCGCAGGTCCGCACCTACGGTTTCAATCGGATGTTCCAGGTCAGCATTCATCATGCGCTTAAACTCAGGCATGCCATTTTCATTCTCTGCGATCCAGTTTCGGGCAAACGTGCCATCCTGAATTTCGCTCAGAATCGTCTTCATTGCGGCGCGTGACTGAGCATCGACAACGCGTGGCCCACTGACCATGTCGCCCCAGGCCGCAGTATCGCTAATGAACTTGTGCATTTTCCTCAGGCCGCCCTCATGTAGGAGGTCGACGATGAGTTTCAACTCATGCATGACTTCATAGTAGGCAACCTCTGGCTGGTATCCGGCTTCAACCAGCGTTTCGAAACCGGCTACGATCAATTCGGTCGCGCCACCACAAAGTACAGCTTGTTCGCCGAACAGGTCAGTTTCCGTCTCTTCTGCAAACGTTGTTTCGATAACACCAGCACGTGCACCACCGATGCCGGCTGAATAAGCCAAAGCTGTTTTCAAAGCGTTCCCGGTAGCGTCCTGGTGGACCGCGACCAGACACGGTACGCCGTGACCTTCTTCATATTGCCGCCGAACCAATCCACCGGGGCCTTTCGGCGCGATCAAAGCGACGTCTAAATCAGCCCGCGGTTCGATCTGTTTGAAGTGAATCGCAAAACCGTGCGCAAACAGCAGCATGGCACCTTGCTCAATATCATCGACCACCGTTTTATAGAGGCTCTTTTGAACCATATCCGGGGTCAGAAACATAACGACAGCAGCTCCTTTAACCGCGTCATTGGGTTCCAGTACGGTTAATCCGTCTGCCTCCGCGATAGGCCAGCTCGCGCCACCGGGGCGTAAACCGACGACGACATCGAAGCCGCTATCTTTAAGGTTGAGCGCATGTGCGCGTCCCTGGCTGCCGTAACCGAGAATGGCGACGCGACGGTCTGCCAGAAAAGAAGTGTCTACATCTGATTCTGAATACAATTGCATGGTGGATCCTTGATCTCAAAGCAAAACAATAAAAAAAACCCCACTATCCATTGGGATGCGGGGTTTGCGTTTTTTGTTAACTGCTAACGCGCTACCCGCTATGCCTCCCAAGAAGAAGCAATGCAAGGTTTAGAAGCTGGCTAAATCGAGCAGTCATGCGCCGAATGATGTTGTAAGGATGGAATGATGTCAACCATCGCCTGATCAGTTACGACTGATACTAAGCAATCTGGTTTAAGTACGAAATGTAAACCATTAATTTTAGACAGTTTTCAGCTACTTCAGTAAAACTAACATGACACCTTTGTATATGGGCAGCTACCAGTACATCGAAAATGACGCATTGCAACTCGCGCTGGGCGACTGCAAACTCTGCTCGCCGATAACAATAGTGCAATTTATTTTCTGTCCTCACAGGACAATAATTTATCTCAGATGTTATGTTTTTGTTGGGCTGGCGATATATTTGCCATGTGTTATTCTTGCCGCAAGTTCGACGTCTACGAATTAGAAAACATTGCGTAACGTTGGCGAGGGTGCTCAGGCGCTAAGCCTGAGGACATTACAATTAAAAAGAGAAAACAGGGATTCAAAAATTCTTCGCCACGCGGCGAGGGTGGAGAGGGCCGCGTGCGCATTTGGCGGTACTAACAAGTACTTCCGGCTATCATTTGTGCATGTATTCAACGATACGTTGCATCCCTCTCCGTAACTTTTAATTACAATTTAAGACCTTTAAGGAGCGTCCATGAAACGGTGCATTAGCAGCAGTCGGCGCATAACCGCAGCGGTATTGGCAACATCGGTTATTGCATTTTCCGGCAGCGTTTTCGCTCAATCCGTCGATCAGGTATTGAATGCTGATCAGCGTCGGTTGAATCTGGCCCAACAATCGCAAGCGCGCATCAACGATGTTGTTGATGGTACTCGCTCGCTGGAAGATCAATACAGGGCGATTAACAAGGAAATCGACGGGCTTAAGGTCTACAACCGACTCATGCGAGCGCAGGTTGAAGGTCAAACAGCGACACTAGAGGACATTGGTCTTTCAATGGATCAGGTTGACGTTATCAATCGTCAGATCTACCCGTTGATGGAACGTATGATCGACGGACTGGATCAATCAGTCCGCCTGGATATCCCTTTCCTAATGGCAGAGCGTGTAGAGCGAATTAACAAGTTGAAAGAGATCATGTCTCTATCAAATGTTAGCGTCGCGGAAAAATTTCGCAAAGTCATGGAGGCCTACCAGATCGAAAACGATTACGGCGCAACATCTGACTACTACACTGCAACATTGGAAGTCGAAGGCGATACAGCTCGTTCGTTCAATGTTCTTCGTATTGGCCGCGTCGGGCTTTACTTCCAGTCTGATGACGCAAAACTGACCGGACGCTGGGACAAAGACAGCAGTCAGTACGTATACGACAACTCTTCGCGTAACGAAGTGCGCAAGGGAATGCGGATGGCCCGACAACTCATTGCACCTGAGCTCATCAGAGTTCCGGTCTCCGCAGCGGAGGGCGTATAAATGAAACGCATTAACCTAATTATTGCAGCCCTCATCTTAAGTCTCGGATTCACTACGGCTAACGCCCAGAGCGATGACGATGCGCGCAGCATGGCGGAGCTTCTCACCCTTATTGAGCAAGGTCAGGCACGCGACTCACAGGAGGCACGTAAGCGCGAGGCTGATTTCGCCAAAGCGCGCAATCAACAGCAGTCATTGCTGAACCAGGCGCGTGCAGAGCGTACCCGCCAGGAAAATACGAGTGCGTCCCTCGAGCAACAGTTCGAAGTCAACCAGCAAAGAATCATTACTGCCCGGCAGGCTCTTGATGAACGACTGGGCGCTCTTAAAGAGCTGTTCGGTGTTCTGCAAACCGTATCGGGTGACACTCAGGGGCGATTTGGGTCATCATTGACTCATATCCAATACCCTGATCGCTCGGACTTCCTGACAGAACTCGGTAGCAAAATGGCAGGTGCCAGCAGTCTCGCTTCGATTGAAGACATCGAAAAGCTGTGGCACATGCTGCAGCAGGAGATCAACGAATCAGGACGAGTCGTTCGCTTCAACAACGTCGTTACAAAAGCCGACGGCGAAGAAGTGGAAATGGAAGTTGTCCGCATCGGTTCGTTTAACGTAGTCAACGAAAACGGCTACCTTAAATACGATGCGACCGATCGTCGTCTCGCCGAACTCGCTAAGCAACCGGACAGTCGTTATAGCGGTACAGCTTCCGATATGATCAACTCAACTGAAGGTACGCTAGATTTTGGCCTTGACGTCACGAAAGGTACTATTCTTGGCCTCCTCGTTGAATCACCAACGATCATGGATCGAGTGCACCAAGGTAGTTATGTCGGTTATGCCATTATATTGCTCGGCATCATCGGCGTGCTCATCGCGATCCTTAGATTCATCGCCTTATCCGGTGACTCACGTAGAGTTGCTGCTCAGTTGAAACGAGATACGGCAAGCTCTGACAACCCTCTCGGACGAGTGTTGGCGGCCTACGAAGGAAATCGTTCTGCTGATACCGAAACCATCGAACTCAAACTCAGCGAGGCGGCCCTCAGAGAAATGCCTGGGCTTACACGTGGTTTGCTGTTTATCAAGGTTGTTTCGGCCGTTGCACCGCTAATGGGTCTTCTCGGAACGGTAACCGGCATGATTCAGACCTTCCAGGTCATCACGTTGTACGGCGCTGGTGATCCGAAAATGATGGCTGGTGGTATCTCGCAAGCACTGATGACGACGGTATTGGGCCTCTTGGTTGCAATTCCGATGGTACTGCTGCACACGATCGTTAGTGGTCAGAGCCGCAAAATCATCAACATTCTCCAGTCACAAAGTGCTGGCCTGGTAGCGCAACACTCAGAGAAGAATGGCTAAGGCCACAAGGAGTAATCATGTATTGGCTCTTTGATAGTTTTGAAGCCATACGCGACTTCATGAACCTCGGCGGTCTGGTATTAAAAAGCATCGCCGTGGTCATCTTTCTGATGTGGGTACTAATTGTGGAGCGGTTATTGTTTTTCCGCTCCTCAATGAAGTCGATGTCCAATCGGATCCATGATCAATGGGAAAACCGTACGGAACGTCGCTCCTGGCACGCACACCAGATTCGTGAACTCATGATTTCGCGTTACAACGAAGCAACCGGCAAGGGAATTAGCATGATTCAAACACTTGTCGCCTTGTGCCCATTACTGGGCTTGTTGGGCACGGTTACCGGCATGATCAAGGTATTCCAGGTCATGGCCGTTTCTGGTTCCGGCAACGTTCGTGCAATGGCAGCCGGTGTATCGCAAGCAACAGTTCCAACAATGGCCGGAATGGTCGGGGCGCTGTCTGGCGTCCTGCTTGTCACCTTGCTCACACGCCGCGCGGCTCGTGAAGTTGAGTTTCTTGAAGACTCGCTAACGATGGATCACTAAGGACTAAAGATGCGTAAGACTGATCTTTCAATGGGGCATGACGATGAGGGTGATGAAATCAACCTCACGCCAATGCTCGATGTTGTGTTCATCATGCTCATTTTCTTTATCGTAACTGCGTCATTTGTGAAAGAAACTGGAATTGACGTTAACCGGCCGGATGCACCTGTCACTGAGACAAAGCCGGAAGACGCCAACATTCTGGTGGTAATCAACGCACAAGATGAAATCTGGATCGATCGACGATTGATTGATCCACGTGCAGTGCGAGCGAATATTGAGCGCATGCACGCTGAGAATCCTCAGGGTTCGGTAGTTATCCAGCCTAATAAACGATCTACCAATAGATTGCTGATCGAGGTCATGGATGCTTCCCGAAGTGCGGGTGTCTATAATATTTCTATAGCTGATTCCACTTGAGCGCAAACTCAACAGGACAAATACATGCGAAATAATCAAGCATTTGGCTACGAAGAAGAAAGCGAAGAGATTAATCTGACGCCGATGCTCGACGTCGTGTTTATCATGCTTATCTTCTTTATTGTAACTGCAACCTTTATTAAGGAAGCTGGCATTCAGGTAGATCGACCGGATACCGTAACGGCGGAGTCGCAACAAGACGCGGCTATCTTAATCGCTATCAGTGCGGCAGACGAGATCTGGATTGACCGTCAGGAGCGAGATCACAACGATATTCGTGCAACTATTGAACGCTTGCATCTTGAGAACCCGAAGGGATCCATCGTCATTCAAGCTGATGAAAACTCGACGAATGAAATGTTGGTTATAGTACTTGAAGCAGCAAAAGGTGCTGGGGTTAAGAACGTCTCTATCGCATCGGATGACGACTGATGAAAGAACTAAATCGCGAAACGAATGTCTTAATAGCTTGCAGCCACGGCTGGCAACAAATGGCGACAAAGCGGTCTAGCCCGCTAAGGAGATCATCAAAATGATGGGTCGTTATATTTTTTCAATCGTTACAGGAATGATCGTAACGCTCTCATTGCTATTCGTGATGCAATTATTAATAGCAACCGGCGTGAGTGCTTTGACCAAGCCACGAGAACGCGCAGTACTCGATTTTGTTCGTGTAAAGCGTAACGAGAACCTGAATACTGCAGACTTAACCCCGGAAAAGCCTCCCAAACCTCCTGAGACGCCGCCTGAAACGCCACCGCAGGATTTGGATAACATAGATCCGGATGCACCAACAATCGACATAGCGCGGCCATCGGTCAATGCTAATACCGATATTGGTGGGCCGGGTGGCATGAATATAGCGGAAGGCGATTATCTACCGATCGTTCGCGTAGCACCGGTCTATCCATCACGTGCATTATCCAGAGGAATTGAAGGCTTCGTAGACATGTCATTCACAGTCACAAGCGCCGGTACTGTGAAGGACCCGGTCGTACTGCAGTCAACCAGTAGTCTGTTTGAGCGAGCGGCAACCAGAGCCGTACTCAAATTTAAATACAAGCCGCGAGTGGTTGATGGGGTGCCGGTTGAAGTGCCGGGCGTCAAGACTCGGATTACGTTCGAACTCGAGGATTAAGACCGATATATCGCCTTAGGCGGCAAATCGATCCAAAAGGAAATTTTTAGAATGAATTTTTGTAATCGAATCTCACGAAAATTATTCATCTTGCTGCTTGCCGGCTTACTGGTGAATGCTAGCGCGCTGGCACAAGGCAGTGGACAAGCGGACAAGGACGATAAAACCAAGACCAAACAGGCGCAGGCAGTCAGCAAAGAAGTCTACGAAAAGATCTCGGAAGCGCAGGAAATGGTCGATGCTAAGCAGTACCAACCGGCTCTGCGGTTACTGAACAACTTATACAATCCCGACAAGTTGACTGAGTACGAGCAGGCGAATGTACTGAATTACCTTGGTTATGTTCATTACAATATGGACAATATGAAGGACGCTATCGCAACCTACAAAAGGTTGTTGGCGATTCCCTCACTTGAGCCACAAATGGCCAAGCAAACCACGTTCACAATGGCGCAGCTGCTAACTGTCGAGGATCGCTATCAGGAAGCGCTAACGACCCTGGATAAGTGGTTTACTCTGGAACTCAATCCGGCACCAGAGCCCTTTATTCTCAAAGCACAGATTCTCTATAACCTGAATCGTTTCCAGGCCATGATTCAGCCAATCGAGAATGCCATGCAAGTGGCTGAGAAGCGTGGTACGGAAAAGAAAGAAGATTGGTACGCGCTGTTGAATTTCGCTTACTTTTCGACAGAGAACTACGCCAAGGTTCGCGATATTCAGATGGTGTTACTACAAAACTGGCCGAAGAAACGCTATTGGATGTCATTGGCCGGCGCATTCACGGAGCTGGGCCAGGATGAGAAACTCATATACGCCTACGACGCCGCTTACACTCAGGGCATGCTCGAGAAAGAAAGTGAGTTCGTAACGATGGCACAACTCTACCTGCAGGCAGAAGTTCCGTATAAGGCAGCGAAGCTAATGCAGGAAAAAATCGATGCGGGTATCGTGAAGAAATCCGAGAAGAACTATCGCTTGTTATCGCAATCCTGGATGCTGGCGATGGAAGACGAGAAAGCTATTCCAGCGCTCATAGCGGCAGCGAAACTGGCCAGTCATGGCGAACTCGATGCACGTCTGGCGAATACCTATCTCAACGTTGGTGACTACGACAATTGCGTAACAGCCGCTCGTAATGCGGCGCGTAAGGGCGATTTAAAAAGCCCAGACAACATTCAAATATCGCTGGGTATGTGTCTCTATAACCAACGCAAATATAGCGAAGCCAAGGCCGCATTCAATCAAGCCGCTAAGGTGCCTCGCTCGCAGCGGACCTCAAATCAATGGATTCGAGTCATCGATGCTGAGGTCGAACGAAATCGCCAAATCCGTTTAGCTGAAGAAGCTGCGCAAAAGAAGCGTAAGGAAATTGACGAGCGCCGCGCCAACAGTGGCCGAGCCTAAATAGGCATTTCGCACCTTTAAGAATCGAATTAGAATCAACAGGGCGTTGACCATTAACGGTCAACGCCCTTATTATTGCGCGCTTTAGCAGCAACGGAAACATTAGTATGCCAAAAATTATCTATGTCACTGCAGACGGCAAACGACATGAAGTGGAAGTCGAAAATGGCTATACAGTCATGGAAGGTGCCATCAATAATAACATCGATGGCATTGTCGCCGAATGCGGCGGCGCATGTGCCTGTGCCACTTGCCATAGCTATATTGACGAAGCGTGGATCGATAAAGTAGCCGCAATGGATGACATGGAAGACAGCATGTTAGATGCGGCGTTCGAGCGTAAAGACAACAGTCGCCTGACGTGCCAAATCGAGGTGTCAGATGAATTGGATGGATTGGTCGTACATGTCGCGGACAACGATTACTAGATCCCCAACAGGAGCACTCAAAAATGACTATTTCCGCAGGCGAGAAAATGCCTTCCGGCGCTTTCAGCACAATGACCGAAGCTGGACCCAGCGCAATCTCAACAGATGACCTTTTTTCGGGCAAGAAAGTTGTGCTGGTCTCGGTTCCCGGGGCATTCACTCCCACGTGTTCGATGAACCATCTGCCCGGTTTTGTTGATCAGGCTGATGCTCTACGTGGCAAAGACGTCGATACGGTCGCTTGTATGGCTGTCAACGACGTTTTCGTAATGGATGCCTGGGGTAAGGATCGTGGAGTTGGTGACAACGTCATGATGCTGGCTGACGGCAACGGCGACTACGCGAAAGCACTCGGCCTTGAACTTGATGCCAGCGGTTTCGGTATGGGTACACGCAGCCAGCGATTCGCCATTATCGTCGATGACGGTGTCGCTACCCACGTAGCGGTCGAAGCTCCTGGACAATTCGAAGTCAGTAAGGCCGAAGCAATCCTGCAAGCCCTCTAATCGAGGGCTTCAGTCAGCTCTGGAATCGCCTTGAATAAATCGGCGACCAGGCCGATATCGGCAACTTCGAAAATCGGTGCTTCTTCATCCTTGTTGATCGCGACGATTGTTCCTGCGTCTTTAATCCCCGTCAGGTGCTGAATAGCGCCCGATATTCCGATTGCGAGATACAAATCCGGCGCAATAATCTTGCCGGTTTGACCCACTTGCATTTCATTGGGGACATAACCCGCATCGACAGCCGCTCGCGATGCACCGACTCCGGCACCAAGCTTATCGGCAAGTGCATAAATAATGTCGAAGCTCTCGGCGCTGCCTAGCGCACGCCCACCGGAAACGACTTTGGCGGCCGTTTGCAAGTCAGGCCGATCCGTTGCTCCCGACTGGACGCCAACAAAGCGTGTGTGATCGGGCAGCTCTGCATCGACAGTCGCGCTTTCGATTGCCGCGTTATTGCCGTCAGCAACAGCAGCATACGAAGCGATTCGGACCGTCGCGACAACCACTTTATCGGCCGGAGCTTCAACTGTGAGAATCGCGTTTCCGGCATAAACCGGACGTTTGAAACTGTGGCTTGTCAGCACCAGCATAATGTCGCTAATTTGATTGACACCCAATAGCGCCGCGACACGCGGCATTAGATCTTTGCCGAAGGTCGTAGAGGGTCCGAATACATGACTGTACCCAGCGCTCAAAGCAACAATTTGTGGCGCCAGTACTGCGGCCAGTGCATGCTCATTTTCAGGACCTTCGACAGTTAGAACCTTTGCAACAGAGTCGAGCTGCGCAGCTTCACCTGCCACCGCCGCCGCTGCTGCGGCAAGTACTACAACGTGAATTTCCGCCGCTTCGATTGAAGCGGCGCAAGCAACTGTCTTTGCTGTGCTTGGATTCAGGCTGCTGCCATCATGTTCAGCTATAACCAGTATTTTTGACATCAGACTAATCCCTTATCTTTCAGTGCCGCCACTAACCCTGCGACATCATCAACCATAACGCCGCGCTCTCTTTCAGAAGGCGGTTCGTAGGTTACTTCCTTGATTCCAGCAGCGACTTCTACGCCGAGCTCTTCGATCGACAACTGGTCCAGAGGCTTCTTCTTCGCCTTCATAATATCTGGCAGTTTCACGTAACGCGGTTCGTTCAAGCGCAGATCGACACTAATTACGCCGGGTAGGTCAATTTCAATTGTTTCGAGCCCGGCATCAACCTCACGTGTCACGCTGGCCTTGTTGCCAGCGAGTTCAACCTTCGATGCAAACGTCGCTTGAGGTCGACCCCAAATTGCGGCCAACATCTGGCCAAGCTGGCTGTTGTCGCCATCAATTGCCTGTTTACCAAGAATCACCAGTTCAGCGCTTTCTCGGTCAACGATGGCCTTAAAGATACGCGCAACATCAAGCGGCGTTAGCGATTCTTGCGAATCAACCAGGATAGCCCGGTCCGCACCCATCGCGAGACCGGTACGCAATTGCTGTTGCGCTTCACTTGCACCTACTGAGACGACAATAACTTCTTCGGCCTCACCGCGTTCCTTGATGCGCAATGCTTCTTCCAGCGCAATTTCATCAAACGGGTTGATACTCATTTTTACGCCATCCGTCTCAACACCGCTGCCATCACTCTTGACTCGAACGCGGACGTTGTAGTCGACGACTCGTTTCAAGCCGACCAGAATTTTTTGCACTGAATTGCTCCCTATAATCGCGTGGTTTCACCGCAAACCTTAATCTGCGGCCGCGTATTGTCCAACACCCAAGGGGCACGCACAAGACCCTTTCAAATGACCTGAAGAATCGCGCCCAGAGTGAGGAACGAAAAGACGGAATTTGGTCAAATAGGTCGCGGATATGTCGTAAACTTAATCTACCAGCAAGATGAATGTTGGTATTTGGGCTGTCGCCGAAAATAAGCTTATACGTTCCAGTAAGGAACATAAAAGGAAGATATGAATATGCTTTATAAACAGATGGTTATATTATTTTCTTTAAGTGTATTATTAGGTTGTGCAGGCTCAGATGAGACTACGGAAGAGGGTCTTGAGACGGGCGACAGCAAACGCGCAGATTGCATCTCAAGATCAAGTGTCCGAGGATATAGCGTACTTGACGAGTCGAACCTGATCATCGAGGGAAGCGGGCGCCGAAATTATCATGCAACACTAAGGCGCCCTGCCAGAGGGCTCAGATCGACGAACGGCATTGCTTTTGACGCACCAACAGGCCGTATATGTGCGCGCTTTGCCGACATCACCTTTAGAGGTGACATGGGTCTTGAATCGATTGGAATCGAATCGCTCAGACAGCTAAGCACCGAGGAACTCGAAGATTTGCTCATTCGGTTTGGCAAGAAAGAACCGGAAATAAAACAAACACCTGCACCTAGAGAAGTAAAGGGAGCAGAGGTAGAAGAGCTGGACCCAGCTGCCCAAAGCGACTGAGTCACGCAATCCGCAATCTCCGTGCGGACCCGCCCAGTCAACCGCAAGGTTGGCTGGGTTTTTTTATGCGCAACGCTAATACGATAAGAAGCGTCACGGAAATGAGGTATTGCGGAAATGCTTGGGGTATTCTGACGCGATTTTTTCGATTACCCAAATTACCGCAGAGAATTTATGTCCACATCCGATTTTGCCTCCATAAATATTCGAAGTAGCCAGGCACTACGAGAAGTTCGCTACGAGATTCGTGGCAAACTCGCAAACCGCGCAATGGAACTTGAGAAGCGTGGCTATGAAATCGTGTCCTTGAATATCGGCAACCCGGGAATATTCGGCTTCCGCACGCCGGAGACCCTGCGCCTGGCTATGATCGAAAATCTCAGTCAGGCGGAACCCTATAGTCACCAGAAAGGTATCTTTCCGGCACGTGAAGCGGTGGTCATGCAGCAACAGAGCCGCGGCATCCAGGGGGTATCTGTCGACGAGGTGTTTATAGGCAACGGCGTCAGTGAGCTTATCGACCTGTCATTACGGGCACTTCTCGACCCCGGGGACGAAGTGCTCGTGCCGAGTCCTGATTATCCTCTGTGGAGTGCTGCTGTAACGCTGAATGGTGGCAGAGCGGTCCATTACAACTGCGCCGTAGATGATGCTTTCGAGCCTGATATCGGGCAAATAGAGAGTCTCATCACCGCCAACACGCGGGCGATTGTTGTCATTAACCCGAATAATCCTAGCGGCGCGGTCTATTCAAGAGAAACATTGCGATCGATAGTAAATCTCGCTGAGAGACACGGTTTAGTCATCATGTCGGACGAAATCTACGATCAAATGGTCTACGACGATGCCGAATTCATTCCAATGGCGACTTTGGTAAACGATGCCGTCTGCCTGACATTCTCCGGACTATCGAAAGTCTATCGAGCCTGTGGCTATCGAGTTGGATGGTGCGTATTTAGCGGCGATCTGGAAAAAGCCGCCGATTATCTGCAAGGCCTGGAATTACTATCTGCGTTGCGCTTATGCAGTAATGTTCCCGGTCAGTGGGCTGTGCAAACAGCGCTTGGCGGTTTTCAGAGTATCAAGCAATTAGTAACTCCCGGTGGGCGACTGTATCAATCGCGACAAACCCTGCTCGAACGCGTTGCCGCGAGCGAATACTTGCACGTAGAAAAACCCATGGGAGCGATGTACGCCTTCTTACGTCTCGATGATCAATTTGACGGTAAGCTCGATGATCAGGAGTTCGCGCTCGACCTGCTGGAAAACCATCATGTGCTAGTTGCCCCGGGAAGCAGTTTTAATACCTCTTATAGCAATCATTTTCGGGTAACGACCTTGCCGGATTGTGACACGCTGAATATGGTCTTTGATCGTATCGAGGCGTGTCTGGAGCAACGCCGCTGACCCATGTACAAGTGGCTAACGGAATCTCTGCTTGAATCAGGAACGATCGTTACGGCGAATCGTCGCCTGGCGCGGCATCTAAAGCAGGAATATGCGCTCCAGCAGCAAGACAGGCGGATCACAGCCTGGGAAAGCCCGAGAGTTATGGCATTGCAGGATTGGCTGCTAGCGACCGTAAGCGGCGCACATGAGCAAGCCTCAATAGCAACCCGTATCAATGCACATCAAAGCCAATGGCTTTGGGAGAAATGCTGGCGCAAGGATATTGGCGACGATGTAAGGCTAGGCAATCTCGTCAAGATGTCTCGTGACGCCTGGCAACGTCTTGCCGATTGGCAGGTTTCAATCACAGAAGTGGCGCGCATGGCGCAAAGCGTTGAGCAGCAGGCCTTCGCGAAGGCGGCCGGGCGCTATCTTGGGCTTTTACAGCACGAGAACATGGTCGACGACGCAGGTTTGAGTGGGCTCGTTCTCGACATGATTAAGACCAGGCGCGTTACGTTAACAGGCGTACATACTTTTGCGGGATTTGATCGTCAGCGGCCAGTTACAATCGCTATTGCTGATGCCATGCAGAATACTGGTCTTGTAGTTCGCAATGCACCGCAAGTCGAGATTGCTGATCAAGCATTTCTGCACGCCTTCGAAAGCAGTGTGGCAGAGCAACGCGCTGCGGGAGCATGGGCACGGCGGTGTATCGATGACAATCCAGATGCCAGGATTGCCATAGTCGCAAGCGGTCTGGAGAGTGCCGCGGACGTCATAACACGGCATGTCCGCGAAGGAGCAACACCGGGTTGGCAATACGGACATCAATCGCTGTTCGCTGCTGTCAACGTGTCTTATGGTCGTCGGCTGGCCGACTATCCTGCAATTGCAATCGCATTAAGCGCACTTCGTTGGTTGATCAATGATCTGAACTCCAGTGACGTCGGCTTGCTGATGCGATCACCGCTGCTGGGGGCTCAGGACACCTCGGGTAGACACCAGCTGGAGCTAAAACTCAGACAAATGCCAGATCGCGCATGGACACCCTCCATGGTCACGTCACAATTTCGCAGTCAGGATGAGAATGACGAAGGGGACGATTGGTCATCGCGTCTCGCCGCGTTTAGCAAACGCCGGCGGGAAGTTCCGGACGCAGCATCCCCAGCAGACTGGGCAGTATTTGTAGATGAGACTTTGCGACTTCTGGGTTGGCCAGGAGAGAGCTCTTTGGACAGCGCGAGTTTCCAGCTGCTCAATCGCTGGCGGGAACTTCTAAACGAATTCGCTCGCTTGTCACTGGTCAGTCCAAAAATGTCCGCGGCAACTGCGTTAGGCCGTATTGAACTACTCGCAGCCGATACAGTTTTTCAACCGGAATCAGTCAATGCATCCATTCAACTAATTGGCGCGTTGGAAGCATCCGGCTCTCAATTCGACGCACTATGGATAAGCGGTCTGACAAGTGCCAATTGGCCGCCGGCCGGCACCAGGTCGATGCTACTTTCGCGGCGTCTTCAGGAAAAGCACAGCATGCCCGACTGCACGCCTGCTGACACTCTGAGGTATGCAGAACAGGTCTTGTCCCGTTTGCTGTCATCAGCACCAACCGTGGTGTGCAGTTTTGCGACGCAAGAGGACGATGCTGAGCAAACTGTCAGCAATCTGCTGGCGGCTATCACGAGCTTCGAAGACGCTAGCTACGACGACCCTGGTTGGAACGCGTCGTCGATGACGGCTTTAGGAATGACAAATATCATCGCTGACAATGTTCCTGTTGTAGACGCCAGCGAAAAGATATCGGGCGGTGCGGCTGCGATTCAGCGTCAAATGAACGATCCAGTCAGCGCATTCATACGAAGCCGCCTCGGCGCGAAGCAAATTTATCCACAGGCTGTTGGTATCCCGCCGCCGATGCGTGGCAATTTGATACATGATGCGCTCTACAAGCTGTATATCGATCGACCCAGTAGCGAGACAATTCATTCCTGGAAAGAAACCGAACTGGCAGAAAAAATCATCGTTGCGGTGGACTACGCCTTCTCTCGCCACGAAAAAAATACCGACACGACTTTGCGTCAATTATTGATTCTTGAGCGAAAACGCTTGGCAAAACTTCTGCGGCAATTCGTCATCGCGGACGGCGATCGCGGCCAATTCGAGGTACTCAGCGTTGAGGGCGAGTTCGAATTTATCTCCGGACATATTCGACTACCGCTGCGTTTTGACCGGCTGGATGCTTGCGAAGACGGTGGGATTGCAATTCTCGACTACAAAACAGGCGCCAAGAAAAAATTGCTAAATCGGCGTAACGAAGTGCAGGAAATTCAGTTGTTTGTCTACGCCTGTGCGACTGAGGCACCGGTTTCCGCATTAGCATTGGTGAATATCGACAGCCGTGAAATTTCCTTTGACGGCAGCGGGTTTGGCTATACCGATATGGATAAATGGCCTGATTTTCTACAACAAGTGAAAGCCGAAATTACATTGGCCTGTCAGAACCTGCAGGCTGGCGACGTTCGAATCAATATCGAGCAAGGGGTACAAGCCGCGCGTCCGATGAACCTCTTAACACGCTATACAGAATTGGTGCGTGATGATGGATAAGCATCTTCTCAGTGATGATCAGGCGGCGCGTACCGATGCCCTCGATGTAACTCGCTCATTTATTATTCAGGCGCCGGCGGGCTCGGGTAAAACCGAGTTGCTTATCCAACGTTTTCTGAGTCTTCTCGCCGTCGTGGACAATCCTGAAGAGGTGATTGCGATTACGTTTACGCGCAAGGCCGCTGCAGAGATGCAGCTCAGGGTCCTTGAAGCGCTAAACCTTGCACGTGGGGGCATAGAGCCTCATGAAGAGCATCAACGCACCACATTTAAGCTCGCTTTTGCCGCTTTGGAAAAAAGCGATACTCTGCAGTGGAACGTTATTGGTAATCCGCGACGCTTACGAATTCTGACATTGGATGCTTTAAACGCATCCATCGCCAGAAGTCAGTTACTGCGTGATAACGGCACAGGATCGAGAATCGTTGTCGCGGCTGAACTGCTCGCTGTTAATCAGGCCGCGGCAATCGCGACACTCGACTATCTCGCCGACGACGGCCACCTGCGCGCCGCAACGGTTGAAGTCTTACAGCATGTGGATAACAACACTCGCTTATACGTTTCATATCTATCGCAGATGCTCGCGACCCGTGATCAATGGCTGCCGTTTATCGGCAGTGGACAATTGTCCGACGTCGACGCTGATGTTTTGCGACAGCGCTTCGAGGAGAGCCTCGAGCTGGCGGTAACCGGCCACCTGCAACGGGCGTTCACAGGGCTAAGCAAAGTTGACTACGCAGACTTGCCCGGTTTGCTCGACTATGGCGCGAACCAGCTTGTGGAGGCGGGCGCAGCGATGGACAGTGTCAGTTCCCTGGTTGGTTTAACCGAGCTTCCTGCGGCTAATCCTGAGGCAATGCAGCAATGGAAGGGTATTGCTGAACTGTTACTGACGCAAAAAGGCGAGTTTCGAAAGCAGGTTGATAAGCGACAGGGTTTTCCGATAGACGATAAGGCAAAAAAGCTGGCGATGAAGGCGCTTCTGGGCGTTATGGCCGCAGACGCAAATCTCGCCGCAACCCTGCATGGCATTACGTCGTTGCCACCGGTTAGCTATAGCGACGAACAGTGGCGGGTATTGCTGGCTCTATTTCGCATCCTGCCATTGGCGGTCATAGAGTTGAACCGCCTGTTTAGCGAGCGTGGAATTGCCGACCATGTCGATGTAGCAATTAGCGCGGCCAGCGCCTTAGGCACGCCGGAAGCTCCAGGCGATATAGCCTTGCTACTGGACTATCAAATAAAGCACTTGCTGGTCGATGAAATGCAGGATACATCGGCATCACAGTACCGAATGCTCGAAACTCTGGTTGGCGGCTGGCAACCAGGCGACGGGCGCAGTCTGTGTTGCGTTGGTGATCCAATGCAATCAATTTACCGGTTCCGCAATGCTGAAGTTGGACAATTCCTTCTGGCTCAGGAGTTTGGCATTGGGCAAGTGCAGTTAGAGCCACTGCTGCTACGCCGAAACTTTCGCTCAGGCGAACAGCTTGTTGATTGGTTCAATGCGGTTTTTCCTTCGATTCTTGCAGCCGAAGACGATCCATTGCGAAGTGCAGTGTCCTACTCGAATGCGATTTCGGTACCACAGCAACAGGGGAAGGGGGCATGTATCGTGCACCCGCTTTTTACGGCTGACAAGAACACGGAAGCAGTCGCAGGTGCGGAAGTCATAGCCAGGGTACTCAAAGAAAATTCCGACGATGACATGGCAGTACTAGTCCGAGGCCGCACGCAACTCCCACAGTTACTTGCAAATTTGCGCGACGCCGGCATACCGTACAGGGCAATTGAAATTGATCGCCTCACGGACCTCCCGGAGATAATCGATGTCCTTGCACTGACCCGAGCGGCGGTGCACTTAGGCGATCGAATCGCCTGG
>CAJQPL010000022.1 GCA_905480215.1 uncultured Woeseiaceae bacterium | reverse complement strand
TTTAATGAAGCATTTGCGTCAACGAGTATTAAGTTTTCACGCGACTTGGATATCGATCCGGCGTTGGTCAATGTCAACGGCGGCGCAATCGCGCTCGGTCATGCAATGGGCGCGACCGGCGCAACTCTAGTCGGAACTTTGCTCGACGAACTCGAGCGGCGTGACCTGGAAAAAGGCCTGGTCGCGATATCCGGTGCCGCTGGCATCGGAACCGCAACGATTATTGAACGAGTTTAGATTGATGAATGCACGAGAGCGCCTAAACGGCATAAAAGAAAAGCTTGCTGCTCCTGTAATCGTTGCACCCATGTTTCTGGTTTCAGGGCCTGAGATGGTCATCGCAGCCGTTCGCTCAGGTTTGATCGGAGCATTCCCAGCGCCGAACGCCCGTAAAATTTCTGATTTTGAAGATTGGCTTAAACAAATAAGCGCGGTCGCAAACGAACCCGTCAGCGGCGAAATCAAGGGCGACTGGGCGGTGAACCTGGTGGTTCACAGAACCTACCCACGTCTGGACGAGGAACTCGCATTGTTGGAGAAATACCAACCTCCCATTGTTATTACCGCGCTTGGAAGTCCAGAGAAGGTTATTGAGCGAGTCCATGCTTACGGCGGGGTCGTAATAGCGGACGTCAACAGTGTTGAGTACGCTAAAAAGTCAGCAGCGCTAGGTGTTGACGGGCTGGCACTAGTGAGTGCAGGTGCGGGAGGTCATACCGGTCACGTTACCGGCTTCACCTTCATACCTGCAGTACGTGAATTTTTCGACGGCATCATTATTGCGGCTGGCGGTATTTGCAACGGTCAGGGAGTTCGCGCCGCCGAAGTGCTTGGCGCTGACCTCGTGTACATGGGTACGCATTTCATAGCGACTGAGGAGAGCCTTGCGTCCTATCCGTACAAGCAAATGGTCGTTGACGCAGGAGCCGATGATGTTGTCTTAACTGACTCTTTTAGTGGTGCGCCCGCTTACTATTTGCGTGACAGTATTACTAAGGTCGGCCTCGATCCCGACAATTTAGAACCGGGCAATGGCATGAATCTCGGTGGGCCGGAAAATGAGGTTAAAGCCTGGAAGGATATTTGGTCGGCCGGACCTACAGCGCAAGTTGTACATGAGATTTATACGGTGGGCTCACTTGCCGAAAAAATTACTGCGGAATATAACGCGGCTATAGAGTTATAGAACTAGAGTTCGGAACAAGGCTAAGCGTTGTCGCTGGCGTAGCCAACAGTGCCTCTTGCCAACGGTTCGTGACAAGCACTACAAACAACCTCACAGGTCAATTGAGTCCCGCAACAATGTTCAAGACCAATGCTTGAAACGCGCTTTCTCAACAACCAACGCTTGCCCCATTGATGCAGCATTACTGAGAACCCGTAAAGGTCGTGCCCTTTTTCTGTCAGGCGGTATGCATGGCGGTCCGGGCTTCTACGATAGGCCCGTCTCTCAAGGATGCCGCTCGCGGTCAGATGCTTCAAGCGGTCTGCCAGAATGTTGGTAGCGATTCCGATAGCACTGGCAATATCATCGTAGCGGTGCTGGCCAAACCAGATTGCAGCAATAATCATTCCGGTCCAACGGTCACCGACTACATCGAGTGCTGCAAAAAATGACTCATCCACAGCATCCGAGTTTTGAGTTTTTGTGCGGCGACGTCGCTGCGTCGTTCGCCTGTGTGTCGAATCGAGAACAGCTTCGGGATCGGCAAAACTGCTAACGTCGTTCGGATACACAACCTGCCTGCATGTCTTGCAGCGTAATTCTGGGATCGTCGATTGATTGCAGGTTTGATGAGTGAGCATGCCGGGGAGTTCACTGTTATCGCTACGCCATCTGTGTTCCCAACTCCAGATCATGAGCGCGACCGGGTACAGTCCGAGTCCCTTATCGGTGAGTCTGTATTCGTATCGAGTTGGTGAGTCCTGATACGGATTTCGATACAGAATGCCATGCTCGCGAAGAGAATTGAGGCGCGATGTTAAGGTGCCGCGTGCAATACCGCTCTGTCTGCGAAGGTCTTCAAAACGCCGGTGACCCAGAAACAGGTCGCGCAGGATAATCCACGACCAACGGTCTCCGACAATATCGAGAGCACGCGCGACCGGACTGATCCTGAGTGTTTCCGCAATGCTCAGAGACGAAGCGGCTAGGCTTGATGTCGAAACATGTTCCGGATTAATTATTTGAGTACTCGCTTTCCAGGAAAACTATCTTGCAGCAATTGACCATCGCGACGCGCAAATTCACCACCGACGACGTGTGAGATGCCAGTTGGTTCTCTGCACAGCTGGTGAGCGTAAAAACGAGAATCAGTGTTAATGACCGCATTGGCCAGAGTTCTCGGGGTTTGATCCAACCTATAGTACTATAGTGCAAGTAACTATTCCTGCGCGCTTTGAGCAGGTTCAGGCAACCCTGGGTCGATAAAGAGTTCTGGCATTTGCGATATTTGAAACGTTCGAATCCGGTGCAAGCAGCCGCTGACCTCGAGACTCAGGATACGGTCTTGAAGCTGCTGCAGGACATAGAGCACGGTGGTGAGTCAGTCGTTCGAGCGCTGAATGAACGTTTTGATCACTGGCAGGGCGACGTCCTGGTTTCGAGCGAGAGCATTGACAGCGCCGTTAAAAAGCTTCCGCAGAGCGTTAAGGATGATCTCAAGTTTGCGCATCAACGTGTCAGCAACTTTGCGTGTCAGCAACGTGACTCGATGCAGGAGTTTGAATCTGAATTGAGTGACGGCCTGATTGTTGGCCAAAAATTGATTCCGGTTTCAACCGCCGGCTGTTATGTGCCGGGTGGGCGATATGCGCACGCCGCGTCAGCCATCATGAGCATTGCGACTGCTAAAGCAGCGGGTGTCGAGAACATCATCGCTGCGACGCCGGCTCGCGGAACATCTGGCATACATCCGGCAATCCTGTACGCCATGCAATTATCCGGCGCGACTAAGGTGTTGGCCGCTGGCGGGGTCCAGGGCGTTGCATCGCTGGCATACGGTTTATTCACTGGGCAGAAAGCTGATGTCATCGTCGGACCCGGTAATAGATTCGTGGCTGAGGCAAAACGGGTTCTATTTGGGAAGGTGGGTATCGACGTCATTGCAGGCCCGACTGAAAGTCTGGTTATTGCCGATGATTCGGCTGATGCCAGAATAATCGCCGCAGATTTGGCGGGCCAGGCAGAGCACGGTGTCGATTCGCCCGTTTGGCTGGTATCGACATCAGAAAAAGTTGCTATCAGGGTCCTTGAAGAAATGCCGCGTACGATAGCGGCATTGCCGGAGCCGGCGCGTGGCGTTGCTGCTAATGCCTGGCGAGACTATGGCGAGATCGTTGTCGTGGAAGGTCGCGAAGAAGCGGCCAAGGTCAGCGACGACTATGCGCCGGAACACTTGCATGTGCAGGCCGAAGACCTCGAATGGTGGTTGGGGAAACTCAAGAACTACGGTTCACTTTTTCTTGGCGAAGAGACGACGGTTACGTTTGGCGACAAGTGCTCAGGTCCCAATCACATTCTTCCCACACGTGGTGCAGCTCGATACTCCGGCGGTTTGAGCGTGTCAAAGTTCATAAAGCTTGTTAGCTATCAACGCATGAATCGTGATGCCGTGAATGAGGTGGCGCCGGTAGCGGCTAGAATTTCACGTCTCGAAGGGATGGAAGGGCATGCACGTAGCGGGGACGTCCGCCTGCAGAAGTACTTTCCGCAGCGCGACTACGATCTTGGCGGAGATGTTGTTCACTGGACGGATGACGAGTGACGGTTTGTGACTAAAAAGCTGGATAAGGATCTATCGGAACCGGTCGCCATTCCCCAGTCCGGAATCGATCGCGCCAACGACATCATGCAAAGTGGTCGATTGTTTCGCTACGGTGAGTTTTCGGCAGGCGAATCAGAGGTTGCGGCACTGGAACGCGATTTTGCTGCGTATATGTCCTCCTCTTATGCCGCAGCGTTGAATTCCTGCGGTAGTGCCATGTTCGTCGCGCTGAAGAGTGCGGGTGTAGTGTTCGGTGACGAGGTGCTCGTCAATGCGTTCACCCTGGCGCCAGTGCCCGGCGCGATCGAGCATGCTGGGGCGAAGCCGATTTTCGTTGATTGTGATGCGAACTACTGTGTCAGCCTGCAGGACCTTGAATCTAAAGCACGCGGCGGCGCAAGAGTCTTCTTGATGTCTCACATGCGCGGACATATAGCCGATATGGATGTAGTTACCCGGATCTGCGCTGACAATAACATTCTGCTTATCGAGGATTGTGCCCACACCCTGGGCGCGAGTTGGAATGGCAGGTTGTCAGGTTCATTCGGTCACATCGCCTGCTTTAGTTTGCAATCGTTCAAGCACATTAATGCTGGTGAGGGTGGCATGCTCATAAGCAATGATGCGGACGTGGCGGCGAAGGCGATTCTCTACTCCGGTAGTTACATGTTGTATGCCCAAAACGGTGCTCGTCCGTCGCTCGAAATATTTGAGAAATATCGCAATGACATTCCGAACTTCAGCATGCGAATGCACGAACTCACCGCTGCTGTTGCACGGCCGCAGATAGGCTTGCTCGCTGAGCGCAGCGCGCAATGGCGTGCGAGTTATGAAGTGCTTGCCGAGCTACTCAAAAAGGTAACGGGAGTTAGCGTTCCTGATCGAGCTTGTGACGAGGCGTTCGTTCCGTCCTCTATCCAGTTTTCAGTGACGGATCTTGCTACGACCGAATTTCCGGCGTTCATTAATGCCTGCAAGGCGGCTGGCGTCGACATTAAGTGGTTTGGTGCGCCGCAGGCCGTTGGCTTCACGAGCACACTAAATCATTGGAATTATATTAATAATAAACAATCAGTTAAAGAAACTATCTCGATATTGGATCACTTATGTGATATCCGAATTCCGCAGTCTCTTACGGTGCAAGACTGCACCGATATTGTGCAGGTAATTGAACAAGCCCTGGCTAAGTAGTTTTAGGCCCGATTGTTAAACGATTGATAAATGGACGCGAGAGCCGCGGACGCTAAGCGCGCTACCGGCGGATCTGCTCGAGATGTGAGCATCACGGGTACTTTCGCACCGAGTACTATGCCGGCCGCAGTTGCACTCATGAAGTAGACCATTTGTTTGAAGAGGAAATTGCCTGACTCGATGTTCGGCACGACCAGTACGTCGGCATCTCCTGCGACAGCGTTGCTGACGCCCTTGATGTTAGCGGCCTCTGCCGACACGGCGATATCGAACGCCAACGGTCCTGCAATGCGTGCGCCCGAAATATCGCCAGATTCCGCGAGCGCTGCAATCTCGGCAGCGTCCATACTGGATGGCATTGATTCGTTTGCCGTTTCAGTGCCGGAGAGAAGTGCGACAGCGGGATCTTTGTTTCCCAAAGCATGCATCAGGGCAATGGAGTTCTTCGTAATATCGATCTTGTCTGCAACGCTCGGGAGAACGTTAATGACGGCGTCAGTTATACACAACGATCTGTCTTCACCGGGTACAGTCATGTGAAAGACGTGACTCAGACGCCTGTCAGTTCGCAGCTTCGCCTCGGTGCTTAGCACGGCACGCATCAAATCGTCTGTATGTACGTGACCCTTCATGATCGCAGCAACCTCGCCACTACCGGCGAGTGACGCAGCCAGCTTCGCAGCATCAACGTCGTTGGCCGCCGCAACGAGTTGCACACCGGACAAATCCCACTGCAGGCTTGTGGCGATACTCTTGATGTCGCCAAGGTCGCCTATCAAAACCGGCTCGATGATGCCTTCGTCCACTGCCAATTTCGCACTCTCCATCGCGATCTGGCTGCCAGCATTCGCAACGGCGGTGCGGAGCGCTGCACGGGATCGGGCCATCGTCAAGAGTCTTGGCGGGCAGACGTGCGGCGCTTTACTCAACATCGGCGTTGGACTACACGTACTTTTTGTATTTTTCGAGATGGCGTACGGGAGTCGACAATGCGTCCCGCCGGAACGGGTCACCCAATTCCTGCGTACACATAATCTCAACGATAGTAGTCTTACGATCGTTCATTTGCGCATCGACTGCTCGACTCAGGGCTGGCCCAACGTCTTCAAGTTTGTCGACAATGATTCCTTCGGCACCCATGGCTTTGCCTATTCCGGCGAAACTCTGATTATCGAGTTCGCCAGCGACGAAGCGTCGTCCGTAGAAGTCGACCTGGTTCTTCTTCTCAGCGCCCCATTGGCCATTATTAAAGACCACGGCCGTTACCGGGATGTCTTCACGAACACAGGTCATCGTTTCCATCATGCTCATGCCCCAGGCACCATCACCAGCGTAGGAGATAGCAGGGCGATCAGGTGCGGCGACTTTGGCGCCAATAATCGTCGGGAACGCATAGCCGCAATTGCCAAAGCTCATTGCTGCAAAGAAGCTCCGCGGCTTCTCGAACCGCAGGTAGCTATTGGCGACTGAATTGATATTGCCAATGTCAGTGGAAACCATGACGTCGTCGGGCATGGCTTTCTCGAGCTCGCGCAAAACTTGCCGAGGATGCAGGAATCCGTCTCCAGCACCTGCGATCGCTTCAAGACTGTAGTCGTCCTTCTCGTGAATCCATTCGTCCAGCTCTTTTTCCCATGCGGCTTTCTCAGCCTGAATCTCCTTATTGCGTTGATCTTTTGTCGCGTCGCAAACAAGTGTCTTGTCATCGATGCGTTGCAGCAAGGATTGTGCAGCAGCGCCAGCATCGCCACAGATACCGACCGAGATTTTCTTTACCAGTCCCAGCATCTTGTTGTCTGCATCGACTTGAATGATCTTCGCATTTTCGGGCCAATAATCCATGCCGTGTTGCGGCAGGGTCCCAAACGGACCCAGACGTGTCCCTAAGGCCAGAACAACATCCGCTTTGCTGATCAGCTTCATAGCGGCCTTGGAGCCCTGGTAACCCAATGGGCCACACCACAAAGGGTGGCTGGCGGGGAATGAATCATTGTGCAGGTAGCTGTTGACGACGGGGGCGCCCAAACGTTCGGCTAAGGCCTTGCACTCTTCAATCGCATCGGCATTCACGACGCCACCACCCGAGACGATCACGGGAAATTTGGCTTGGCTCAGCAATTCTGCGGCTTCGCCCAGCGTTCGCTCGCCACCCGGACCACGATCGAGAAATGCAGGCTGCGGGATATCGACATCTATATCGCCGTAGAACAGATCGCGAGGAATATTGAGCTGCGTTGGGCCCATTTCGGAGAGCGCGCGGTCAAAGCAACGACCGGTAAATTCTGCCATTCGCGCAGGGTGGTTCAGGTGCGCCTGATACTTAGTGAACTCTTCGAACATCGGCAGCTGATTGCACTCCTGAAAGCCGCCAAGCCCCATCCCCATGGTGCCGGTTTCCGGCGTCACGATTACAACCGGCGAATGCGCCCAAAACGCCGCAGCAATGCCGGTAACGCAATTGCTGACGCCCGGGCCATTCTGACCGGTACAAACACCTTGGCGCCCGCTAACGCGCGAATAGCCATCGGCCATGTGAGCGGCACCTTGTTCATGTACCACCGGGATAAAGCGAATACCCGCGGGCTCGAAGATATCCATCGCGTCCATAAAGGCGGAGCCCATGATGCCGAACATATCCGTCACACCGTGTGCGGCCATGGTTTCCACAAATGCTTCGCTGGGGGTCATTCGAGTCATGCTGGTCGTCCTTTGTTTAATTTGTCTTATTACGTCGCTAACAGCGAGTCATTCAGTTTAAACTGTTGTGAGTCACTGGCACAATTGAACTGTATAAGTTTTTGTATTGGAGATAGGCATGTCGGCCGTTGAAAACATCCTGGATCTTGAAAAAATTGCCGCGGCAGATCGCGACTCTGTCTGGCACCACCTGGCCCAACACAAGTCATTCGAGCAAACCGGCCCGATGATCGTTGTGGAAGGCAAGGGCATGCGCATTCGTGACATCAACGGCAACGAATTCCTCGATGCGGTTTCGGGCGGATTGTGGACTGTCAATGTTGGCTATGGCCGCGAATCGATAGCCGATGCTGTGCGTGAGCAACTGGTGAAGATGTGCTTCTTCGCGAATTCGGCCGGCAGTATTCCGGGCGCACAGTTTGCAGCTGCCTTGCTCGAGAAGATGCCGGGCCTTAGCCGAGTCTACTTCTCGAATTCCGGGTCGGAGGCGAACGAGAAGGCTTATAAAATTGTTCGTCAGATTGCCCACAAGAAATACGACGGTAAGAAGTACAAAATTATTTATCGTGAACGTGATTATCACGGCACGACGATTACGACCTTGAGTTCGGGTGGCCAAAACGAACGGCGAGCGCAGTACGGGCCGTATACGCCTGGATTCGTCGAGATGCCGCACTGTTGCGAGTATCGAAGTCAGTACGGCGAGATTGACAACTATGGTGAACGCGCGGCACGTGAGCTTGAACGCGTTGTACTGGAGGAGGGTGCGGACACAGTTGGCGCGATAGTACTGGAACCGATCACCGCAGGTGGCGGCGCGATAACACCCCCCGAGGGCTACTGGGAAACGATTCAGGAAATTTGCCAAAAATACGACATCCTGATTCACATCGACGAAGTCGTCTGTGGCATGGGGCGAACGGGAAAGTGGTTCGGCTATGAGCACTATGGTGTTAAGCCGGATATCGTCACGCTGGCCAAAGGCGTCGCGTCCGGTTATGCGGCTATTTCCTGCACCGTTACAACAGAAGATATTTTTGAGCTTTTCAAATCGGACGAGTCCGATCCGCTGGATTATTTTCGCGACGTGTCTACTTTCGGTGGCTGTGCAGCAGGCGCCGCTGCAGCTCTGGAGAACATGCGAATAATTGAAGACGAGAGTCTGGTCGAGAATGCTGCGGTGGTGGGCGATTACATGATGGGTCGTTTGCTGGAGCTGCAAGAAAAACATATTTGTGTTGGCGACGTCCGCGGCAAGGGCTTGTTTGCCGGGATCGAGTTGGTCAAAGATCGAGCGAGTAAGGAGCCCATCGATGAAAGTGTTGCGGCTAAAGTTGTAGCGGATTGCAGTGCTCAGGGTGTACTCGTCGGTAAGACGAATCGGAGTATTACTGGTTATAACAACACAATCGCTTTAAGTCCGGCGCTGATCGCTGCGGAAAGTGACATTGATGAAATTATCGCAGCACTCGATATTGCGTTGCGCCGAATCTAAGATTGTTCTATAGCAGCGCGAACTTCAATGCGAAGATTGCTGCGATGACGTAGACGGCGGGCGGGCAACTCTTAGCCTTGCCAGTTAGTACTTTGATAGCGACATAGCTCAGGAAACCCAGTCCGATCCCATCTGCGACGGAGAATGCTAACGGCATCGATAACGCCGTCACGACGGCCGGTGCACTTTCAGTCAGGTCATCCCATTCCACGTCCGCTAGTGGTCGAGTCATCAGGCATGCCACGAACAGCAATGCCGAGGCTGTGGCGTAGGCCGGGACACTTTGCGCCAACGGCGCAAAAAACAGACAGACGAGAAACAAGACGCCGACAGTTACTGCCGTTAAGCCCGTTCGTCCACCAGCTTCGACGCCGGCTGAACTTTCGATAAAGCTCGTCGTAGACGAAGTTCCGACAAGCGCTCCCAAGGCAGTCGCGCTTGAGTCAGAAAGGAGTGCTTTGCCGAGGTGGGGTAGCTTGCCATCCGGACCAACCAATCCTGCCCGCGTTGCGACGCCGACCATGGTGCCCGCTGTATCAAAAACGTCGACCAGCAAGAACGTCAATATGACTGTTAACATCGAAAGCTTGAATGCGCCGGCAATGTCTAGCTGTAGAAAAACGGGGGCTATTGACGGCGGCGCCGAAAACACGCCTTTAAATTCCGCGCCACCAAATATCCAGCCGATGAGCGTCGCAATCATGACGCCAATGATGACTGCGCCCGAAACCTTTCGTGCACTAAGCGCAGTGATAATTACAAACCCCAACAGGCAAGCTGCGGGACCGAATTCTGTGACAGGTCCGAGCGATACAAAGGTGGCGGGATTGTCGACGACAATGCCAGCGTTACGTAGCGCGATGAAGCCAATGAACAAACCGACACCGGCGGAAATGCCGAGTTTCAGGTTGCGCGGAATCGCGTTTATCAGCCATTCGCGTACCGGCAAGATACTCAGCACGATAAATATCAAGCCAGAAATAAATACGGCGCCCAAGGCGGTTTGCCAGCTGTGGCCGGCGCCCAGCACAACGGCATAGGTGAAGAAGGCGTTCTGACCCATGCCCGGCGCTTGGGCAATAGGGTAGTTACCTAATACGCCCATCAGGATTGAACCGAACGCCGCTGCAATACAGGTGGCGACAAACACCGCCCCAAAGTCCATTCCGGCATCCGACAATATCGAAGGATTGACGACTGTGATGTAGGCCATAGCCAGGAAAGTCGTCATGCCGGCGACGACTTCGGTACGCACGCTCGAGTGGCGTTCGCTAATGCGGAACATAGTATCAATGCGACTCATGCAGGCTCCAGTTGAATAATTCGATAACTACTACGAGAGGGCTAAAGCTGGATTAGTGGACGACAGCTGTTTGTAGTTTTTTCGCCAACTCGCTGTGGCGAGCGATCAATTCCTTTTCAAGGTATCGGGAATGTGTACCGCTTTCAACCAGCCATTTTCCGCCGACCATTACGCTGCTGGCGCGGTGCGCACCGCACATCACCAGCGCGGCGAGCGGGTCGCCTACGCCAGAAAAACGCAGCTCTTGAAGGTCGAATATTGCGAGATCAGCCTGCATATCGATTCGAATTTCGCCTATGTCTTCCCGGTGCAAGAGGCTGGCTGAGCCCTGCGTGGCCCACGTCAGAACGTTTTCAGCGCGGATTTGTTCAGGTCCGTAGCGTAAACGCTGTTGTAAGAGCGCCTGGCGTGCTTCTTGAATCATGTTGGAGCTGTCGTTGGACGCAGAGCCATCAACGGCGAGGCCGAATCGACAGCCTGCTTTTATAAGATCTACCGATGGGCAAATTCCCGACCCGAGCAGCATGTTTGAGGATGGGCAGTGCGCGATGCCTACATTGGCATCGCCGAGTCGCTGGATTTCTGTAGCGTTGAAATGGATGCCGTGCGCCAGCCAGGTCCTCTCATTGAGCCAGTTACATTGCTCAAGATAATCGAGTGGTCGGAGCCCATACTTTTCGATACAAAAGCGGTTCTCGTCTTCTGTTTCAGCAAGGTGAGTATGCAGTAATACATTCTTTCTCTCGGCCAACGCCGCGGTATCAAGCATCAATTCGGCGCTAACGGAGAATGGCGAGCAGGGCGCGAGCGCAACTTGCAACATTGCACCGGGCTCGGGGTCATGAAAGGCGTCGATGACACGTTCGCTATCGCGCAAGATAACATCCGCACTTTGCACAATTGAATCCGGTGGTAAGCCTCCTTGCGACTCACCAAGACTCATGGACCCCCGGGTCAGTAATGCACGGCAGCCAACTTTGCCAATCGCTTCTGCTTGAATGTCGATCGCATCTTCGAGTCCCGCCGGGAACACATAGTGATGGTCGCTGACTGTGGTGGCGCCTGACAGAACCAGTTCCAGTGCAGCAAGTTCGGTTGCAGACGCTAACATCTGTGCGTCGAGTGATCGCCAGATCGGGTACAGGGTTTGCAGCCATGGGAACAAGGGCTTGTTCATCGCTGCGGGGACGCATCGTGTCAGCGTTTGATAGAAATGATGATGTGTGTTGATGAGCCCGGGTAGGACAACGCTGTTGCCTAGGTCGACTTCATGTTGCCATTCGCCAACGGGTTTCTCGCCGCTGGCGACTATTTCGGTGATGGTGTTGCCACATACAACGAGGCCGCCACCAGCGTCGATATCTGCAGGGGCCAGCATGGCCGCTGGAGATCTGAGCCAGGTTGTAGCGCTCATTGGTCAGCCTCAGAAATACTGTTTTCGGGAATCAGGAGCACCATGATGATTGCGGTCAGGCCAGCCGTAGAAACAGTCGATCCGAAAATATTCTGGATGAGAGTTGGCGCTTGATTGAGCACCTCCGGAACCATCATCAAACCAAGGCTCAATCCAAACGAAGTGGCCGTAATAAGCATCTTGCGACGATCCATCGTTTCGCTGGCAATGATTCTTATGCCAGCCGCTGCAATAGTTCCAAACATGATCAGTGTCGCGCCTCCAAGAACAGGTTTAGGCATGGCCTGAACCAGCCCGCCGATTATTGGAAAAAGTCCCAACAGGACTAACAATCCTGCAACGTAGTAGCCAACCCAGCGACTCGCGACGCCGGTCATCTGGATCACAGCATTATTCTGTCCAAACGTGGTATTCGGAAAAGTATTCAAGGTAGCTGCGATTAAGGAATTGACGCCATCGGCGAGAATGCCTCCCTCAAGGCGTTTGCGATGTTCCGGGCCTGACACCGGTAATTGGCAAAACAAGGAGTTGGCCGTCAAATCGCCGGATGTCTCCAAAGTCGTCAATAAGTAGATAATGGCGATCGGAATAAATGCACCCCAGTCAAAAGCGAAGCCGTATTTAAATGGCTGTGGAACTGCCACAGCGGGTAGACCAGTTAGATGTTCGAAACTCAGACCGATCGTAAACCAGGCGGCGATGCAGCCGACCAGCATACCGATGATAATGGCGGACAGACGCAGCCATGCGTTGTTTGAGGCACTCATGGCGATAATAATTATCAATACACCGCCGCTTAGGGCCAGGTTGACGGGGGACCCAAAGTCGTCGCTGCCAAATCCGCCGGCCATGTCGGTCATGGCTAGCTTTATCAACGACAGACCGATCGTGGTAATCACAATGCCGGTAACCAGTGGTGTCAGAATGCGACGCAGTCGACCGATAAACTGACTTAGAAAAATCTCTACAAACGCACCAAAAAAACAGACGCCAATGATTAAGGCAATGATGTCGTCTGGGCCGCCACCGCGCGCTTTTGCTATTCCGCCCGCTGCGAGAATTGAGCCAAGAAATGCGAAGCTGGTTCCTTGTACCGCAATCAGGCCGCAGCCGATCGGGCCGAAGGTCTTCACCTGAATGAAGGTTGAAATGCCGGAAACGAACAACGCCATGCTGATTAGATAGGGAATTTCGCTCTGCAAGCCCAACGCGAAACCAATCACTAAAGTAGGGGTGATGATACCAACAAAACTTGCCAGAACATGTTGCACCGCAGCAGCGATACTTTGCGGAACTCCGGGCTTGTCGTTCAGCCCATAGAGCAAGTCCTTGTTGTGCGTTGCAACAGTCATTGACAGAGTGTGCACTGCCATATGATCGGAGTCGAGTGGTCGCAGTCTGTTACTCTTTGCTTCTCATGAAAGACTGCAACTCATGCGGTAAGTGCTGCGATACTGCGGGCGATGGCGGTTTATCTGCGTCTGCGGATGAAATCGACTGGTGGGAAACTTACCGTCCCGATATCGCTCGCTTCGCCAGCGACGGAAGAATCTGGGTCGACCCTGCGACAGACGAGTATTTCGCTCGCTGTCCCTGGCTTCGTCAATCACCCTGCGGTAGCAAGACGTTTTGCGAAATTTACGATGACCGTCCAGAAGACTGTCGGCACTATCCTGTCGATATCGAACAGATGATTCGCCACGATTGCGAAATGCTTGAGCCTCGAGACCTACAGAACTCCAGGCGCGCGCAGCAGCGCCTGGAAGTTCTGATGGCCCTCAACCGAGAGCATTAGTATCAGGGTTTGCGAAACAACAACGTGAAGCGATCTGTATTGCCGCGTACAGTTTGACGCCCAACTTCATAGCGGAGCTCATCATCGGGCCGAAAGTGCAGATCTGAGTAGCCAACAAATTCGAATCCGATATCCAGCATTTCTTTTATAACCAGGACAGGGTCGAGTCGGCGTCGGTTCTCTCCGTTCATTGCTTCCATGTGCCGCATCGTGTGGTCAACCGCGCCGTACAAACCGCCGCTTCGCAGTGATGCGAAAACCTGTTTATTCAGCATCGCGCGCGCTTCAGGTGCAAAATTGTGCAGGTTGCGAAAGGTCAGAACCATGTCGAGGTCTGAAAGCCCCAATTCGAAATCATCCATGACATAAAAACGTGAGCCTTCAGGTCGATGGAGATTGTCACTCGTTTCTACGACATTAACGTTCTCAAAGCCAGCGGTGCCGGCAATGTTTTCGGCAACATAACCGGTGCCCACGGCAACATGGAATTCACCATTTTCAGCCAGAACCGGCGCCAGAATACGTGTATACCAGCCGCCTCCTGGCATTAGCTCAAGGACGCGCATGTCGTCAGTCATGCCAAAAAATGCCAGCGTCCCTGCCGGTCTGCGGTTTCTGTCTCGGTCGACGTCCGCTTGAGGACGTGATTCGGCCGCTTGAGCGGCACGAACCTTCTGTTCAAGGGTGTCTTGTGCATGCGCACTAAAGCAGGCGGTTACGACGAATAGGGTAGTCAGGAGTCTCATGTTATCTGTCCTCTATGAATTTGAAATGAAGATTAACAGTTTCTGTCTATCGTGTATTATTTCTAATAATAAATGTCTAGTTAAGGATTGCTATGAATTTGGATAATTTTATTGCCGATTGTCAGGCAGCGGTTGCGGACTCAGCACCGACAAAAGCTGTTCGCGAAACGGTGGCCCGTGCGGTTTCTGACCCCAAGGCACTGAGCAGGGCTGTTGGCGATCCGGAGCGGGGCGGTATCCAGCGAATTCATGTTGCGGATGACTTAACCATTCTAAACGTCGTGTGGGCGCCGAAAATGACTTTGATGCCGCATAACCACAATATGTGGGCCGTGATTGGTGTCTTTGCTGGTCGCGAGGACAATATTTTCTGGCGGCGGCTTAAGGATGATCCCGCCGGTCGCATTGAAGCAGCTGGTGCTAAGTCCTTAGGGCCGAAAGACGTGCGTCCACTTGGCGACGATGTAATCCATTCAGTGACAAACCCAACCTCAAAACTCACCTCGGCAATCCACGTCTACGGCGGCGACTTTTTCGCCATGCACCGCAGTGAATGGGAAACGGAAGGCCTTGAGGAGCGTCCCTACGATATCGACAAGAATGTGGCGCTTTTCGAGGCAGCGAACCGCTGCTAGATTTTCAACAGCGACACTAAAATAAGCGCGCGAACGCGCCGGGGTCTGTCACCGCGACAAACACCAGTCCACTTATCGCACCGCACAGGTGTGCGTCATGATTGATGCGCCCAGTATTTTGCTTCGATGCGTAATAAGAATATCCGACATAGCCGATTGCGAACAGGAATGCGGGGATTGGAAACGGTATCGGAAAGATAAACAGTGAGCGCGTCGGAAAGTAAACGATATAGGCGAATAGAACAGCCGAAATTGCACCCGACGCCCCGAGTGATGCGTAGCCTTGGTCGTCCTTGTTCTTGTACCAGGTGCAGGTATGGCTAAGCACGAGTCCGAAGAAATATAAGATCAGGAACGGGACAGTTCCGATAAAGCGTTCCATTGGAAAAGCAAACCAATAAAACGTAAACATGTTGAAAAACAAATGTGCCATGTCGGCATGCACGAAGCCGCTAAGAATCATGGTTTCGTATTCGGGTTTGCGATGAAAGTGATACGGCCGGAATAAACAAACGTCGATTATTTTTGGCATTTTTAAAAGACCTAGCAGGCTAATGCCAATAGTCAGTGCCATTATTAGTGGTGCCGCAATTTGTCCGCTGCCAAACATGCCTCTAATTCCTTTTATTGATAGCCGCGCGCCTGCAATTTGAACAGGTGCGCGTATTGCCCATCTTGGGCCAGCAAGCTTTCATGATTTCCGCGTTCAAGAATCTTACCTTGATGAATGACAATTATTTGCGCTGCCGCCCGCACAGTTGAAAAGCGGTGTGAGATCAGGATGGTCATCTTGTCGCTACTTGCTGTGCGGAAGTGCTCGAAAACTTCAGCTTCTGATGATGCGTCCATGGCCGCGGTAGGCTCATCCAGAACGAGAATATCAGCGTCACTGCGCATGAATGCGCGTGATAGTGCGACTTTTTGCCATTGCCCGCCCGAGAGTTCTCGGCCGCCCTTGAACCAGCGACCCAGCTGCGTTTCATAGCCACCCGGCATGTCTTCAATAAACGGCGCGGCCAGGCCGGTTCTAGCGGCCGCCTCCCAGCGCTGTTTGTCGTCAATGTAGCGGACATCGCCAGCACCGATGTTTTCGCCAACAGTGAATTGATAGCGT
>CAJQPL010000021.1 GCA_905480215.1 uncultured Woeseiaceae bacterium | reverse complement strand
CGCTGCCGTCAAATCTGTCGCCGGCATGCCAACCATTGCAGCGCAGTGGCTCAATCGACCGTTTCGTGCGCCACACCACACAGCCTCGGCTGCCGCACTGGTCGGTGGCGGGCCAAGGCTCAGTCCCGGCGAGATCTCGCGCGCGCACAACGGCGTTCTGTTTCTGGATGAACTTCCTTCTATCTAATATTAGGGGTGATTTTTTCTAGTATTTGCGCACGCTGCTTAACTTATTGAAAAACAAAATATATGTGGGAAGGCGGATAAGGCTAAACCCAAGAAAATGGCCGGAATCCTAGATTTCGGCAGTCAATAATAGAGAGTTGCTCCCGAATTATGCGATTTCTCACTGAAAAACAGCTCTGGAAGCTTCTAATGTTGCTATATATGCACCTCGGTTAAACCTCATTTTCCAAGATTAAACCTAGGAAACCGAGGGTAAAGCTACCAATCTAAGGCTAACGCTAACGCAAATACTAGTGTGCTCCCAATTCTTAACTTAGTGAGGCAAACAAGTACATTGGATGTATGACGACGAAGAAAACAAAATCTGAATTACGTCTCGTCTGGTCAACGGACGATCACCTAGATCTTCCGGAAGCAGAAGAATCGCTGTTGTTTGAAATGCGCGAAGCTTGGACGAACCGGCGAGTCGGAGCATTGCGTCACACCAAAAAGGCGGTTCGACAAGATCATCGTGTGGTCAATGAATTCATCTCATTCTCCAGCCGACCACCGTGGCGTTGGACTATGGACGACTTTGACCGGTGGTGCTACCACCTTGGCGTGGAGAGACGGCTTGGGGAGAGCACACAAAGAAAGTATCAAAGTGCGATCAAGAAGTTCCTGGACTATCTGATCTCCAGCCCCAGATTCACGCACGAAGTTGAGTCACAATTTCGCACTTCGCTCCGTCAAATCGTAACGCCTGAAAATTCTGTGCCGCATATCGTCGAAGACGAAGCCAAGACCTTTCGAAGGCCACTTACACAAGAACAAGTTCTTGCATTCTTCAGTTCGTTAGACAAAGAAATATCGTTCGCGAAGGACGCTGGATCAAAAGACTTCCGGCCACTCCAAAGAGACAAAGCGCTGTTCTACACAATGTACGTAACTGCTGCCAGGAGCAACGAAATTCGTACACTCAAGGTGAACTCCTTCATGTCGGACCCCAACAACCCAGAGTTTGGCGATTTCGGACGCATGTTCGTGTGGGGAAAAGGCAGTAAAGGCAGTGGCCCGGTACAACGATCTATAAAGATCGATCACGTGGATCTACCGCCGATTCTAAGTTGGTACACAAAGTTTGTTCGGCCGTTCTTCGCGCGTCGCGCTGATCCAAACGAGGATTCCTTTTTTCTCTCCGAGCGAGGCAATCAGCTCTGTCCGGCCTCCATTAACGCTAGGTTTAGCAAGCATCTTGAGAACGCAAATCTCGATGGTTTGGGTTTCACACCACATTGCCTAAGGCACAGTTCGATAACACACGGGCGCCTTCAAACCACCGTCGAGGTGCAGCAGCGAAAAGCAGGGCACGCTTTTCCAGCGACGACTGAGAGCTACACGTATTTCGAAACCAGTTTCTACGAAAAACAGATACAAGACGTCATCGAGTCACAGCTGGACAAGAATCAAAGGGGCGAATAAATGGCAGAAGATGAAGGCGTAAGAATGCAATGGTGCCTGCATCAGGTAATGGCTGGTCGCGGAATTCGAACAGCAACTGAGTTGCACCGGATGCTAAGGGACGTTGGTGTCCACATAACAAGCGCTCATTTGTCAACATTCGTGTCAGGTGCGCCAAGGCGAGTCAGCCACGAGCTAATGTACGGCTTGACGCTCGTACTCGAATGCACAGCAGGCGATCTGTGGAAGAACCCGGACGCCCCAAAACGAAAGCGTCGCCGGAAGAATCGATCCAAGAAGACCGCCGGTAAAACCGCGCCATCTTCCAAAACATACGTTTCTCAGGAGCTGGTCACGGGCCCCGCTGTGCGGCCGTTCTCCGCCCCCAAGAATAGCGCGGAGAAAACCTAGGCTTTGGTCGCAACGTCCACACACTGTGCCAGTTGCGCTGTTGTTGTTCGAAAGGCGGCGGCAACGTGGGAAAGTAAAAGATATTGCGCAGGATGCTATCGGCGAATCTTTCGAAGTGTGTGTTGTGACTCGTGTGGAGCGCGTACGAAGTCCCCAGGTGGGCGGCGTCCGGCGCTCTGCAAGCCGTGCCGACTCGCCGAACGAAAATGTATCCGATGCGATAGACCGACGCCGAGAGCGGGGAAGATTGTCAACGGCGGCGCGGTATGCCCCAGTTGTGCACCTCATTTTCGTCCAAAACGAAAATGCCCCAATTGTGGCCGGCTGAGCAGATACCTGTCCCGAGACAAAACTCAGGGCTTCTCCGAACAGGTTTGCGAAAAGTGTCGTAGGCAGAATCACGTAACGTGCGCTGAATGCGGCCACCATCGACGCGCCGTCAGTGTGAATGACAGTGCCAAGCCCATTTGTGCCAAGTGCGCCGAGAGAAATGGAGCCCCTTTTATTTGCCCGACCTGCGGAAAACCGGGAAGACAGCATAGCAAGGATCAATGCCACTCATGCTATTGGCGACGCCGATTGGCAAATCGAGTCGAAGAGGCGCAATCACAGCTCAAGAATAACTGGGCGAAAGAACTGTTTTCTGAATTCTTTGACTACACCTCGCTGCGCGCGGGGGGGGATGTGAAGCGGATTAGCCACCGCGTTCAAGCCTACACCAGGTTCTTTGTAGAGCTTGAGCGGCTATGCGGAGGCCCAGACACGATAACTATAGAAATCGTGTATGAAGCCTTCGCGTTGACAGATACATTTAGGCACGACTTGATTCGTAATTTTCTTGTTGAGAACAAGTATCTCGAGCGTCGGCCGAATCGCGCTTGGCAGAACCTCAGATACGTACGGAAATCGCGGCTCATAGTCGCGGCCGCAAAAGGCGCTTGGTACGAGCAGTCTGTGCGCCAGTACTACGATCACCTATTAAGTTATCAGCGCCAAAATCGCACAAAGGGATTCAGCGGCGATTATCCGAAGCCCTCAGAAAGCAGTGTAGCTGCCTATCTGTCTGCGGCGATTGGCTGGTTTCGCCACCTCGATCAGTCGGGGCACGAGAGCCTCTCGTCGGTCTCACAAGACGACGTAGGCTCATTCTTAGCCGAAAAGCCAGGATACCGCGACTCGCTTCGCGTTTTCCTAAGGTATGCCAATCAAACTAAATTGACTTTTTCAAGGCTCAAGATAGAGACAAGAAAACAGAAGCAATTCCTGAAGTACTACATCAATGAAAAGGAGTCTCAAAAACTGATTACGAACTGGCTGGCCGCAAAGGGAGGCGAGACCAAGTATGCGCTAATTTGCCTTCTGGCGATTCTCTATGCGCAACCGCTAAGGCGCGTTCTCGAAATCAAAATGACTGACGTTGCACTCACAAAAAATGGCGGTGCCCGTATTGCCATCCAAAAATACGAGCTGCAGATCGACAGTCGGGTTCGTGCAGTCTTGGATAGATACCTGGTACAGCGAAGCGATGTCTATAGACGCGAGAAGGCCTGGGAGAGCGAATATCTGTTCCCCAGTACATTAAGTGGTCACCACGCGTCACCATATTCGGTTAGAGAATATCTGAAGCCGTTCAAACTTAACTATCAAAACCTCTATACTACTGCCTTGGTGAATGCGTTTTCGCACGGTCTTCGGTTTCCCAAGGTCGCCGTACAAGGTCTAGGCGTCACGCTGCCGACCGCAATCGACTATGCGCGTATCGTGGATGAGCGTGTGTCAACTGAATTGGCCGATAGCGGGTTGCTCGAGTGAGTACCTGTTACGTCTACGTGCTCCTTTGCTCAAACGGTGCCTTGTACACGGGCATATCGAAAAACCCCAAGGCACGCTTTGAGGTTCACAAGAAAGGCCGTGGCGCTTTGTTTACGCGAATGCATACACCGACGAGAATCTTGGCTACGGTACCGTACGTAGATCGTGCTGAAGCGATGCGCCAGGAAAGGAAGATCAAGCGTCTTTCCCACGATGAGAAATGGACGTGGATTGCCGACCGAGCTGGAGCCTCGTGAAAGATAATTTGGCGTCAGCATCTAATCTGACGAAACTGGCTGCGTTCCTCGCAGCGACTCAAACACTTAAGAACCCCAAATCAAACTGGCCAAGAACTCGCGCCGTACACTTAGAGCGGTAGCTAATTTTGCCTGGATCGATTCCGGCACTTCCGGAAAGAGTGTTCCTGTTCGACAACAGTCTTCAATTTGATAATCCGGGATATCAGAAATCCTCTGTAATGCGTTTGAGAGGGGCAATAGGCGGACAAAAGATTCGAATGGGTGGGCAAGAGGAACAGGCTCTCGCGCCGCCAATTGCTTTATGCTCTCGTCTGGGCTGTTAGAAATGCTAAGAAGGCAGTGACTATGGTCGAACGCTGCAAAGCACGTGAGCGCGTTTCCCAAGACCGAGATTTTGATGTTGCTTCCACGATCCCAATTGCCTATCCAGTAATCGAACGCAAGAATTCTCGCGCAAGAGTCTGGATACAATTCGATCGCCTTTGCCAAGTCTCGCTTGGGGACGTTGTGCAGTTTCACCCCTGCAAGTTGAATCGCAAGGCTAGCGAATGAGACGACGTGTCCGGTCTGGACTAGCGCACCCGTTGCTACCGGCGCGCCGATCCTCTTGCCAAGTTCAAATGCAACATGTTCATTGTAAGCACACCAGGGCACCTCATCGTTTCCGATCTTGATTACGGCCCCGACAGCACCCTCAAGAGGAGAAGTAATTCCCGATCTTCTCCCTTTGGTGCAATTGACCAATGAGTATGTGGTCGGATTGGCGGCGAGTTGAATCGAGGGCGAAGACACGCAACTACTTTGACCCGAAACTCCTACGCATTACAAAAGTGCCAAAATTATAGAGCGTATGGGCAAGAGTTTTTCATCATTAATTCAATCGGTTAGAGTTATATGTCCACGCTGTACAAAAGTGTTGACGATGAATTTGCGCAAATACACTGGGCTACGGTGCGGATGTCGAGCACGACCCTAAGTGCAGCGCAACGACTGAATCGACAGGAATGTTAGAGATTTGCGAGTAGCCGACATCTGTACTCCTTAGCAAGATATCTGGATGAAAAGAATTGAGCTTGGAATTCCCGAACTAATCAGAGATGAAGACGTATCAAGGGTCTACTACTGCAAGGCCACGAGCATTGACAGAGTCGACTCTAGAGTCGAGCTAGTCCTCATTGCCACAATTACGGTGCCTTCGGAGGCAGGAGATACCGTCAAAGAGTCTTCAGAAAAGGCGTATGATGTCTTCTTGAGCTACTTGGACGTTGCGTAACTAGATCGCACTCCATCCATCTCGGCAACGGGGTTTGTGGGAACCGAATTGACGGGAACCGCAGGCTGCCCGTCCGATTACGTCGACGAACAGACGTCACAGATGTGACTAAGTTCCTGCGTGATAGAGCTCCTTTCGTATTGCCGCGTGCAGCCAAGTCTGGCCTACAAACAGCATCTGCCGGTCCTCGTAGCTCAATCGGGGAGCCCGCCCGTGGACAATCCGGGAACGAATGCCGTAAAAGTCCTCGAACCTCTTGATTAACTTCTCGCGTGCCTCGCGAGTACCTCCAGCAAGGTAGGCCAGTCGATTTCCGAGAAGCTTCATCAGCCCAATTCCTTCGGGCTGCTTCTCATCTCCGAGGAGAGCTTCAAGGCCGAGGCTCGTGTAGATGAACGCACTGGTTTCGTTACCCTCGGCTTGCGCATCAAAAAACCACTGAGCGGCGGTTCTCAATGATGTCGCGTGCGCATCAGGCGTTTCCCGAAAGATTGAATCGAACTTGCGGAGGCGAGCCGCTACTGCCTCGCGAAGCTCCTCACCTTCGACTGGCATCTGTTCGCCCGGATTGGGTCCGAGAAGCCCTGCCGTGCGGGTCCGAAGATTCCCATTGAGCGAGTATCCGTCCGCATGTCTCAAGACATGCGTCTGGATACCGGGTATCCACCACACATAGTCTTTGATCGGAAGCTGAGTCATTAGACCTGTAAGGCGATCGGACGCAATGTGCCCCCTGTGTTCAAGCACCCCCCACGTTTCCGCCAGCACAAAGAATTCCTTGGCGATCGACAACGCTGCCTCTGGTCCGGAGTCGGAAATGCGACCGGAGGAGAATCCTTTGACTTTCACGCGAAGGACGGTGTCACCGTTTTGGAGAGCTGCACGAGGAGTTTGTCCTGGAGTCAACGCGCCGCCGCCGCCCTCCATCAACGCCTTGAACAGGCCGCCTTTGCCTTCCGCAAACTCCGCTTTCTCTAGCGTGAGCATCTCACCAATCTGGAGGGGCTTGTTTAGGTCCAATTCGGAAATTCCACGGAGATGTATCCAATACTCGTGCCTATGAGGCAGCGTCGAGAAGTAGTCAACTGTCTCACCGGCCAGCTTCTCCAATGCATCGTTGCCGACCGCATCCAAAAGGACCCCATCAGGCATCTGTTCCTCGGCATCCATAACGAGTTGATTCGCTTCTGAAGTGACGTCCATGACGAGACCATAGCGACTGACCCACTGGTGCAGATGTTGCTCCTCAAATTCAACCAGTTTGGTCATTTCATCTGATGGGCCGGCCCAGTCCACTCGACCGTCCGCAATGACACACGAACGCAGATAAGCAAGTACCCGGCCAAACAACTTTTTCTTCAGCTTCGCGTTCATGTTTGAATTCCGACGCTCATTTTTCGTTCGATTAGCTTGGATCCATTGCGTCCAGCAATTCCAAGTCGCCGATCCGCAATGTCGCTGTTCCCGAAGTCAAATCAAATTCCGAAATCAAAATGTCACCTTGTTCGGCCCCAACCCTTTGAAGGAATGGGTTGTAGCCGTAGGATGTCGAATTTCCCTCCGTGAATGCAATCGTCCCATAGGACAATCCATCTTCGCCTACCGCCTCGAATCGCCGGCCCTTCAAGAATCTATTCAATGCTCCCGGACAGCCGCAGACATAGGACTCGTAAATCTCGGGAACTCGAGTTGCAATCCAAATATTGCCATCGGTTGTCCAGCCGTAATCTTGAAGTCTTTTCTCGCGAGGCCTGAGAGCATTGACTGCCCGCAGTGCCTCCACGGCCGCAGGATTGACATCGATTCCACGAAGGGTCCAGATATTTAGGTCGACATGAGAGAGGATGGGACTGTAGGTTGTGATGACGCTAAAACTATTATCCTTCAGGCCACGCTCCCGACATTCACGAAGCAGGCTTTGCCTATCCAATACGGAGGATGGTGTTGAGCGAATAGCGTCAACGAAAACTTGCTCTGCTGGACCCAGTTCCTTACGGTAATCGAGCTTCTCCGTAGAGAGTGCGCGTCCTTTCTCGTCGATATCGAACTCCGGGTGTTGTCTAAAGAATTCTGTCAGGACCTGTGAAGGAGGTACCCGCAAGGGCCAGGATCGTGCCGTGCCGGTAGAGTTTCGAAAGGAATAGACTCGCCGTAGTCCTCCCCTAGTATCTACTATTTGCATTGGCGACGTGACCGCGAGCATTCTTCTGGTCACGTTCCGTAGTCGGTTGCGCGCAACCGTAATCTCCGGAAACCAAAACCAGTCATCAGTCAGGAAGCTCACCTTCTTATGCGACCTAAGCAAGCGAAGGGCCTTTCTTGCTGTGATCTCAAACCCTTCCTGCGTCACCTGTTCAACCACCTCACTGACATTTGTCGCCCCTGATGCGCCGGCTTGCTTCCGCGCATACTTCATCAGTGCTTCCGCAGCGGCCTTTTGCTTTTTTGATACGACAAGTTTCTCGCCCCGAACAGTCTGAATGCGAATGGAACACTCAATGCCACAATCAGCTGCAGCAGCAATTACGCTTCGAGGGTCAAAGGACTTCGTCGTAATGCCCTCTTGTTTCAGATATAGGGCCGCGACATCGATCTTTGATGGAACGAATGACTCGAGCATTTTCAAGGCATGTCGAAGCTGAGGAAGGTAGATAGTGTGATCCGGAAATTTCGACAGAATACGATTTTGAATCTGGCGAATCCGTTCTCGGGTCACATCGAGCAACTCGCCAGATTGTGCGAGCGTTAGTGGGGCTTTGCCACCCCATCCAAAGCGTGACATCAATACGTCGAACCGCTCACCTTTAAGTCCGGAGATGTCGGAGAATAGTCGATACAGTGCCTCATCAAGCGGTACAGACGCCAGTTCCTCCGTTCTCACTCTAAGCTGTGGCAACGCCGTAGATAACGCAGCTGCCTCGTTGGCGAATACTTCTAGCTCCGCGACCATGCTCAAATGTTCTAATCGTTCGGCGAGCGTGCCAGAACCAAGCGGCATTACGTCGCGAAATCGAGGGTCACTTGCACTTATCTCGTCGAGCGCGAGTCCCTCCGACTCCTGAATTAGATCTGAGGTAAGGGCTCTCCTGTCAGCATTGGTCATTGATGCGCTGGCCAATGGCAAGCTGAGCTGTGATTTCTGCATCGCCAACTCCATCGTTGCGGCAATATCAAGTACGGATCGTGGCCCCATACTGGCGACGGACATCAATTCACCAAACGTCAAATCGATGAGTTTCTGACCGGTAGAAGGGATGGCCCCCTGGCCAATCAGGTTCTTGACGCGCGTCGAGAATGGCAATTCACTCAAGGTCAGTTCGGACGGCCAATCGCCGGCAACGATTATTTCGTCCTGTACTGTATCCAGCCGAAATTGTAGTAGTCGGCTGAAGTAGGTCTCAATTCTCTTTCTCTGAAACGGCTCGGCCGGCCAATCACAAGCGTGAATATCTCCAATAGTCTGTCCAGCAGTAAGTCCGAGGTCATCTATCGCCCAAGCGGGGAGGCTGACTTCGGCCCAAGAGCGACATAGCACGCTGGGAAGTAGCAATGAACCCGGGTCTCCCCAAGAAACAACCCTATTGAACATAAAAGCCCGCTTGAATTTTAGCTAGAATTTGATGATAATTATAATTCAATGAAAAAAATAGTCAAAAAAGACTTGACTTTGGATGTTCCACAGCCATATATCGTTACTATGGCTGTTTATCTATTAGACGGTGCGCGAAAGCCGGCGGATATTGAGGACGTTGCAATGAAGTGCCACGAGCTAGCGCCTGGACGATTTTCATGGCGAAAGTACCCTGACCAAATCAACTTGGACTATGTGCGCCGCGAGCTATCCCGGGCAAAAACTACGGAGTTCCATTCGCTGATCAAGGGGTCCATGACGGATGGCTGGACGTTGACGCCAGCAGGGTTGGAGTGGGCTAGTAAGAACGCTGATGCCCTGACAAGAACTGACCTCCGAAAGGAGCACTCAGATTCTCGGACAAAGTCCAGTGACGATGCTCGGAAAGAGAGAGAGCTGAAGCGACTGCGAATGACGAAGGCCTGGGAGCGCTGGAAGTCTGGTGATTCTGGATTTTCTATCGCCGAGGCAAGAGAGGTCTTCAGGATTGATAGTTATGCAACGGGCCGCATGCGTGATCTAAAGATCAATCGATTAGAAGTTCTTTTCGAGCGTGACGCAGATGTGAGCAAGTTTCTGAGCGCCGTTTGCAGCGCTATCGAAAGCGCAGGAGATAATGGATGAATGAATCGGCGCAACTAAAGGTCACTTCGCATGTTGGCAGAGACTTACTGCAAAGTGCAGCCTTGTTCAAAACGGAGGCGGCGGTCATCTGGGAGTATGTTTCGAATAGTCTCCAGTACGTCGATTCGGGCGTATCGCCGCACGTGCAGGTTGAGGTGAAGCCTCGGTTAAAGCGAATCGAAATCGATGACAATGGCCGCGGCATGGACGAGGAAGGATTGAAACATTACTTTCAAATGCACGGCGAGAACCTCGAACGAAAAGCGGGTCAAGGTGGTCGTGGAATGTTCGGCACTGGCAAGTCTGCCGCGTTTGGAATCGCCGCAAAGTTATATTTGGAAACTCGTAGGAACGGCATTTTGAATGTTGTAAGCCTTTCGAGAGAGGCGGTCGAGAACTCAGGCGGAGACGATATTCCCATTGAATGGTTGACTAAGAATCAGACCACAGACAAACCGAATGGCACGAAGGTTGTAATTGAAGGGATTCACCTACCGAAACTCCGAATTTCCCCCATTATTGAAAACATAGAAAGGCATCTGCAGACGTTCCGAGCAATTTCCCCGATGGTTGCGGTCAATGACCACCCTTGCGAATACCGTGAGCCAGCAGTCGCATTCATTCGGCAGTTCAAGCCGAATTCTCAACAAATGGAGCGAATCGGAGACTGCACCTTAACTGTCAAAGTGTCGAGGAGCCCATTGGAGGAGTCCGAGCAAGGAGTCGCGATAACTGCCGGCATGACAAATCTCGTAGCGCTTGAGACTTGCGGTATTGACCGCAAGGAATTTGGCAACTACCTATTTGGGGAGATAGACGTTCCTGCACTGGAAAAATCAGATAGTCCAATCGCCCCATACGATTCGTCGCGATCACTAGAGCTGAATCCGCTTAATCCGACCGCACAAGTGTTGTTGACATTTATCGGAGCCAAGCTCGAGGAAGTCCGTCGAGAACAGGTCGCCGAATATAAGGAAGCTCGAAAATCCGAGGAAGCCAGACGCCTAGCTTCCGAGGCAGACCGTATAGCAGAAGTGCTAAACGAAGATTTCCGGAGGGTCAAAGAGCGACTGCAGGAAATTCGATCTGCCGCAGCGAAACCTGGCAGTGCCACATCGCTTTTCGGGGCAGACAATGAAGGTGACAGCGAACCTACTGACTGGATAGCCGGACTCGAAGAGCCAGGGGATCTTGAGAAATCAGAAAGCGGAGATGATGGCGCCGACGAGAAGCAGGGAAGTGAGCCGCCCGAGATCCCACGCAGAGGAGATCGCTCCCCTGATGGTACCGACTTACTAGATCCATCAGGAGGTGAAGGTCCAAAGAGAAAGAAGCCGAAAGGTGGATTCTCAGTTGAATATGACAACATGGGCCAAGATGAATATCGCTCGGTCTATGATCCAACGAAGATGGCAATCATCATCAATCTGGACCATGCGACGATTGCCTCTGCATTCGCCGGTAAGGGAACAGAAGACCCAGCCTTTCGTCGCCTGTCTTATGAAATAGCGTTCTCAGAGTATTCGATGGCGTTAGGATACGAAATGGCTCAGCAAGACCCTGCGATACCGGCTGACGATCTCTTGTACGAGGTGCGATCAACACTCAACCGAATCGCCGGCGCTTCGGCCTCACTCTATCGCTAATGCCTACAGCTTGAATATATCGAGCCAGTCTCTGTGGAATGGTCATATGTTTGGACTCGACCGCCTTTTCGTTCGGTCCGGCGCAATTCATCAACATCTGGTGAACTATTCAAATCGCAATATTCTTGGTGAAAACTCCTTTGAACGAATTCCATAAATAGTTGGAACAAGAATTATTGGAACGACGAACTATGGAATGGTCACAGGCCGGCTACAGATTCATTCGATCGATAATGAACCAGACGAACTCATCGACAACTCGAACGACAAACCAACCGATTGACGAGACAATCACCAAGGCGGCGACAAACGACGTGAAGACGAGTACTTGATAGGTGTTCGCATCGCCCGCCAGATCCGATCGGGCCAACGCCAGCATCGAAACTTCGATCACTAAGGCCACCAATGTGATCCGTATGACCTGTCCCGCATCAACACGGAACGCCTTATCGGCCCAGAGAGCTCTCAGGAACATCTTTTCCGTACTTCTGGCATCACTTGATCTGGGTGCTATTTTTGCCTTCATATACTAATAACGGACGAGAGACCCAAAACGTGCAAAAGACACAGCGAGTTTTCGTTAGTAGTACAGAGATCGTCGAAAGGCGAGGTCTGCTTCATCCCCAATACCAGACGGTCAAACGGCTGCTTTCGGGATATACTCGATGGTTGCTACTGACCCTCAGCAGCCGTTCCAATTGGAGGGCTTTGCGATATGAGTTTGACGGACATTATCCGCAATTCAATGGTTCGAGATCGCATTCGTAGCGTCTATACAAAACCTAGGATTTCCTCCAAAGTCACGATTCTTGCGGAACCTCAGACCAAAGCGTACGGGCTGGTGGGTACGGCCTTTGACTACCTGCTTCGCTTTGAGATCAATCGCCGCAACCCAAGCGCCATTTCCCGCCCTTGGGCAGCCGAGGGCGCGAAGGTCCACTTTCCCTTTCTATTTTCCAAGGAGGTCATCCCTGGTGAGACGGATACCGTCCTTGGCAAACAAGTCAAGTTGGCGGATGAGATCGTTCAACGTGCGAAAGCCTCGTCGAGCCACTACATCAGTACCGGCGAAGTCACAGAAGCACTGTTCGCCGATGCCATCAGCCTTGCCAAGCTAGACGTTTTGTACCGCTCGGGCTGGCCCGATGAAGATCTCGGCGGCTGCAATTCTCGCGATATGGAAGATCTTCGCGCTCTCTTGGCCGTCGTACCCACCGATCTTTTCCATGCGCGTCAGCGCTGCGTACTGAATCCTGAGTTTAAGAGAGGCTCCACACTCGCAAAAGGCGCCGACGCCGATCTCCTAATTGATGACGCACTCATTGAGATCAAGACCACCAAGTCTCGCAACATCAGACCTGAACACTTCGACCAGCTCATCGCTTACGTCGCCCTAGCCCACCTCTACGGCGTTGATGGTCTCTCTGCCAAGCCTCGCATCAAGAAACTTGGCATCTACTACTCCCGTTACGGCACCTATCTGGAGTTCGACCTGGAGGACATCCTTGACGGTCCTGGTTTCCGTGAGTTCCTCAAGTGGTTTGGCACCTATCTCGCAAAGTACAAGGCGACACGAGATGCCTAAGAAAAACGACGGGCGGATAAGAGGAAAAACTGGCCGCGCAAGAAATCTTGTGACCGACTGCTTGTGGCGCGGTCCAGCCTATCACCAGAAACTTGGACGAACGGCTGGTTCACTTCGCATTCCAGCCAGTCAGTTTGACTGAGTTACGATGACGGCTGGTGACCCATTCCAGTCGGTCGCGTGAGTGACGAGCTTGGGTCGGCACCTGCAATTGGCCGAATTATACAAACCCCAATAATTCTGTATAAAAAGTCAGCGGCATGTAGGGGTTAAGGCTTCCCGCTTCTTGTTGACGTATTAACTTTGAGTCTATTAGGCGTCGACTGGGCTTGTCGATTCCAGGTACCGGATTCCACATACCGGAATCCACTAATTTGATGCAGCCTTGTAACTAGACAGAGGCTGATCCTGACCCTGACCTAGCACTCACGCTAAGGGAAAGACTGGGGCAGGACTTTCCCCTGGTCGATTCGCCACTAAATGAGCGGGTGCGGCCAATACTCGTCTCTCCAGATCTTGTTGCTATCTCAAGACTTGCCGCTCAAATGGGTAGGCTCCAAGACTTCCGAAAGAGCTAAGCTCCAACATATTCTCAATAGTTAAGAGCGGACTATTGGCCCGGAGTCAAAGGG
>CAJQPL010000020.1 GCA_905480215.1 uncultured Woeseiaceae bacterium | reverse complement strand
TAGCCACGATCTTCAAATCCAACGGCAAGATCGCGGCTAAAGAGGGTGTCGCAAAATACCCTCTTTAGCTCCTTTTCTCGCATTCCGCGAGCGCCTCTCTCCCAACGATCCCGCATCAACGACTTATCGGCTTCTGTATAGTAAATCCTTGTTGGATACTTCATTTTCAACACCTCCATCCCTATAGTGAGAGTTTAGGTGTTGCAACGACCCTTTGAGCTCGTAACCCAAGGCGGACGTTCGATTGGGCAGGGCCAAAAGTATTTCGCGGTAGATGCATCTGGACAGACAGATTAATATCCAGCCGAATTCTACTCTCTAAATACAACCAAAAAATATGAAGAACAAGACTGTATCGCTCGTCCTCGGCAGCGGTGGCGCACGTGGCATCGCACACATCGGCGTCATTCACTGGCTGGAGGATAATGGCTACGATATTCGCTCAATCAGCGGCTGTTCAATAGGGGCGTTGATCGGGGGCATATATGCGTGCGACAAACTCAATGTTTATGAGGAATGGGTACGTGCGATTTCGAAGGTCGACATTATCAGGCTGCTCGACGTTTCATGGGGCAAACAAGGTCTCGTCGAGGGTGAACGCATAATCACGACGCTCAAGGAGCTTATCGGCGACCGCCGGATCGAGGACCTACCAATTCAATTTACGGCCGTTGCGGCTGATATTAAGCGGGAAAAGGAAGTTTGGCTGAAGCGCGGTTCTCTATTCGACGCGATTCGTGCATCGATCTCGCTGCCGTTGTTCTTCGCGCCCTTCGAGATGAAGGGCATGAAACTGCTCGACGGGGGTATCTTGAACCCGGTGCCAATCGCGCCAACGTTTGAAGACACCACTGATCTGACGATCGCCATTAATCTCGGCGGCCCCCCGATGGGAAATGTGCATCCCGTCCCGAAGGTTGAGTCAAAGAATGCGAATGAATTGCCGGCGGACAGCGTCCGCGCAAAAATCAACAACTTCATCGAGGACCTGAAGAGCCAGGCTCCGCTCGACAACACAGGCGGTTGGAAAATGCTTAGCATTGCCGATCAGACGTTTGACGCTATGCAGGGAGCAATCGCCAGACAGAAGCTTGCCGCCTATCCGCCCGATCACACAATCATGATCGCACGTGATGCATGCGGCACGCTGGAGTTTGATCGGGCCGACGAGATGATTACGTTGGGTTATGAAACCGCCGCGCAGTCTCTCGACAATTCATAAGAAACAGCTTGATGGGTTCAAAACTGACCGACCGCTTTGGGTGAAAGCGGACATTCGCCAGGTTATTCCAGTACGTCGACCAGAACCGCGTGTATGGTTCCAACTGATGAATGGACGACCAATGCACCTTAATCTTGCGTCGATTTTTACACATCGCATACAATAAACTTCAGGTTTGTTTGATAACATCACCTGCTCCACCATACACAGCGAACCCGCCCATTAAAGTCGCCTACGATGCCTCCAGCAATATCGAAGCTCACTTGGTCATGCACCAGCTGCAGCAGGCCGGGATCGAGGCGAGAATTGAAGGCGAGTACCTGCAGGGAGGTGTTGGCGAGCTAGCCGCGGCCGGCAATCTGAGAGTGATGGTAGATGAAGAAGACCTCGAAGAGGCCAAATTGGTTGTGGCTGAATGGGAAGCGATTGATACCGGCTAGACCTTATTACCTGCGCTTGCTTTGGAAATTGTAGACAACCATGACTGATCAAAACAAATCATTGCCCAAGTCTTCGGCCATCGTTGACTTCATCAAGCTCGAGTCCGCTGGCGGAATTCTGCTCTTGGCCGCCGCTGTACTTGCGATGATTGTCGCCAATTCGCCGCTTGCGGGCCTTTATGACGCGCTTTTGAATACTCCTGTTGCGGTTCAGGTAGGCGCATTGTCAATCGGCAAGCCACTCCTGCTGTGGGTCAATGACGGCCTAATGGCGGTCTTCTTTTTTCTCGTCGGACTTGAGATAAAACGAGAAGTGACAGAAGGAGAATTATCGTCGATTTCCCAAGTTGTTCTGCCGGGCATGGGTGCTCTTGGGGGGATGGTGGTGCCGGCGGCAATATACGCCTGGTTGAATTGGGGGGACGCCATTGCGTTGGACGGTTGGGCCATACCGGTAGCGACCGATATCGCGTTTGCATTGGCTTTGTTGAGTGCATTCGGAACACGCGCTCCAACTTCATTAAAGGTTTTTCTGCTGACGTTGGCCATTTTCGATGACTTAGCCGCTATCGTAATAATCGCCGTGTTCTACTCCGGTGATCTATCACTTAGCGCACTTGCTATTGGTGCTTCGGCCCTGCTGATCGCAGTAACAATGAACAGGCTCGGTGTAACTCGCACCTCAAGCTACATTTTGTTAGGAATCGTGCTGTGGATCGCTGTACTCAAGTCGGGCGTTCACGCGACTTTGGCCGGCGTTCTTATCGCTTTTTGTATTCCAATGCGTGACGCTCAGGGAGGATCGCCACTGCGCGAGCTGGAGCATAACCTGCACGGTCCGGTCGCCTTCGCAATTTTACCCATGTTCGCGTTCGCCAATGCCGGCCTGTCGATGACGGGCATGTCAATGGAAAGCCTGATTCATCCGGTAACACTTGGCGTCGCAGCCGGGCTAGTCATCGGTAAGCCGGTGGGTATTCTCAGCTTTGTTTGGATCGCTATTAGCCTGCGAATCGCCAAACTTCCAATGAACGTTAACTGGCTGCAACTACTCGGAGTTGCGTTCGCCTGCGGAATCGGATTTACGATGAGCCTCTTTATCGCAGGATTGGCATTTGAACACGGCAGCGGCGACTACTTTGGTGGCGATCGCCTCGGCGTTCTAGTGGGTTCGATATTGTCAGCCGTCGTCGCCTATGCGCTGTTTCATGTCAGCTTGCCAAAGACACCGCGCGACTGAACTGCCGCTTGCCAGACACCTCAGTATCTGTAAGCACAGCCGCATTATATTGCGGGTGCAGTCGCGGGGAACTACTCGCCGGCGGCATCTAAGAAGTTTTCGTCGACGAGCAGAGTCCCGGCTAGCGCCTGTCGTCTCGGCTAACCGATCGCAATGACAAACCCATCCGCAACTTGAGGTCAGAATCACGAAATCGAATCTCGTCACTGCTAAAGGGGTTATACATTTCCCTCATCACCGCCTGAGAAACCACTGACCAACTTTTTTGCACAAAATCTGCATCGCTGCCGATCGTTGAGTAGGCAAGTCTTTGACGATCCGGATAACACTGCGACAGAAAACCACTCCAGCAGAAGTCTCCGCTGTCCGTATCGCCACGCCCCCACGATACGTCGACACCAGCCCTTAACATTGCCGACGTAAACGCCTGAGAAACCGTTTTGGCGGTGTGACTGCATATCACCAAGTCACCCTCCCCCAGATCTATTGTCCACGGGCCAGCCCGATCGGTGCCGAACATCGCGGAAGATGAGACCTCGGAATAAACTACTCGCGCCAGTTTTGCGCAGCCATCTACCTTGATTGGCTTTAATTGTGCGTTTGATTGCTGTGCCGGCAACACCACCAAAAGTGCCATTGCCAATGTGGCAAAACTCCATTTCGCCATTGTCCTTCTCCTTTCCTAAGTGAAGCAAAAGCATCGGACGAACGACAAGATTTGAACAGCGCCAAATCTCGTCGCTTTATACAAAAGCTGTTACAGGTACGACATGATCGCTACTACCAAAACCCAAGCCGCCATGATCATGCCCGGCAGAGCGGAAATCGTGAACCCCAGCGATCGGCTCTTGGGGTCCTTTATATAAGCCGCTCGATAAATTAGTCGACCGATCAAATAAACGACGCCAAAGCCCGCCCCCCACAGCGGATCGACATAGTGGGCAAAAATCCACAGAACCGGGAGCAGAAAGACCAACTGCTCGAGTGTATTTTGGTGAACCCGGTTCACACACTCAAACTCATAATTACCGACTCCAGTTGATGGGGCACTTACGTCACAACGTGCCCTGGCTAAGCCGACTTGAATGCCGAAGAACAGGTACTGAATCAATGCCAGCATGGTGACAATTACTACTGCTTCCATGATATTTCCACCCTTTGGTTATTTTTATGATTACTATGCACTGCTTATGGGCAGCAACCTAATATTGAAGTTTCGCACATTTGTGTTCGGCAGCCTTTTTGATGTCAAAGCAGACGAATACAAGGCTGTCGGCTGGTCGCTGGCCTATTTCTTCTGCGTACTGGCTTCGTATTACATACTGCGCCCTATCAGAGAGTCGATGGCGGTAGGCAGCGGACCCGACACGATTCCTTACCTTTTCATGGGTACGTTCGCCTTGATGATGGTTGCCACGCCAATTTTTGGCTGGGTTACTTCGCGTTACCCGAGGCAGACATTCCTACCCTGGATTTACCTTTTCTTCATATGCAATATTCTTGTTTTTTGGGTTTTGTTCCTGATTTTTACCGAAGGTGAATTTAGTCCGATCTGGCTCGGTCGCACCTTCTTTTTGTGGCTAAGTGTGTTCAATCTGTTCGTCGTCTCTGTATTTTGGAGCTTTATGGCGGATATCTACACTCGCGTGCAAGGCCGGAGACTATTTGGCCTGATTACCGCCGGTGGCAGTGTCGGTGCTTTGGTCGGCGGTGGAGCGACGCGGGCCTTTGTCGAGGACATTGGTAATGCCAATCTGTTCCCAATTGCGGCCGCGGTTTTGAGTGTTGCCGTTATCTGTATCGGCAAACTCCGCGAATGGATAACTGAGACGAAAGAATCACAAGCGCAGAAAACGGTTGAGATAGACCGTCCTCTCGGTGGCAATCCGTTCAGCGGCATTACGCACGTCTTTCAATCAAATTATTTCCTCGCAATCGCTGCGTGTTCGGTTATTGCCAGTCTCCTCGGCACCGCGCTCTACATGTTCGCAGCAAATCTGGTTGCGGATGCCATTCCCGGCGAGAATGCACGAACCGCATTTTTCGCCAACATCAACAATTGGGCAAATCTGATCGCACTGATCGGACAGATGTTCCTGGTTCGACATGTCGTCACAAAACTTGGCATTGGTCGCTCGCTGGCGATCATGCCGATAATTTCTGTCATAGGTTTCGCTTACCTCGCCATAGATCCAATTCTCGGCGTTGTGGCACTTCTGACAATCGCGCGCCGTGGTCTTGGCTTTGCATTTAGCAAGCCACCAACAGACATGCTGTATTCGGTTGTTACAGCTGAAGAAAAGTACAAAGCCAAGAATTTCATCGATACGGCGATATACCGCTTCGGCGATATTGTTGGCACATGGTCTGTTAAATTAATGATGAGCCTGAGCATCGCCGGTAAGCTGATAGTTAGCTTGAGCATCGCGGGAGTGTCGGTCGTCATGCTACCGTTCGCAGCACTTTGGTTATTCTATGCGCTATGGCTCGGCAGAGAATACAAACGCAAGGCGATTGCTTTAAAGGATCAGGGTCTCACCTGATGAAGCGCGCGCAAAGTAACGACGAACTTACATGAACCCATTCAATAACAATTGCAGAACAGCATAATGCAAAACACCACCCTACTGCGCCGCATCGGCGCCATGATCTACGACGGTTTATTGCTTTTTGCACTACTCATGCTCACCAGCATTCCGTTTATTGCTGCGCGTGGCGGCGAGGCGGTACCGCCGCTGACGGACCACTTCTTCAGGCTCTCGCTGGCGATTGTTATCTACATTTTCTTTATTGGATTCTGGATGCGCTCCGGCCGAACCCTGGGCATGCAGTCATGGCGATTGCAGCTCGAGTCGATTGATGGATCCGAGCTTAAGTTCGCTGCACTAAATCTTCGTTTATTCGCGGCGCTGCTATCGTGGGCACCAGCGGGGCTCGGCTTCCTCTGGTCATTGTGGGGCAAGGATCGATTGACCTGGCACGATCGCATCAGCAAGACGCGCATTGTGCACTACCCGAAAGACGCTAGCTAACGAATCCGCGACAGCGCGAATAGCGTTACAAACGCCAATATCGCAGTAGGCAACCAGGTTACGAAAATTGGATTTAGGTTAAAAACCTGACCTGAATTAGCAAGCGTTTCACTCGCCAGATAGTAAGCAAGGCCAATAACAACACCAATCATTAGTCGCCCGCCTGCTCCCCCTGTTCGCAAAGAGCCGAACACAAATGCGAGCGCAAGAACCGGCATGATCAAAACCGTAGATGTTCGCGCAACGCGAAACCAAAACTCTGTTTTGTACTTGGTCGTGTCGAGACTGTTTCGCTCTAGATAGTCGATATAACTAAGCAGTTCTCGGGCCGACAAACTTAAAGGTTTTGCCATGGAGCTACCGAGCAGATCAGAGTTAACCTCGAATGATTCGATCGCCCGGGACGAGGTTTGCACTTGTACCCCATCCTGCTCGAAATGCGTCACGCGAAGGTTTTCCAGAATCCAGCTGTCATTCTCATCAATTCCAGAATTTTCGGCGATCGAAATTGACGCCAACTGACCATTCTTAAATTTATACAAGTACAGACTGCCGAATTCGAACTCCGGACTGACTTTTTCAAGGTGCAGAAACGTTGAACCATCTTTGACCCAGGTTTCGTTGCCGAAGCTATCATCCTCTTGTTGATAGCGAGCCTCCATCCGCATGTTGCGGGCGTAGAAATCGAGTGGCGGCCCGATAAACTCACCGAGCAAGCCGGTGATCACCAACAGCACACCACCCGTCAGTGCAACCATTGCGGCCAATTCTTTCACCGACAGTCCCGCTGAGCGCATAACAATAATCTCGCTATTACCTGCGAGCGCACCCAAGCCAAGCAGAGAGCCAAGCAAAACGGCTACTGGCAACATCTCAAATGCCAGATTCGGCAGGCGCAGTAAGGTGTATACGATGGCCAACCCGGTTTGATAGTCGCCACGCGTATCATCGAGTTCTGCAATAAACTCAAACAAGCCCGCCAGCGCTAACAGCACCACCAGCACAAGTCCCGTGCTCATCAATATGGTGCGCATCATGTACTGGCTCAGGATTCCGGTCATCGAAAAATCCTTTTGTGCATACCGTTCTGAATTGCCAAGAGCCCGAGCGCAAATGACAGCACAACAATATGCACCCACCAAATCCCTATCAGCGGTGAAATAGTTGATTGCTCAACCCAGGCCTTGGCCGCGCTCATCATGTTCAGATAGATAATAAAAAACAGCAGACCGACTGTGATGCGACCGTAACGTCCTGCCCGGGGCCGACTGCGGCTCAAAGGTACGGCAAGGATGGCAAGAATTAGCGTGGACAACGGGACGCTGAGTCGCCACTGCCATTCGGCGATATGTTCGGGATCATCAGAGCGTAGCAAGGCAGAAAACGACATCGCCCGCGGTTTAAGTTTCGGTGTCTCCACGCTTGGCAGCCGATACGGAACCCCATGTTCGGCAAATTCGATGACCCGAAACTCCGACGTGCCCGGGATGCCCTCGTAGCGCCTGCCGTTATGCAACACCAACAGGCGAACATTGACGTCGTCAGACTCCACCATTTCTCCGAGCTCCGCGATGACGACCTCTATTGAGCCATCGGCCGCGCGCCGCTGCATGAAAACGTTTTCCATATTGCCTTCGGCGGTCACGTTATTACCGTAGACAACTGCCCGATCCGGACCAAACATCGTAAAGCGGCCGGGTTCAATGCTCGCGAGGTCCGCCTCACGCCGTGCCTCAGCGCCGATACGCTCGACAGCGGTCAAGGCCCAGGGTCCGCCTTGAATTGAAAGCCAGGCAACAACGAGCACCAGCGGCACGGTCAACCAGGTAAGCGGTCGGTAAATTCCGGACGGACCGACGCGACACGCCATCATCGCCGGCATCTCACTGTCACGATAAAGTCGGCCCAGAGCCAGCATCGTGGCCAGAAACAGTCCAATCGGCACTAAAATGGTTAAGTACTGGACCGCCGACAGGCCAATTACATCAAATACCGCATTCTTCGGCAATTTGCCCTTTGCCACATCACCAAGGACTCGGGCAAACTGATTGGTCAGCAGGATCAGCAGCAACACAGCGGTTACGCCCACCCAACTGGTGGCGATTTCGCGGAAAATATAGCGGTCCAAAATTCGAATCATGAGAGTCTGGGAATGCCGTAGCTGTAGGGTACTGAAACAGTTAGACTACCGTTTTTATTTTATCCGTGACAGTCTTCGAACAATAACCAAGGCAGCCTCAAAATTCATGAAATACTTTACAACCACAAGCAATGCCTCCAAGCGTGCGACAGATTGCGTCATTGTTGGCGTCTACAATCGCGGCAAACTAGGCGTTGGTGCCGCTGAAATTGATACAGCCAGCAATGGGCGCATTCAGAAGCTCATTAAGACCGGTGACATCGCAAGCCAGATTGGCCGCTGTACAGTTCTAACTGAGGTCGCAGGCGTCAAGGCCGCTCGCGTAGCCGTCGTTGGCCTCGGCAAGTCCGGAGCGCTTGACGCCATCGGCTTCAAAAAGGCCGTGGCAGCCAGTATTCGTTCGCTGAGCAACAGCAAGACGCGGCAGATACTTAATACGTTGACTCTTGAAACGGTCAAGAACAGTGATTCCTACTACCTCGCACGGCACTCAGTCGAAGCGATCGGTGATGCCCTATACAAATTCGATCAGTTGAAAAGCGGTCGCAAGAAAAAACCGATGCCGTTGTCTACCGTCGGCCACTCGATCGCCAAAAGCGGTGCCGCGGCGAAAACTGCTCGCGGTGCGGAACACGGCGACGCTATCGCAAATGGCGTTGCTGTTGCTAAAGACCTCGGCAATTTGCCGTCAAATGTCTGTACGCCGTCTTATCTCACACGGATCGCGAAGAAGCTTGCCAGCGGCAACGGCAAGCTAACTACGCAGATCCTGAGCGAGGCCGACATGAAGCGCCTTGGCATGGGATCGCTTATGTCAGTAACGGCCGGCTCAACCGAACCCGCCAAGATGATCGTCATGAAGTACAAGAATGGTGGCAGCAAGCGACCGTACGTTTTGGTCGGCAAGGGCGTCACATTCGACACTGGCGGAATCTCATTGAAGCCCGGCTCCGGCATGGACGAAATGAAGTTTGATATGTGCGGCGCCGCAAGCGTTATCGGCACTATGGCGGCCATTAGTCGCATGCAGCTACCCATCAACCTGTACGTCGTTGTACCCGCGGTCGAAAATATGCCGAGCAGTACGGCGACAAAACCCGGCGACATCGTCAAGAGCATGTCCGGCCAAACCATCGAGGTTCTTAACACCGACGCGGAAGGTCGCCTGATTCTTTGCGACGCACTCACCTACTCAAAGCGATTCAAACCGGAAGCAATCATCGACGTTGCCACGCTAACCGGCGCCTGCGTCGTTGCACTTGGACATCATCGCAGCGCCATCTACGCAAACAATGACGACTTGCAAGATGCACTATTCGCTGCCGGCAAGACTTCAGAGGACATTGGCTGGCCAATGCCGATGGGCCCTCAGTACGATGCACAGCTCAAGAGCAACTTTGCTGACATGGCGAACATCGGCGGAGCCGGTGGCGGTTCTGTGACTGCAGCCTGTTTCCTTGGCAGGTATACGAGCGGCATGAATTGGGCGCATCTGGATATCGCAGGCGTGGCATGGAAGTCTGGTGCTCAGAAAGGTTCAACCGGTCGACCGGTGCCAATGCTGTCTGAGTACCTGTTATCCCGAGCCGGCGCGTTGCCTTAGCGAATATCGTGGCACAGGTCGACTTTTACGTTCTCGACCGGGTCGACGAACTTGCACGCAACACACTGGCTTGCAGGCTCGCAGAAAAGGCGTGGCGGCTTGAGAACAGCATTCACATTCACACGATGTCTGAGACTGATGCCAAACGACTGGATGAGCTGTTGTGGACGTTTCGTGACGGCAGTTTCGTACCACATGAATTAGCAAGCGAAAACAACGAGGCGCCAATAAGCATTGGCTACGGCAATGCGACCGTGACGCCACGCGACCTCCTCATTACACTGTGTGACGAAATCCCGCCATTTGCGGAAACTTTTCCGCGCGTCGCTGAGATTGTAAGCTCCGACGCGGATTGCAGACTCAAGAGCCGCAAACGCTACGCGAGTTATCGTGATCAGGGCCACCAAATAGAAACGCATAAAATCTGATGGATACGACTTACCAACCAAAAGACATCGAACAGCGTATCTACAAACGCTGGGAAGAGAACGGCTACTTTGCGCCGCAAGGTGACGGCGAACCATATTGCATCGTGATACCACCGCCGAATGTCACTGGCACCTTGCATATGGGGCATGCGTTCCAGGACACGATCATGGACACGCTAACTCGCTACCACCGCATGCAAGGTCATCGAACCTTGTGGCAACCCGGCATGGACCATGCCGGTATCGCAACGCAAATGGTTGTGGAGCGTCTCCTTAACAACGAAGGCAAGTCAAAACACGACCTAGGCCGTGACAAGTTCATTGAGCGCGTTTGGACTTGGAAAGAAGAATCCGGTGGACAGATCGCCAATCAAACGCGTCGACTCGGTGCGTCTGTCGACTGGACACGCGATCGATTTACGATGGATGAGGGTCTTTCCGAGGCCGTCCGTAAGGTATTTGTACAGCTCCACGACGAAGGACTCATTTACCGCGGCAAGCGGCTGGTGAACTGGGATCCCGTGCTGCACACGGCGTTGTCGGACCTCGAAGTCCTCTCCGCCGACGAAGATGGAAGCCTGTGGAATTTTCGTTATCCGCTGGCATCAGGCGACGGGCATCTGGTCGTTGCGACCACGCGGCCCGAAACCATGCTCGGCGATAGTGCGGTCGCCGTGCACCCGGATGATGAGCGCTATAAGCACCTCATCGGCCAGGAAATCATATTGCCAATCGTTGCTCGGCGCATTCCGATCATTGCGGATGATTACGTCGACCCTGAATTTGGTACTGGTTGCGTAAAAATAACACCTGCGCACGATTTTAATGACTATGACATTGGCAAGCGCCACGACCTGCCTATGCTTAACATTTTCACCGACGATGCGGCGTTGAATGACGAAGTGCCAGAGAAATATCGCGGCATGGATCGCTTCGATGCTCGCCAGGCAATTGTCACGGAGTTCGAGAGTCTCGGCTTGTTGGAGAAGATCGAAGACTACGTCGTCAAGATTCCGCGTGGCGATCGCAGTAATGCCATCGTAGAACCTTACCTGACTGATCAGTGGTACGTAAAAATCGAGCCTTTAGCGAAGCCAGCGATTGCGGCGGTTGAATCCGGACAGATCAAGTTCGTTCCGGAAAACTGGTCGAAGACGTATTACGAATGGATGTATAACATTCAGGACTGGTGCATCAGCCGGCAACTTTGGTGGGGGCACAGAATTCCGGCCTGGTACGACGAGGACGGCAACGTATACGTCGCCCACACCGAAGAGGAAGCGCGCGCCAAGCACGGTCTGGGCGACAAGCCTTTGCGTCAGGACGACGATGTTCTCGATACCTGGTTCTCGTCCGCATTGTGGCCATTCAGTACCATGGGCTGGCCTGACAAAAGCAAAGAACTGGACGAGTTTTATCCCGGCAACGTTCTTGTCACCGGATTCGACATTATTTTCTTTTGGGTCGCTCGAATGATCATGTTCGGCCTCAAGTTCATGGGCGATGTGCCCTTTAAAGAGGTATATATCCACGGCCTGATTCGTGATCAGGACGGCCAGAAAATGTCGAAGTCGAAGGGCAATGTGCTGGATCCGATCGACCTGATCGATGGCATCGAACTTGATGCTCTGGTCGAAAAGCGCAGCAAAGGCATGATGCAGGATCATCTCGCGCCAAAAATTGAGAAAGCCACGCGCAAACATTTCCCGGATGGTATCGATCAGTTTGGCACCGACGCCCTGCGGCTAACTTTCGCTGCGCTGGCAACCACGGGACGTGATATTCGATTCGACCTGGGGCGCATCGAAGGCTACAAAAACTTCTGCAACAAACTCTGGAATGCCGCTCGCTATGTGTTGATGAATACTGAAACACTGGACGCTGGCGAAACCCAATACAGCTCGGCTGATCGTTGGATCAGAGCACGATTGGCGCAAACAGGTAACGAAATGCACCAGCATTTCAATGCCTACCGCCTCGACCTCGCGGTGCAGTCTATTTATGAGTTCACCTGGCACGAATTCTGTAGCTGGTATCTCGAACTTTCGAAACCAATTCTGCAGTCCGAGGACACCTCCGAGGCGTTGCAACGCGGTACTCGACAAACATTGATAGAAGTGCTCGAAACTATCTTGCGACTACTTCACCCACTCATGCCATTTGTCACTGAAGAAATCTGGCAACAGGTTGCCAAGCGCGCCGGCATCGCGGGCGACACCATCATGTTGCGTTCATACCCGCCAATCTCAGACGAGACCGACGAAGACGCAATCGCCGATATCGAGTGGGTGCAGCAGTTCATTCTCGGTATACGTCAGATTCGCGGAGAGATGGATATTTCGCCGGGTAAACCTATGCCCGTTCTTTTGCAGAACGCGAGCAAATCAGACTTGCAACGTGCTGATGAGCAATTGATGTTGTTGCAACGAGTCGGCCGCGTCGAGTCCGTTACCGTACTGGTTGATGACCATGAGCCACCGACCTGTGCGACGGCTTTGCTAGGCGATATGCGACTTCTGGTACCGATGAAAGGCTTGATTGATATTGAAGCTGAACGTACTCGACTCATGAGGCAACAAGATAAGATCAACACAGACTTGCAGCGCAGCAACGCCAAACTGGTCAACGAAAAATTTGTGAACAACGCGCCGCCAGAAGTTGTCACACAAGAGCGACAGCGTGTTGCGGAATTTGAGAGAACTATTCTGCAGCTGACCGAACAACTTGAGAAACTGAACGAGCTCGCTTGATACTGATCATAATCTGAGCACTGCATCACATTCTGAGCTTGGATTAGTGCAAAAGAATCGCGTATCAGTAACGATAACGGTTGGAGGACCACCGTATGCAGCGCGGCAGCACACTTGAACAACTACCAACCGGCGTCGACGCCCAGCGAGCGGCAATCGAGAGCGCACAAAAGGCCTTAGGGAGCATCATTCTCGGCAAACAGTCGCAGATCAGATTGGCGCTCTCTTGCCTGCTGGCCCGCGGTCACCTGCTGATCGAAGACTTACCCGGTCTTGGCAAAACCATGCTGGCGCAATCCTTAGCGAAGACGCTTGGCTTGTCGTTTCGACGTATTCAGTTCACCAGCGACTTGTTACCCGCAGACATAATCGGTGTATCTGTATTTCGCCAGGAACGCGGTGAATTTGAATTTCAACCGGGTCCGGTGTTTTCACAATTGATTCTCGCGGACGAAGTCAATCGCGCTACACCGAAGGCACAAAGCGCACTATTGGAAGCGATGGAGGAACACCAGGTATCAGTTGATGGCGAGACTCGCGCCCTCCCCGATCCTTTTTTCGTCGTGGCTACACAAAATCCGGGTGATCAAATTGGAACGTTTCCTCTGCCAGAGTCGCAGCTGGACCGCTTTCTCATGCGAGTTACGATCGGCTATCCCGACCAGGAAAGCGAGCGCGAATTATTGGCCGGCGAAGATCGTCGCCTGATGCTGAATGACATAGAACCGGTCACGGATCCCGAAACGCTGCTTGCATTGCAAACATCGGTTCGAAAACAAAAGGTAAGCGATGCGCTAATCGACTACGTTCAGGCGCTGGTTCGTTTTACCCGCGAATCAGCGGATATTGAGATCGGGCTTTCGCCTCGCGGTGCGCAGGCGCTGATAGCCGCGGCACGGGCGCATTCCTTCATCGAACAGCACGCGGGCGTATTCCCGGACGACATTCAAGCAGTGTTCCCTTCCGTTGCCGGGCATCGACTAAAGCCGGCCGGCAGCACCCGATTCCGCAGCCCACACGAGCTTTGTCAGCATGTCCTCGATTCCGTGGCGATCCCCTAATATCCTCAAGGGTCTAGGGCCTGGTCATTTAGCAAGCCGCATTCGAGGCAGCGCAACGGCGCGAGTACGCCGTTGGGCACGCAGTAGACAGGGAACGGACGAGGCGACAACAAAACTCGGACCGGGTCGTGTCTACATACTTCCCACCGGAGTTGGGATCATGTTCGGCCTAATGGCGTTTGCCATGCTGATGGGCTCAATGAACTACAACAACAATCTGTCGTTCGTCCTGACGTTCCTTCTCGCCGGCATTGGCTTCGTTGCCATGCACCAGTGCCAACGCAATCTCGTCGGCCTCGAGCTGACGTACGCGGGTACCGAAGCGGTTTTCTGCGGGCAGACCATCCGTTTCCAGATTGCTATCACAAACCACTCCAGGAGTGCCCGCTACGGCATTAGCATTTACCACGATGAAGTGAGTAGCGAAGTTCACGACCTGCAGGCCGGCGAGAGCAAAATCTTCGTACTGCCGGTCGCGACCGATCAACGCGGTTGGACGCAACTCGATCGCTTCGGTATTCGCACCTTATTTCCATTCGAGTTGTTCCGCTCCTGGGCATGGCTGCATATGGATCTACGTGGCCTGGTTTATCCCGCACCAAGTGAAAGCGCACCACAACCGCCGCCGACAAGAGCCGCTCACGGACACCGGCAGCATGATGCTCGCGGCGAAGAGGATTTCGCTGGCCTGCGCCGCTACATCGAAGGTGACTCACCCCGGCATGTCGCGTGGAAGGCCTATGCTCGCAGCGGACAGCTGCTATCGAAACAATTTTCAGGCGCCGATACCAGCAGCCAGTGGTTCAGCTTTGACATGCTCGAATCTAGCGACGTTGAAGAACGCCTCGCCATTCTGACCCGTTGGATAGTCGATGCGGACAGAAAATCTGAGGACTACGGCCTGCGAATGCCTGCTGCGGAGTTCCCACCGGCTCATGGTGATTCGCAACGGCGCCAATGTCTCGAAGTACTGGCACTGTTTGAGAAGAACAAATGATTAAAGCGCAACCCAGAGGAACGGATGGCAGACTGCTTAGCAGCCTGCCCTGGACCTTGGGCGCGCTCGGCGTTTCGCTGGCACCACATGTTCTCTATCTGCCCGTCTGGATAAGCGCTGCATTCCTGGTATGCGGACTGTGGCGATACGCGATCGAGAAGCGCCGCCAAATGCTGCCCTCGCGGTGGGTGCGCGGCGCGCTAGCGTTGCTATGCTTTCTGGGCGTTCTCGGCACCTACTCCTCTGTAAGTGGCGTCGGCCCCGGTTCAGCCTTGCTCGCCATCATGGCCTCCCTAAAACTACTGGAGACACGCAGGCGTCGTGACCAGTTCGTATTGCTTTTCATCAGCATCTTCCTGGTCATGTCGTCACTACTACGTGAGCAGTATTTATGGTCGTTACCGTACTTGCTCATTGGCACGCTCATCATCATGACGGCATGGTTGCAAATGTCGGCGGGCGCAAGTCAAACAGCGAGGCGAAGTTTCTCGACTGGCGGGCGCCTGCTGCTGTACGCCGCGCCACTGGCGATTGCTATGTGGATTCTGTTTCCACGCCTGGCGTCGCCATTTTGGGCGGTACCCATCGACAGCAGTCGAGCTAAGACCGGCCTGAGCGACACCATGAGTCCCGGTGACATCAGTTCTTTGTCGCAGTCAGACGAAGTCGCATTTCGAGTGCGCTTCGACGGCGACATTCCGGAGCCACGCGATCGCTATTGGCGCGGTCTGGTAATGACCAAGTTTAATGGTCGTTCGTGGCAAGGGTCTGAGCCGCAAGATGCCCGCTTGCGGGCCGACGAGATCGAATACGCGGGAGATGCGTTTAGTTATGAAGTCACTCTGGAGCCAACGCAACAACAATGGGTATTCGCGATGGATATGCCACGTGAATGGTCGCTGTCGCGAACCCTTATGGGCCCACAGCAACAACTTTGGCGAATAACACCTATTGAACAGCGCGTGGCCTACAACGTTGTCTCTTACCCTAGCTATCGGGCACAGGCATCTTTAGCAAAATTGTTTCGAGGGTGGTACACGGCGGTTCCGGAAAACAGCAACAAACGCACCGCGGAACTCGCCCGCTCGATGCATGAGCTCGCGGGTTCAGATGCAGCCTTTATTGATGCCGTGCTCGCCAAATTTAACAACGAAGAATACTTCTACACTTTGCAGCCCCCTGCTCTGGGCAGTAATCCCGTCGATCGCTTCTTGTTCGACACGCGCCAGGGGTTTTGCGAACACTACGCGTCTGCCTTCGCCGTCATGATGCGTAGTGCTGGCATACCAGCGCGAATCGTTTTGGGTTATCACGGCGGAGAAATAAACCCCATGGGTGGGCACCTCATTGTGCGCCAGTCAGACGCCCACGCCTGGACTGAAGTTTGGCTCGAGGGCAAAGGCTGGCGTCGAGTTGACCCCACCGCAGCGGTTGCCCCGGAACGCATTGAATACGGCGCGCGCGATGCCGCTTTCGAAGGCTTTGGCGAGTCCTGGGGGTTCAACGCACCTACTGAATTGCTGCAGAACCTGACCATGGCCTGGGACGTCTTAAACGCCAATTGGAATGACTGGATACTCGGCTACGGTCCAGACAAGCAAAATAGCTTCATGAAATGGCTGGGCATGGAGGATCCTGACTGGCGAAAGATGTTGCTAAGCCTGGTCATCATTGTGATCGTACTCATCCTCGCAATCAGCGGATTCATGATGTTACGCAATCGCCCGCCGAAAAAGGATCGTGCATCGCGTCTGTACCTGAAGTTCGTAAAACGAACCGGACTCGAATTACAAATTGGTGAAACCGCGCAGAAGTTTTCCAAACGCGCCGCTGCAGAGAATAAGCTGCCGAAAGAAACCATAGACGCCGTGACAAACGCTTACCTGGAGGCCCGCTACGGAGTCAGAGAAGATGCGGCCGTTATACGCTTGAATGACGCGCTACGCTCGATCCCGTAGAGCTTGCGCGCATGCTGACTTAGTCGACCAACACTCGCACCGGCTCGCCTTGAGGATGCACACGAAATACCAGAATGATAGCGCCATCGTCGCCGCTTATCGCCGTATGAACCTGCTGCAGTGGAATCATATTGACATCTCCGGTTGTTGACGCGACATCTGACTTGCCCTCTTGCCACAGAACAACGTCACCCTCAATTACATAGGCAAACTCTTCGCCCGGATGCCAATGCTTTGGCAATGTCGTATTCGGTGGAATCGTTACGCGACTTACAATGACTTCGGTACCGCTCACGCTTTGCAATTCTGACACCAGTAGTGATTCGGCTTTTGGTACTTCATCGGCATTCACACCAGTGGCGCCCAATGACAAAACCGACAACACCATAACGGCCGCACTACTGATCAATTTTCTAATCTGCATCACTCTCAATCTCCGGTTCTCGAACTAGTGCAAGCAGCATGGCCCCTGCAACGAATAATGGCATCAGTGCAATTAGCACCCACTTTGGGTCATCCGACAACCACGCCGCGATTGCCACCATCGCAGGTCCAAGTATGTGCGCAAATTTTGTGGTCATACTATAAAAGCCGAAGAACTCGCCCGGCTGGTCTTGTGGAATCAATGCTGCATAGACTGAGCGACTCAGACCCTGCACACCACCTTGCACTAGACCGATGACTACCGCCATCGCATAAAACTCCTCGACATTCGTCATCTGAATTCCCCACAGGCATGCGCCAACATAAGTAAACAGTGCGAAGTAAATGCCTTTCTTGGCACCGAACTTATGTGCGAGTGCGCCATACAACAGCGTTGCCGGGAAACCGACGCCGTTGGAAATAACTAACGCCATGACCAGATCTGTATCCTCGAAACCGAGACGTTGTCCGTAATTTACGGCCATAAATATGACGGTGAAAACACCGCCAATATAAAGCCAGTAACCAGTAAGAAAAATAGTGACATTGCGATACTGGCTTACTTGTCGAATCGTTGCGCGCAACTCGTTGTAGGCGGCGCGTATTGGCTGTTCGCTAACCTCAATCGCGCTATGACGCTCTGTAACGAAAAACAACAAGGGCAGCAGAAACAACAACCACCAGGCACCGACTGAAATAAACGCGATACTGAATGCATCCGATATATTCGAAAGCCCAAATGTCTGCGGCGACTTCAACATCCATAAATGCAGCCCGAGCAGCAGTGCCCCACCAAGATAGCCGATCGAGTATCCAAACGTTGAGACCATACTGAAGTTTCGCGGCTCGGTTACATCAATCAAGAGCGAATCATAAAAAACCACGGAAGAGTAGAAACCAATTGAAGCGACGAGGTACAAAGCCAACGCCAACGGCCAGTTGCCGGAGCCTACAAAACCTAAACCTGCAGTCGCGAGCGCGCCTGCAATTGCGAAAAATGAAAGAAATCGTTTCCGATAGCCGCCAGCATCCGCAACGGTTCCCAGAATCGGTGCAGACAAAAAAACAAACAGGCTAGCCAGAAAGGTTATCAATCCCAGCCTGACGGTCGCAACAGCACCGCCGTCGGCAGCACCCCAATAGTTACCCAACACCAACGGAAACAAAACGGCGAGCACGCTTAGGGCAAACGCAGAATTTGCCCAGTCATAAAGCGCCCAGGTAATAACCTTTTTATTGAAAATTACAGACTTCGGCAAAGTCCCGCCTCAGACAAGGAATTGGCCGCTAGTGCTCGCGAGTTTTTCTAAATGCAATCTCTGGCCAACGTTCCTCAGTCAAATTGAGGTTAACCCGCGTAGGAGCAATGTAGACCAGTCTGCCGCCATGATCTAGTGCGAGATTGTCGTGCGCCTTGCGTTCAAACTCTTCAAGCATCTTGCTGTCAGTACACTCAACCCAACGTGCGGTGGCAACATTGATCGCCTCGAACTGACACTCAACGTTGTATTCGTCGCGCAATCGATGCGCCACAACCTCAAACTGCAGCGGTCCCACTGCACCAAGAATGAGATCATTATTACGCATCGGCTTGAATAATTGCGTTGCGCCTTCCTCACAAAGCTGTGCCAGACCCTTCTGTAATGCCTTCAACCGCAGTGGATCCTTAAGAACCGCGCGACGGAATATTTCCGGCGCAAAATTCGGAATACCCGTGAACCGAAGGCTTTCGCCTTCCGAAAAACTGTCACCGATGTTAATTGTGCCGTGATTATGAATACCAATAATGTCGCCGGCATAGGCAGTTTCCGCGTGCTGTCGATCGGCCGCCATGAACGTAATAGCATCGGGAATCTTCATCTCTTTGCCGGAGCGCACGTGCAGCGCACGAATACCCTTGCGATATTCACCTGAACATATGCGCATGAATGCAATGCGATCACGATGTCCTGGATCCATGTTGGCTTGAATCTTGAAGATGAAACCAGTCAGCTTGTCTTCATTCGGTGCAACCTCACGCTGTTCCGTCTCGCGAACCAACGGCGCCGGAGCGTAATTGATGAACTCGTCGAGTAATTCCTTTACACCGAAGTTACTAATTGCAGAGCCAAAAAAGACTGGCGTCTGCTTGCCAGCAAGATAGTCCTCTATAGACAACTCTGGGCAGGCGCCTTTGACGAGTTCAACTTCTTCGCGAAACTCATCCGCGAGATCGCCCAGCGCGACACTTGCCGCGTCCGAATCCAGGCCATCAATTACCTCTCGAGAAGACGTTTCCTGGCGGCCCACACGTTCGTGCAGGTAAATCTTATCCTGCGCCAGATGATAAACACCCCTTAGCGAACGCCCCATTCCTATTGGCCATGTGACCGGGGAACATTGAATTTTCAACACCGACTCAATCTCATCCAGCAGCTCGATCGGTTCCTGGCCGTCGCGATCGAGTTTATTGATAAAGGTCATGATCGGCGTATCACGAAGTCGACATACCTCCATCAATTTGATCGTGCGATTCTCAACCCCTTTGGCGCAATCGATAACCATCAGCGCAGAATCAACTGCCGTCAGGGTACGGTAGGTATCCTCCGAGAAGTCTTCGTGACCCGGCGTATCCAGCAAGTTAATGACATGACCGTCATAGGGGAACTGCATAACCGACGAGGTTACTGAGATACCGCGTTGTTGCTCCAACGCCATCCAGTCCGATGTCGCGTGCCGACTTGCTTTGCGACCTTTGACCGTACCGGCGAGTTGAATCGCACCGCCGTACAGCAGCAACTTTTCGGTGAGTGTCGTTTTGCCAGCGTCGGGATGCGAGATAATCGCAAAAGTACGACGCTTGCTGACTTGTTGATCCAGATTGGCCATGGCAAGAGCTGTTGAGTGGCTTCGGCTTAAGAGGCGGCGCAGTCTAGCCGAATAGAGCGCTGCGGGGAACCGCTACTCAGCTTGTGATGACGAGTTTCTTCACCAGTACAGCCGCATCCTCGCGCCCATCGCTGGCCTGGTAATAGGCGGGGCGCTCGGCTATTTGATGAAATCCCTTCTTCCTGTATAGACCTAGCGCCGTGGAATTGGACGGCCGGACCTCCAGAAAAACATCTCTAACGTTCGCAGCACGTGCCCGGTAAAGCAGTTCGTCGAGCATTTTCTCGCCATAACCAAGTGCTCGGAATTCCGGGTCGATACACAGATTCAAGATGTGCGCCTCACCGGCCGCCACAGAAAGAATCGAGTATCCCGACACCCGCTGGTCACGAATCAGCGTCACACACTGATAGCCAGCAAGTAAACAATCGCGAAATACGCCATGACTCCAAGGAAAATCGTAGCTACGTCGCTCAATATCCGAAACCATCGACAAGTCGTCGTGAACCATGTCACGGATAATCGCCGGCGGTTCAGCCAAAGGCGTTATCACGCCGCCGCTACCGACAATCGATTCGCGAGGCAAAGGTCACTCCAGGCTTTGGATTTTTGCGAAGGACTTCTGAGTAAATAGGCCGGGTGGTACGTAACGACCAGCGGTACACCGTCAAGATCGTGTTGGCGGCCGCGCATACTACCGACAGGTTCATCGGTCTGTAGCAAGTTTTGCGCTGCGATCTTGCCAACGGCAAGAATTATATCGGGACCAACGAGCGAGATCTGACGCTGCAGATACGCCCGACATGCTGCTGCCTCCTCAGGTTTAGGGTCACGATTATTCGGTGGCCGGCACTTCAATATATTAGCGATAAAAACCGATTCACGACTCTGGCCAATGGCGCGCAACATTTCGTTGAGCATCTGTCCGGCACGGCCGACAAAGGGCTCACCCTGTCTATCTTCCTCCGCGCCGGGTGCTTCACCGATGATCATCCAGCTCGCCTCTGGGTTGCCAACGCCGAAGACGGTTTGTGTACGACTGCTGGCCAATGCGCAGCGAGTGCAATCCGTCACGCATTGTCGCAGTTCATTCCAGTCCAGGTCCGCAGCCTCGAATGCGCCTGATTCGACATCAGAAACGCCGGGCTCGTCTGCACCTCGAGGTAGCCAGACGTCGATACCCATCGCCTGCAGGTAGGCGCGACGTTGATGTTCAGGATGGATCATGCGTCAATTTTGCCACGGAGTCGGCCGCATTTCACGGTTGCCAGAATATTAAGCGAACTAGCGCGGACTCGGAACATTTCCCAGCAGGTCGATACCCGCGCTCACCCTATCTCCAACCGCAACCAGAATCTTGCCATCGACGGGCCATTGAACATCTACGAATCGCGTCAATCGCAAGTAAGCACAGCGCTGACCTTGCCCAAAGCGTTCCCCAAATTGCGCCAAGGCCTTCGGCGGCAGTCCTAATCGATAGCCACGAAACAAGACGACGATGTCATCACCTTCGTCTGTTTGAATCCACAAAGCCTTTTTGCCCAGGTCCTTGATATTGCCTTCGACCGGCGCCCGTGCCGTGTAGGTCCCGAAACTGTTGATTGCAATCGTGACGCGTATAGCCGGGGTACCCGTTGCGCCAACGTCAATCTTGCCAACTTCCATGACCTCGCCGTCCACCGGGCTAAATACACCGAGCGCAACGGATGGAACAGAGCGATGCGGGTCGCGAAATAGCAAATAGGTGATGACAAACAGCGTTGCGGGTAGCAGCGCAAACAGCGGATCGGAAAAGCGAATTAGCGCTATGGCCACTGCTAATAAAAGCAGCAGCGCCGGCACCCCTTCCTGAGCAACAAACGGATTTCTACGACCGTGCAACGCGCTAAACCTCGAACAAAGGATTGCGGACCTTCCTCTGCTTTGGCTTATCTGTCAATACGGTTAGAATGCGCGCTCCTACACTAATGGTAAATCAGCAATGCGTTTTTCAGAGTTTGGCCTGACAACCCTCAAGGAAGTACCTGCAGACGCCGAGATCGTCAGCCACAAACTGATGTTAAGGGCTGGCCTGATCCGCCGGCTGGCCTCGGGCCTGTTCACATGGATGCCTTTGGGTCTGCGCGTATTGCGCCGAGTTGAAGCCGTTGTGCGTGAAGAAATGGACCGCGCCGGCGCATTGGAGCTGCTTATGCCGGCCGTCCAGCCCGCGGAACTTTGGCAAGAATCAGGGCGTTGGGATAAGTACGGTCCGTTATTACTGCGCATGCAGGATCGCCACGCGCGTGACTATTGTTTCGGGCCGACCCATGAAGAGGTCATTACCGACGTAGCGCGCAAGGAACTGCGTAGCTACAAGCAGCTACCAATAAACTACTATCAGATTCAGACCAAATTTCGAGATGAGATTCGACCGCGATTTGGCGTAATGCGGTCGCGCGAATTCATCATGAAGGACGCCTACTCTTTTGACGCGGATCAAAGCGGCCTGGATGCCTCCTATGCGCGAATGCATACCGCCTATACCGCCATTTTCGAACGCCTCGGACTAGAGTTTCGGGTTGTTGATGCCGATTCTGGCGAGATCGGCGGCAGTCGCTCGCAGGAATTCCATGTGTTGGCTGATTCTGGCGAAGATGCGATCGCATATTCCGACGCTGATGATTACGCCTCGAATATCGAATCGGCGGCCACCACGCCAACGGCCAGCGGCTACCCTGAGCCAAGCAGTGAGCTCGAAAAGCTCGCAACCCCAGGGGTCAAAACCATTGAAGCGCTTTGCAAATTCCTCGACATCGAGCCAAAACAAACACTCAAGACGCTAATAGTTGAAGGCTCAGACGGACCCGTTGCGCTGCTACTTAGAGGTGACCACGAGCTAAATTCGGTGAAAGCACAGAAAATTCCCGGTGTGGCTAGTCCCCTGACGCTGGCCAGTCCGGAAGCTGTGGTCAAAGTAACCGGATGCGGGCCCGGATTTGTCGGCCCGATCGGGATGGATATACCCACATTCTACGATCACGCCACTGTGGGCATGAGTGACTTCGTCTGCGGCGGCATGGAAAAAAACATGCACTACGTCGGCATCAATTTCGGCCGCGATCTGCCGACTCCGCAAACCGTCGACATTCGGAACGTGATCGAAGGCGATCCGACCCCAGGTGGCAAAGGCCGCTTGAGCATCACGCGTGGCATCGAAGTCGGCCACATATTTCAGCTTGGTACGAAATACAGTGAGGCAATGGGTGCCACGGTTCAAAATCCTGACGGCCAGAACCAGGTGATGGCAATGGGTTGCTACGGCATCGGCATTACCCGCATCGTAGGCGCGGCGATAGAGCAAAACCATGATGACGCCGGCATCATATGGCCAGCGCCGCTGGCTCCGTTCGACGTCGTCCTGGTGCCGATCAATATGCACCGTTCAGACGAGGTTAAGGACGCGGCTGAAATACTGTATCTGGAACTCAAGGCGGCAGGACACGAGGTCTTGCTCGATGACCGGGATGTGCGACCGGGCGTAAAGTTTGCTGACGCTGAGCTGATCGGCATTCCGCATCGCTTGGTCATCAGTGAGCGCGGTCTTGCCGCGGGTCAGCTCGAATATCGCTATCGAAGGGATTCTGAATCGCGAAATCTAGACCGTGAAGAAGCTCTTAAACAACTTTAGGAAAAGGCTTTAAGCTCATAATTATTATGAGATATATACTCCTATTTAAATCATACCCAGCGCTTCTCGCGATCGCTCTGATGTTCTTTTTCCCGGGTTCCGGCAATGTTCTGGCACAGGGCACCCCGTCGCCAGAATTGCGTGATGCCCTGCGCGCAGCAGCCAGTGATACGGCCAGCTTTATCGATCGCTTCGATGCTGAGGTTTGGTTGACCGACATGTCACGGCGCCTTGAGCGCCAGGTCAAGGACCCCGAAGAGCGCATCAAAATACTAAAACTGGTCCACATGGAAGCAAAGCGGGCCGAATTGTCGCCCGAGCTGATACTGGCCCTCATCGAAACCGAGAGTAACTTTAACCGTTACGCCATTTCTGGCGCTGGCGCGATCGGCTTAATGCAGATAATGCCGTTCTGGCGCGATGAAATCGGTCGCCCTAACGACAATCTGCTGCATATTGATACCAACCTTCGCTACGGCTGCACCATCCTGAAATTCTACCTGGATAAAGAAAACGGCGATCTAAGGCGGGCTCTGGGACGTTATAACGGCAGTCTGGGGAAAAGAAAATACCCGAATAAGGTGATCGATAAACTCAGTAAGAAGTGGTTTCAGGGCTAGTCGTCACCTGCAGTACCATCTTGCTCCGCCGCATCCTCAGCGGCCTTCAGCGCATCCAAAGCCTTCATCTTCGCTTGCCAGGCATCGCGTCGTGCCTCTTGATAGGCACGCTTGCCGAGGCTTTTCTCGGCACTGGCAAGATAGTCTTCTGCGGCCTGCAGATGAAAAGCGGCGGAGCTTGCAGCGCCGGCCTCTTTCGCGACGGCAATTGCCTGACGAGCGTCGCTCATTTCCTGAACGGGCGGCGCTGTTTCGCAGCCAGCCGCGCTGGCGACCGCTGCCAGCAAGCAAACCAGCAATAGGTTCTTCATTCGACTTTCAATATTTGCATAGCCACCCATTTATTCTTGTTTTTTATAGTGCGTGGAGTTCGCCAAAACTTACAATTCGCGACTCTTCGAGTCAAGCTTAATCAGCAACGCTGACGCCAAGCGCGGCTCCTGTTAGAGTCCGATTTACCAGCATCAATCAACCCGCGCGAGAAATCCATGGCTGTCACTATTTACCACAACCCACGCTGCTCCAAATCACGGCAAGCACTCGCGTTTATTAGCGAGTCCGGCGTCGCCCATAGCATCGTTGAATACCTTCAAGACGCTCCAGACGCAGCAACTCTACTGAGTCTCGCTGACAAGCTCGATATGCCTCTGGCCGAGTTATTGCGGCGCGGTGAAAGCGAGTTCAAAGAAGCCTCAGATCTGCCAGCGCTTGAGGACGATGAGAAACTCGCTCAGTGGCTCTCTGCCCACCCGATCGTTCTGCAGCGGCCGATCATTGTAGACGACGAATGCGGTGCAGCGGTCGTCGGTCGCCCCGCCGAAAACGTACTGGCTCTGCTTTCAAAATGATCGAGGTCCTGGTCCTTTACTACTCTCGTTACGGTGCCACAGAGGCGCTGGCAAGAGAGGTTTGCAAGGGGGTAGATTCAGTTAAGAACTGTTCTGCGCGGCTGAGAACCGTGCCCGCAGTGAGCGCAGTTACCGAATCAACTGAAAATTCCGTACCGGAATCCGGTCCTCCCTATGCCACGCTTGACGATCTCGGACAGTGCAGTGGCATCGTCATGGGCAGCCCGACCCGCTTCGGAAACATGAGCGCCGCGCTAAAGTATTTTCTGGATACAACCGGGACGGATTGGGTCAAGGGAACGCTCACAGGAAAACCAGCGGGCGTCTTCACATCAACAAGCACGCTCCACGGCGGCAATGAATCCACTTTACTGACAATGGCGATACCACTGCTGCATCACGGCATGCTCTACGTTGGCCTGCCGTTTTCAGAAGAATCCTTATCGAGCACAACGACGGGCGGCTCACCCTACGGCGCATCACACGTTAGCTGGAACAAGAAACCGGATACTCTTTCCGATGACGAAAAGCGTCTGGCCATTGCGCTCGGCAAACGAGTTGCCGAAATAGCTACAAAACTCGTCGACTAGCGATCGTTTAGCTATGGCCAGAATCGTTAGCGATGACGCTACCAACAAACGGTATCGTCAAACGCCGTTTGGCCCGTAATGCTTCTTTGTCCAAGGTGTCGAGCAGCGCATACAGACTAGCCATATCGCGGCGACTGCGCCTCAACAAGTACTGCGCCGTCTCGTCTGGTAGCTCAAGACCGCGGTGCCGCGCTCGTAACTGCAAAGCCGATGCGCGCTCCTCTTCAGCAAGTGTATGAACTTGAAAAACAGGCAATTTCGTTAGTCGACTTTTGAGATCGGCAAGCTCAAAATGACTCGCGCGTGGCGATGTGGCAGCGGCAACGACCAGTTGTGCACCGGCATCCAGAATCTGGTTACACAATTCGAATAGCGCCGATTCCCAGGCGGGCTCGCCCGCCACTTCGTCGAGATCGTCGATACACACAATTTCTCGACTGGAAAGCCCGTCGAGAATCGCAGTGCCGGCGCTCGAAAAAATGCCTAGCGGTACGTAAATCGAGCGGTCACCGGCAGACTCGCAAAGCGCCTGCAATAAGTGGCTTTTGCCACTCGCTGGAGCGCCCCAGACCCAACAGCCGTGATTCTCCTGACCGTCTGCGATACTCCTCAGCGTCGCCAGCAAAGCTTCGTTACCCGGTTCATAAAAACTTTCGAATACAGCGTGATCCAGGAGCTGCAACGGCAATGCCAGTTGGCTCATTGATCCTCCGTAAGCAATTCAGGATTCTCTTTGAGATAGCGGTGGTAGGTGAATCGAATTAGTACGGAAAGTACTGCAGCGGCTGGCAGAGCCAACAAGATGCCGAAAAAACCAAATAACTGGCCGCCTGCAGCTACAGCGAAAATCACTAAAACAGGGTGTAAACCGATGCGGTCACCGACCAGGTTCGGAGTCAACAAGGAGCCTTCTATGACCTGTGCAATCGTAAAGGTCGCAACAACGCCGACGAGATTCCACAAAGGATTTGGTTCAAGAATTACCGTGAGGGCAGCCAGCCCTATGCCAATCACGAAACCGAGATAAGGTACAAAACTCACCAGCCCGGCAACGACGCCAATTGCAATGGCGAATTCGAGACCCACCAGCCACAAACCCAGACAATAGATCGCAGACAGCGCCAGCATGACCAGCACCTGGCCACGCAAGAAAGCGCCCAGGACGTCATTGGTTTCCCGTGCCAGGCCAAACACCGTGTCGCGCTGACTGTGCGGAACCAAAGCACCAACATGGGCGATAAACGAATCCCAATCGCGCAACATGTAAAAAGTAAGGATAGGAATTAGAAACAGGCTGAGTACAGCAGCCGCGAGGACACTTCCCGACTTGCCCACACCCAGCAAAAATTTACCGCTCCAACTACCGACCATGTCGCCGTAGCGCGCCAGAAATGCACTTAGCCCGACATCACCTTCAGCATCAACGTTAAGCCAATCCAATATCGTTGGTAACCAAACCTGCTCGACACGAAGTGTGATTTCGGGCAGCGCATCGAACAACGCGCCTATTTGCGTCCTAACCAGCGGCCCAATCAGTAATATCAGTGAGCCCAGCACCAGGAAGGTCAGGAGAAATACAATCACGACCGCCACAGTCCTTGGCATTTTGTATTTTTGCAGTCGATCAGCTATTGGATCGCAAATATAGGCCAGTAATCCGGCCGCAATGAATGGCGTTAACACTGGCGCCAGCAAATATATCAACCAACCGAAAATTCCGATGGCGATGAGCCAGTTCAAGCGCAAGTCAGGCTGCATTCTCTATTCTCCCTTGCGCGCGCGCTGCGACCATGACCAAACGTAATCGACACCGCTAATAACTACGGTTATAAGGATGGATGCACCCAGTACGGTAACGGAAATTTCGTCGGGCCAGCCGAACCCAGCGCGACTCATGACGACCATCAAGAACAACAACTGCAAAGCCGTATTGAGTTTACTCACGCGAGTTGGCTCGCCTTCTACCGGCCGAACCAGAAAATTGTAAGCGGTAGCACCAGAGATAATTACGACGTCGCGTAAAATCACCAGCGCCGCAAGCCATAGCGGAATGTGCTGCAAATAGGCCAGTGTCGCAAACATGCCGACCACCAGAAGTTTGTCAGCAATCGGATCCAGCAATGCACCGATTCGCGAACCCCAGTCATAACGCTTAGCGAGATAGCCATCGACGCCATCAGAAAAACCTGCGAGCCAGAAAAGCGACATTGCCCAGCCGAAGCTCCCTGCCAGGATTAACATCAGAATTGGCATGATCAGCACTATGCGAAATAGTGTGATCGCATTGGGTATCCAGCTAAGGGACATGTGCGGCATTGGGCTCGTTAGTAGCGAAGAAAAACTCCAGTGTCGGCAAGTCTGCAAATTCATCATTCATCGGTCGCGACTCTACCTCAACAAGCCCGGCAAAAAGCAAGGCACTCCGCAGTCTTTGCATCCCGCCGCGCGCCTCGATTTGATAGTCAACCGAGTCTCCAGACACCGAAGATATCGAAATACCCTCAATCAAACTGATCTCAGCGAGCATTTTTTGCACGGACCCGTAAGCATCTACAGAATTAATGCCCGAGACGCGCAGTGTCAGCATTTCCAGGGGCGCATCACCACCAACAGCGAACTCATCTGCTAGCAGGTCCGCAATTTGTCTGACTACCTGCTCGACATCGCCAGTCCAGCTGCGGCTCTCTTTACCGAATGTATAAGTCCAGCGATTGCGCTGACTGCTGGACGGTCGCACCCGGCCTATAAGAACTGAATTAGCATCGTATCGTTTCGAAGCTTCAACAACGCGTTCATCAAAGCCACCCCAAATGTCGCTGAATGTGACCTTTTGAAGATCAGTCGTATCGAGCAAGGGAAATGCGATGGGTAAGCCACGCTGCTGTGCTATTTCCAGAACCCGCTCACGAAGCAGCTGATTGGGATCAATTGATCGCCCCTGCCCTTGGTCTGGTTCCGGATCACCGGCCGCGATCACTTCTCGATCGCCGTTACCCCAATCAACGGCCAGCCAGACCAGCGTCAACGGACGATCACGCCCCCATACCGTCTCGCCGGAGCTCTTCAGAATGCGCTCAATTGCCTTCTCATCAAACGATACCCAAAGCGTGTCGTCAGCACCCGGACGAAACTGCGTAACGTAGGCAGCCGGGACCGGGAACAATTCATCGACGGCCGCTTCGTTGCTACTCAATTGCGAACCCGAAACGCGCGCCAAAACTGAAATCAGCGCAAGCTTGTAAGCATCTTCGCGCGGATCGTCGGCATCCTCGTCTAATAATACCTGCGCCGTGTAGAGCGTTGGCACGTCAACAGCTTCGGCTACCGGCGGCAACAAAACAGCGAGTAGCAACGCCGACAGCGTACAAATGAGAGGATGCTGGATCTGACCAGCAAGCAATTTTTTTCGAGTTTTTAACAAGGGTAGTTTCCCGATCCGTCGCCAAGCATTATTATATCGCCCTCACGGAGTATGCCACCCCCTAATGACCAATAAACCCCTTACCTACAAAGATGCAGGCGTCGATATCGATGCGGGCACAGAGCTCGTCGAGCGAATTAAACCACTCGTAAAACAAACACGACGTGCCGAGGTGCTGGCAGGCCTGGGTGGCTTCGGCGGAATGTTCGCGCTGCCACCCGGACGTTATCGAGAACCCGTGCTGGTTTCCGGCACCGACGGCGTCGGAACTAAATTGATGCTCGCTCAGCAATTGGGGCGGCATGACACGATCGGCATCGACCTCGTGGCGATGTGCGTTAATGATGTGCTCGTTCAGGGCGCCGAGCCCTTGTTTTTTCTCGATTATTTCGCCTGTGGAAAACTCGATACGGCCGTCGCGACCGAGGTGATCGCCGGAATAGCCGAAGGCTGTATACAAGCCGATGCGGCGCTTATCGGTGGCGAAACTGCCGAAATGCCCGACATGTACGCGGATGGAGAGTACGATCTAGCCGGCTTTACCGTCGGCGCGGTTGAGCGTGAGGCCATCATTGATGGCAGCAAGATTGCAGTAGGAGACGCGATCATTGGCATCGCCTCTAGCGGTCCGCATTCCAATGGGTACTCGCTGATTCGCAAAGTTCTTGAACGCGCGCCTGACGACAGCATCGAAAACATCCCCGCGAGCGAGCGTTTGCTGGCGCCAACGCGCATATACGTCAAACCTGTCCTGGCGTTGCTCCAATCCGTCAATATCAAAGGTCTCGCACATATCACGGGAGGCGGCATCACTGAAAACATCCCGCGCGTCTTGCAAGGAGCGCTCGATGCCGAGATCGATAGCAGCAGTTGGTCGCAAGGTGCCGTATTCGACTGGCTTGCGGCCACCGGCAACATTGAGGTCGACGAGATGCGTCGAACCTTTAACTGTGGCGTAGGCATGGTTGTTATCGTTGATTCCGCGGATGCAGCGGCAAGCATTGCGAAGCTAGCCGAAAACGGCGAATCGGCCTGGCAAATTGGTCGAATTGTAAGCGGCGACGCCGCCTCGCCCAGAGCTGTCCACTACATCTGATGGCCCAGGCCTGTAAAACGGCGATTCTAATCTCCGGGTCAGGATCGAATTTACAGGCCTTTATAGACGCCGTAGACAAGGGTGCGATTAATCTCGAGCTGTGCGTCGTCTTTAGCAACAACCCTGACGCTTACGGCTTGCAGCGTGCCAAAAAGGCCGGCATACCGACTGCCTGCGTGCAGCACGGTGACTTTCCCGATCGCGAGTCCTTTGATGCTGCTGTCATTGCAGAGCTAGATCGCTTCAATCCCGAGTTAGTCATTCTCGCCGGCTTCATGCGCATCCTGACGCGCGAGTTTGTCGCTCACTTCCGCGGTAAAATTCTCAACATCCATCCCGCGTTGCTTCCCTCGTACCCGGGATTGAACACTCACCAACGGGTACTGGATGCCGGCGACGAATGGCACGGCAGCACGGTGCACTTCGTTACGGAGGAGCTCGATGCCGGGCCGCGGATTTTGCAGGGGCGGATTGCCGTTGTGCCCGAGGAGAGCGCCAAAGAGCTCGAAGCACGGGTGCAAGCGGTAGAGCACCAGATTTATTGCGTGGCAGCCGACTGGGTAGGATCAGGAAAGGTACAACTCCGAGACGGAAAAAGCTGCTCAGAAGGCCGAGTAATGCTGAATCCAATAGTTAATAAATACTGAATATTCAATACCTTAAAAGATATTTCTAGAATTTTTCTATTATGCTTTCGGCAGAGTAACGCCGGTCTGTCCCTGATACTTGCCACCACGGTCCTTGTAAGACATTTCACAGGCCTCATCGGACTCCAGAAACAGCATTTGCGCAACGCCCTCGTTGGCATAAATTTTTGCCGGCAAGGTGGTCGTGTTCGAGAACTCGAGCGTCACGTGCCCTTCCCATTCAGGCTCCAACGGCGTGACATTGACGATAATTCCACAGCGCGCGTAGGTGGACTTTCCGAGGCAGATCGTAAGAACGGTTCGAGGTATGCGGAAAAACTCCACCGTCCGCGCCAACGCAAAGGAATTAGGTGGGATAACGCAAACATCGCTCTTTAAATCGACAAAGCTGGTCTCGTCGAATGCCTTTGGATCCACAATCGCCGAATTGATATTCGTGAAAATCTTGAACTCGTCGGCGCAGCGCACATCGTAGCCATAGCTCGAGGTTCCGTATGAAACGATACGACCACTCGCATTTTCGCGAACCTGCCCTGGCTCAAATGGCTCAATCATGCCTTGCTCAGCCGCCATGCGGCGAATCCAGCGATCTGACTTGATGCTCATTGCGTGCCCTCAACAACGATATTGCCAAATTTTGAACTGTAATCTGTTTTTTGCGCCGCCTGTGCGGCCGCTATTCTGATGGCCGTATCGCGATACGCCAGAGCCGTAGCGGACTTCGGGTCGGTACGAACCGTCGGAATACCACTATCAGTTTGCTCGCGAATACTTGCGGCCAATGGCAACTGGCCGAGCAAGGGGATATCGAAGTCCGCAACAATCCCATCCGCGCCTCCTTCGCCGAAAATAGCCTCTTCATGCCCACAGGCAGAACATACGTGAGTACTCATATTTTCAACGACCCCAAGAACAGGGATCGATACCTTGCGGAACATGGCAAGTCCCTTGCGGGCGTCTAATGTCGCGATATTTTGTGGCGTAGTGATTATAACAGCGCCCGATACCGGGACTTTTTGCGACAAGGTCAATTGAATATCACCGGTTCCGGGCGGCATATCCACAATCAGGTAGTCCATCGCTTCCCAATTTGTTTGATGCATGAGCTGATTTAAGGCCGACGTCACCATCGGCCCACGCCAGACCATCGGCTGGTCCTGTTTCACCAGAAATCCGATCGACATGACCTGCAAGCCGTGCGCATACAACGGCAGCATCGTCTTGCCGTCCTCGCTGACCGGTTGTTCGCCCGCTATTCCCAGCATATGCGGCTGGCTGGGCCCGTAAATATCAGCGTCTAACATACCAACCGACGCCCCTTCAGCGGCAAGCGCGAGCGCGACGTTCACAGCCACTGTCGATTTTCCGACTCCGCCCTTCCCCGACGCAATGGCAATAATGTTCTTGATACCCGGAACGGGCTTCAAATTGCCTTGAACGGAGTGCGAGGAGATTTTCGTGGAAATCTCAATTTCCGCGGACTTCGCACCCGTCTCCGCACAAAGATCCGCAGCGATTTGCGCACGAATATCCGGCAGCAGCGTCGCCAATGGAATCGACAGCTCGATTGTCGCGCGAGCGACTTCACCGCCCACGTCCAATTTCAAGACCTTTCCAATCGCGCCCAAAGGCTGGCCGATAGCGGCTAACTCAATGGATTTGAGGAACTTATTTACATCCGTTTCTGTTGACACCGTCACACTTCGCTGGCTGGCATTAGGTAAAATTTGACTGCGAAGGATCGGCCCGCCGGTAATTCGCAAGCGCATTGTAGCGGAGCAAGCATGCCGCTGAAAGCTAGTATTGGCGCGCGATGTGCTGGGGCCAATGTGGCATAATGCCGAGTTGGTGCGTCGCGGTCTGGATAAGATTCAGGTCGAACTGCTTGGGCAAAAGCGAAAAAACTATTGGTATTACATAACACAACAAGAAAAACGAGCTAAATACGTGGGCTTTCTCGCAACGTTTCGCTCAGATCAATGGATAGGACAGCTCATCGCTGAGCAAGATCCCTCGTCCCCGGCTGCGCAGAAAGCGGTCAATAAATTGAAGGGCGCCGGCAACAAGGCTGTGCCGAAAATTATCGATGCCCTGGCCATGTCCGACAAAACGCATACCATGGTGCTGGTCGACATTCTCAGCTCGATGATCAACGACAAAAATCTACTGCTGTACAAAGAAGGCTTGGCGGACGGCAATGAGCGCGTCGTCAAAGGTACCTCCTGGGCCTTATCCAGCAGTACCAGCTACAACGCCAATGGCTTGCTGGATTTTTTTGAAGACCCCGAAGTATCCAAAGCAGCTTTGATTGAAATTTTGCGCGTGCACAAAGGCGACCTAAGCGTACATGAACTGCTGCGCCACGCCTACGAGTGTGAACCCAAAGAAAAAGCAGCCATATTCAAGATTATTCAGGAAACCATCAAACCCGAGATGATTCCTGACCTGATCGCGCGTATGGGCGGTAAGGATCCGGTAATCAAAATCCATTTGATGCAACTTTTGTCAAAATTCGATAAAGCAGAGATCACTAACGCGCTCGAGATGCAACTCGGCGATAGCAACAAGATGGTTCGCGGTGCAGCATTGTCAGCGCTGTCGACACGCGACAACTCGGGAATCAGTATCGAAAAAGTGGCCGGCATGCTGATGGATCCGGATCTCGATGTGCAGGGCAAAGCCGTCGATGTGTTGGTGAAAATGAATCATCCGGACACGGTGCGTTATTTGATAGCGCCATTAAAAGACGAATCTGAGTACTCGCGCCGAGCGGCCGTTGAGGTTCTCAATGCAGTCGGCAATGAAAACTCGGTGAAAGATTTGTTAGGCGCAATAAAAGACGATGATTGGTGGGTACGTTCGCGTGCCGGTGATGCCCTCGGCGAAATCGGCGGACCGAAAGTTGTCGACTCAGTGTTAAAGCTAATTACTTCCAAAGACGAAGATATTCGCCGCTCCGCCATTGAAATCTTAAATTCGGCAAAAGACGAACGTGCTGAAGATGGATTGATAGCGGCGACCGACGACACCGATTGGTGGGTGCGTGAACGCGCCGTTGATGCCTTGTCAAAAATTGGAAGCACAAAGGCGCTGCCAAAACTTGAAAAAATGCTTGGCGACAATCCGAAGACCGATACAGTCATCATTCGCGCGTTGGGCAAGCTGGGTAATCACAAGCATATCGCGGCCATCGTACCGATGTTGCAGCGCCAAGATCGAGCTATTCAGATCGAAGCGATCAAGGCATTGTCATCACTGGCAAATGAAAGTCATGTCGAGACAATTCGCAAAGTCTTAAAACAGATCAAACAATCAGACGAGCACACGATCATCAATGCCGCGGATACAGCGCTGAAAAGCCTGGATGACCGATATTCTGAAACCGTCATCGAAGAGAACGCACGTGCTGAAAAACTTGGTGTTCACACCAAGACCTTGCTGCTTGATAACGCGGATCTCGAGAAATTGCTGGGTGCACAGGCCGCACAACAAACAGACGACGTGACCGCCGAGGCCCCTGCGTCGGCAGCGAAAGCAGCCCCAACAGCGGCAGCTATACTCGACATTTCGAAGCTCACTCCTGGCGACGTCATTGACGGGCGCTACAAATACATTGAGAAGATTGGTAAAGGCGCCTTCGGCACCGTCCTGCTAATGGAAGACGAGGTAGTTGAAGAGCAGCTGATTCTCAAATTCTTGAATCCGAATGTTTCTTCGGATGAGGAGATGATGAAGCGCTTTGTTCACGAGTTGCGCTATTCGAGAAAAATCACTCACCGCAACGTGATCCGAATTTATGACTTCCTGCACCTGCAGGGCTGCTATGCCATTTCGATGGAATACTTTCCGTCGCACACGCTGTCCGGCGAAATGCCCGACAGTAAGCCGATGGATCTAAATAAGGCGCTGAAGTACTCGAAAGATATGGCAACCGGTATGACCGTCGCACACCAAGCCGGAGTTATTCACCGCGATTTGAAGCCGGCCAATATTCTGGTGAACAGCGACGGCCTGTTGAAAATTGTGGATTTCGGCGTCGCCGCCGCGGCCAGTAGTGGCGACACGCAGCTGACCAAGACCGGTTATGTCATTGGCTCGCCAAAGTACATGGCGCCTGAACAAATTCTGGGCAAGAAAGTCGATCAGACAGCCGATGTCTATAGCATTGGCGTGATCATGTACGAAATGGTGACAGGCATTCCTCCCTACAGTCGTGGCGACCATATGTCAGTCATGTACCAGCACGTACAAGGCAAGGCCAAGCATTGTCAGGAAATTAATGAGAACTTGCCAGACGACTACGCAAATCTTATTGTCAAGGCCATGTCAGTTGATAAGACTAAGCGCTTCCAATCAATGGAAGAATTAACGGAAGCCCTGAACTCCATTAACCTGTAAGGCACGCAATGGCACGAATAGACGCCTTTCTCAAGCTCGGACTTGCACAGGGATGCTCAGACATTCACCTCGCGGTCGGTGTACCGCCAATGTTGCGTATGAACGGCGACTTGATGCCGATCAAATTTCGCGAGCTGTCCGATACAGAGCTGGAAGCCTACATACTCGAAATACTCACCGCCAAACAAAAAGAAATGTTGCACCAAGGTGTCGACCTCGACTTTTCCTACGTTGCTGATGAGGGTGGTCGTTTTCGTGTCAATGTGTTCCGCAAGGCAACCGGATACGGCGCTGTATTTCGTTTTATTCCCGGCGAAGTACCCACGCTGGATCAACTCAACGTGCCGCCTATTCTGAAGAAATTCTGTGACTACCATCAGGGCATGGTACTGGTCACTGGATCGACGGGTACCGGTAAATCGACAACGCTTGCAGCAATGGTCGACCACCTGAACTCCACTCGATCCCTGAACATCATTAGCCTCGAAGATCCGATCGAGTTTGTTCATCCAAGCAAACAAAGTCAGGTGATTCAGCGTGAGTTAGGTACGCACGTAACGTCGTTTGCCGACGGTGTTCGCGCGGCGATGCGCGAAGACCCGGACGTTATCCTTGTTGGCGAGCTGCGCGATGCAGAAACAATTTCCATGGCTATGACAGCGGCCGAGACCGGTCACCTTGTGCTTGGCACATTGCATACAACCGGTGCTGTCAAAACAATCGATAGAATTATCGATGCACTCCCGGGCGAACTGCGTGAGCAGACAAAGGGCTTTCTGGCTATGAGTCTCAAGGCGGTTATTACGCAGGTACTGGTCAAGACACCCGACGGGCGTGGACGTAGAGCAATGCTCGAAATACTGGTCAATTCTCGCGCTATAGCAAAACTCATAACGACGGACCAAACCCATCAAATTCCGTCACAGATGCAAACCGGTCGCGACCGTGGCATGCAAATGCTGGATCAGACTTTGCTTGACGCCATCAATGCAAAAGAAATTGACCCTGACGATGCCATTCGCTTTGCGCATGACAAGAAAAAATTCGAGCGGTTTGTAACCGACACTGATCTGGCTTCCATTATCGATGCCGGTGAAGAGAAAAAGTTGTAATGCCATGAAATTAATCGACAAATTCCTGAAGGCGGCCCTTGAGCAGAACGCGTCCGACCTGCACTTCGTTTCTGGCGACCCACCACGCGCGCGCGTACATGGCGGCTTAGAAACCATTATGGAAGAAAAGCTAAGCATCGAAGTTGTTCAAGACGCGATGATAGAAATAATGGACGGCACGACGCAGAACACCTTTGAGGAGCATGACTCGGCGGATTTTGCCTACGAAATTGAGGATGTCTCGCGATTTCGCGTCAATGTCTTTCGCCATCTAAACGGCATTGGTGCAATCTTCAGAGCGATTCCGTCAAAAGCGATGTCTCTGGACGAGCTCAAAATGCCCGATGTGGTCAGGCGGCTGTGTCGACACACACAAGGCATGATTCTTGTTACCGGCAAAACCGGCTCAGGAAAGTCAACCACGCTGGCAGCGATGATTGATGAAATGAACCGGCGACTGAAGGGACATATTCTCACCATCGAAGACCCTATTGAGTTTGTGCATGGTGCGAAAAAATGCCTCATAAGCCAACGCGAAATCGGAGTACATAGCGCGAGTTTTGCAGATGCGCTGCATTCAGCGTTGCGCGAAGATCCGGATGTAATCCTGGTCGGCGAAATGCGCGACCTGGAAACCATCAGCATTGCCGTTACCGCGGCCGAGATGGGTATCCTTGTTATGGGCACCTTGCACACAAATGGCGCCGCGCAGACCATTGATCGCATCATCAACTCGTTCCCAGCGGACAAACAAAGTCATATTCGCACCATGATTTCGACTTCGCTTCGAGGCGTCGTATCGCAACAATTGTTGCCGACAACACATCGTCCAGGACGCGCTGCAGCGCTCGAGATCATGATCAATACGCCAGCCGTTTCGAACCTCATTCGACAAGGCAAACTTGATCAGCTTGAAACCGCCATACAGAGTGGCGGCCGTGTTGGCATGAAGACTATGGACAGTGCCTTAATGGAGCTGGTTGATAAAGGCTGGGTGTCTGGCAAAGAGGCCTACCAGCAAGCCAGCAACAAACATAAGTTCGAGAAGGTTAAAGACATCGATTAATTTTCGCCCGCCGTGGCATAATCGCGCCAAACAGCTTCACGAATCTCCGCCACAATGTCCCAGCAACAACGCAAAATACTCGTCACTAGTGCTCTTCCCTATGCTAATGGGCCAATCCATATGGGCCATTTGGTTGAGTATTTGCAAACCGACATTTGGGTGCGCTTTCAAAAACTCCGTGGCCACCAGTGCACTTATGTTTGTGCGTCTGACGCACACGGCACACCCATTATGCTTAAGGCGCGAGAGCTCGGCATTGCACCTGAGGAACTGACAGAAAAAGTCTCGGCGGAGTTCATACGGGATTTTTCCGACTTTGGTGTCGATTTTGATAACTATTACACCACGCACTCTGCAGAAAATGAGGCGTTTGTCAGCCAGATATTTACGACATTAAAGGATGCGGGCGACGTCTATTCGCGAACCATCGAGCAATCCTATGATGAAAAAGAAGGCATGTTTCTTCCAGATCGTTTTGTTCGCGGCACCTGCCCAAAGTGCAAAAGTGATGACCAGCCCGGCGATGCCTGCGAAGTGTGTGGCACCACAAACACGCCCGAAAGCCTAATCGATCCAGTGTCGGTACTTTCTGGCAGCACGCCTGTCCAGCGCGAGTCGGAGCATTACTTTTTTCGACTCGGGCAGTATGAGCAACATCTGCGCCAATGGATGACAGACGCCAAGCTCGATAAGAATGTTGTCTCCAAACTCGATGAGTGGTTCGACGCCGGTCTGCACGACTGGGACATTTCACGTGACGCGCCCTATTTTGGCTTCAAGATTCCCGGCACAGATGACAAGTATTTTTACGTTTGGCTGGACGCGCCTGTCGGCTACATGGCGAGTTTCAAGAATTTATGCGATCGAACTGACGGTCTGGATTTTGACGAATACTGGAAGGCCGATAGTGAAGCAGAGATGTACCACTTTATCGGCAAAGACATCATGTACTTCCACACACTGTTTTGGCCGGCTGTTTTGAAAGGTGCCGGCTATCGCGCACCAACGAGTGTGTTTGCGCACGGCTTTCTGACAGTCAACGGTCAAAAAATGTCCAAGTCACGTGGCACATTCATACAAGCGCGTACTTACCTCGACAATCTGAATCCAGAGTTTCTTCGCTATTACTATGCAGCGAAGCTCGGACCGACGATTGAAGATATCGACCTGAACCTTGAGGATTTCACTGCCCGCGTCAACTCCGATCTGGTTGGCAAGTTGATCAACATCGCCAGTCGCTGTGCGGGCTTTATCAGCAAGCGCTTCGACGGCCAGTTAGCGGACTCGCTGCCTGACGAGAAATTATTTGCCGAGTTTACCGCTGCATCTGAAATTATTGCGCAGCACTTCGAGCGCCGCGAGTATTCAAAGGCCATGCGACACATCATGGCGCTTGCCGACCAGGCGAATCGATACATCGATGAGAAAAAGCCATGGCTGATGATCAAGAATGAGGAGCAAGTGGCCGAAGTTCAGCTGGTCTGCACACAAGGCCTGAACATGTTCCGCAGCCTGATGATTTATCTTGCCCCGGTTATCCCGACAGTTGCCCAAGATGCGCGTTCCTTCCTTAACGAGACATCGTGGCAATGGAGTAGCGCGTCAACGCCGCTGTTGGCTGCAACATTAAACAAATTCAAACCATTGTTGACACGCGTCGAAACCGAACAGGTCGAACGTATCGTCGAACAATCCAGGGAGAGTACGGCCGTGGCCGAGAAAGAACAGCAAGACGACATCATTAGCATCGACGATTTCATGAAAGTGGATCTTAGAATTGCTCGTATTGACAATGCTGAGCCGGTCGAAGGTGCCGATAAATTGCTGGCACTGAGCCTCGACCTGGGCGAATCGAAGCGACAGGTTTTTGCCGGGATCAAAGCCGCATATGACCCGCAAACACTCATCGGGCGCCACGTAGTCGTCGTTGCCAATCTGGCGCCAAGAAAGATGCGCTTCGGCGTGTCCGAGGGGATGGTTCTGGCTTCCGGCCCGGGCGGCGAAGATATTTACCTGTTATCGCCCGATGAAGGCGCAAAACCGGGCATGCGCGTCAAGTAATCCTTACAATAGAGGTATGACCGACCTCATCGTCATTCTTATCAGTACCGTTCTGGTCAACAATTTTGTGTTGGTCCGGTTTCTGGGCCTGTGTCCATTTCTCGGCGTGTCCAGAAATCTTGAAGCAGCGACCGGCATGTCCCTGGCTACGGGTTTTGTGTTGACCCTGTCATCCGCAAGCGCCTATTTGCTGCACGAATATCTGTTGGTGCCACTGCATCTCGAGTACTTGCGAACCGTCGGCTTCATCTTAGTCATCGCGGCAAGCGTTCAGCTCACTGAAATCATGGTGCGCCGCCTGAGCCCCATGCTCCATCAGGTCCTGGGAATTTATATTCCGCTCATTGCGACCAATTGCGCGGTTCTGGGCGTTGCTCTTCTGAATGTTCAGGAATCCAACGGATTCGTCGAGTCGGTTTTCTTCGGCCTTGGCGCATCGATTGGATTTGCGCTGGTACTGGTAATGTTCGCGGCAATGCGTGAAAGACTTGAGGCCGCCGATGTACCGTCCGCTTTTCGCGGCACCGCCATTGCGCTGGTAACAGCAGGAATCATGTCGCTGGCCTTTATGGGCTTTTCCGGCATGGCGAGACCGTAGCAACACAATATGTGGATCGCAATCATAACAATCGCTGCCATCGCTCTGCTTGCCGGACTCGGCCTCAGTTTAGCCTCCCGCAAGCTGCCATCAAAGGATGGCGATATTGTTGAGGTGGTCAATGAAATGTTGCCGCAGACACAATGCGCGCAGTGTGGGTATGCGGGCTGCCGTCCGTACGCGGCGGCTGTCGTCGGCGGCGATGCCGCCATTAATTTGTGTCCGCCAGGCGGCGACGAAACGGTGCGGCGCCTGGCGGCACTGTTAGGACGCGAGCGCATTCCTTTAGCCGCATCAGTGGAACTATCAGTAGCCGTCATTGATGAATCACTTTGCATCGGCTGCACACATTGTCGCAGCGCCTGTCCGGTGGATGCGATTGTTGGCGCCCACCAGCTAATGCATACCGTAATCGAGAGTGAATGCACCGGCTGCGAGCTTTGTGTTGAGCCCTGCCCAGTCGATTGCATCAGCATGGTGCCACTGACATGAGTGCGCCTACCTATGATCTGGGCACCTTGCACGGTGGACTGCGTTTAACTGCGAACAAGCAAATGTCGACGCAACAGGCTATTCAAGAAGTGCCAATACCTGCTCAGCTAATCCTGCCAATTACGCAGCACGTCGGTGATCCCGCGCAACCCATTGTCAGCATTGGTGAGAGAGTCCTGAAAGGACAGCTAATTGCTGAGCCCGATGGCACGCTCGGTGCCGTAATCCATGCATCATCGTCAGGTACTGTTATTGCCATTGAGTCGTTACCGGTATCGCGACGCCTCGGTGACAACGCACCGTGCGTCGTTATCGAATGCGACGGTAAGGACGAAGCGATACAGCCGCGTGACGCAGCGCAGAACTTTACATCGCTGCAGCCCAAACAACTGCTCGAGAAAATCATTCTGGGTGGCATAGTCGGCCTGGGCGGCGCCGTTTTCCCCACTGCACAGAAACTAATGCAAGCGCGGACGACCGATATCAATCACCTCATATTGAATGGTGTTGAATGCGAATCGTATATCAGCTGCGACGACATGCTGATGCGAGACCGCCCCGCTGAAATTATAAGTGGCGCGCAAATTCTGATGCACGCATTGCAAATCGAGGTCTGTTTTATCGCCGTCGAAAGCGACAAACCGGAGGCAATACGGTGTTTAGGCGAGGTACTCGGTCGCATCAACGACGAGCGAATCGTTCTCAAGCAAGTACCTACAATTTATCCGTCAGGCGGTGAAGACCAGCTTGTTCAACTTGTTACCAATCGTGAAGTGCCTAGTGGTGGCTTGCCATCCGATATCGGTTGCCTGGTACAAAATGTTGGCACAGCGGCGGCAATCCACGACTGGATCATCGACGGTGAAGCGCTTATTTCCAGGGTAACAACCATCACGGGTGATGGGGTCAAGAATCCCGTCAACGTTCGCGCCAGACTGGGCACTACAGTCGCTGACATTATTGAGTTCACTGGCGGCTATACCGAACACGCACAGCAACTGATTATTGGCGGCCCAATGACAGGCAAATCAGTGACTACTGATCGAGTCCCGGTCGTGAAAGCAACCAATTGCGTTCTGGTCTCTTCACAGGCGCCGTCAATCAGCCCAGAACTACCCTGTATACGCTGCGGCGACTGTGCGTCAGTGTGTCCGGTGCAACTTCTGCCACAGCAGCTATTTTGGTATGCCTGTGCCGACAATGAGGCAAAGCTCCGTGATTTCGGCCTTATGGACTGCATCGAATGCGGTTGCTGCGACGTTGTCTGCCCTAGTCATATACCGCTCACCGCCGACTTCCGAGTCGCGAAGGGGCGTATTCGCGAATTGGCGGATGAAAAAGCACGTGCTGCTCGCGCACGCCAACGCTATGAGGCGCGAAACGATCGATTGCAACAAGATCAGAAGGAACGCGATGCAGAACTCGCGCAACAAAAGGTCACCGCAAAATCTGCCGGACCAGCAGCGATCGCAGAGATTCTAAAGCGCAAGAAACAAAAAGCGGAGGACGACAAGTAATGGAGTTCGAACGCAGGGAAGCACCATTCCTGACACCGCAAGTCAGTGTGTCGTCGCTAATGTTGCAAGTTCTCGCAGCATTGATACCCGCAGCCATCGCACACGTATGGTATTTCGGACCTGGCCTTATATTCAATTTCCTGGTGGCCGCCGTCTTCGCAGCGGGTGGCGAAGTATTCATGCTGAGCCTTCGAAACCGTAAGCCAGAAACCGGGCTGCGCGACTTTAGCGCCCTGGTAACCGCGGCCCTGCTGGCGTTTGCACTACCTTCGTTAACGCCATGGTGGGTCACTGCGACCGGTGCCCTATTCGCAATTATTGTTGCCAAGCATCTCTATGGCGGGTTGGGCTTCAACATCTTCAATCCTGCTATGGCTGGCTATGTTGTTATTTTGGTTGCGTTTCCGATGCATCTGAACCTTTGGGTCGCGCCGCGCATGGGCGACCTCGATTACCAGACATTAAGCATTTTGCAGACCTTGCAATTCACCTTAACGGGAAATTTGCCAGACGCTATCTCATTTGACGCCATTAGCCGTGCTACACCGCTGGATGTGATGAAGTCAGGCCTCAACAATGCGCGTACCGTAGCCGAAATTCGTGCCATCCCGATAATGGGCGACTTTGGCGGCCGTGGCTGGGAATGGATCGGCAACTTTCTGGCCCTAGGCGGCCTCTGGTTACTGATCAAGAAAATCATCCGCTGGCAAATACCCGTGGCTATCGGCATCGGTGTCTTCGTTCCCACCACAATCATGTATTTTATTGAACAGGGCACTAACGCGAGTCCCGGCTTTCATCTCTTCGGTGGCGGCACGATTTTGTGCGCATTCTTTATCGCCACAGATCCGGTTTCAGCCGCTACCAGTCCCAAGGGTCGGATAATTTATGGCTTGGGTATAGGCTTTTTGATCTTTTTCATTCGCAAGTACGGCAGCTATGCAGATGGCGTCGCATTTGCGGTTTTGATCATGAATATGGCGGTTCCGGCAATCGACTATCTGACGCGCCCACATATCGTCGGACATCGTCGTAGCGATGCTCAGGATGCTGGCAATGAGTGATCGTCCTATTTGGAAAAGTGGCGTTACTCTGGGCAGCATCGCTGCCGTGTGCACGGCGCTGGTCGCATTGACTTGGCAACTTACGGCCGAACGCATTGAATTGAACAAGAAGCTTTGGCTTGAACGGAGCTTGCAACCGGCTCTCGCCGGTTTGTTTTTCGATAGCCCGGTGACCGAATCGGTGCTCACAATCCCTCCGCCGCATGGCCTGCCGGGAACAGATGCCGTGGTTGTTTATCGCGTTTATGCTGGCGATATGCCGGTGGCCGCATTGTTTGATATTACAGCCAGGGACGGTTACGCCGGGCCCATTCGAATGCTGGTCGGAATTGCAATGGATGGCAAGGTTTCCGGCGTGCGCGTCATCGAGCATCGAGAAACGCCAGGACTCGGCGATCGAATAGATATCTTGAAGTCCGATTGGGTCCTGCAGTTCGATGGTCATTCGCTGAGTGATCCGGACGTTGCACAGTGGGCCATCAAGCGTGATGGCGGCGACTTTGATCAACTTACCGGTGCCTCCGTGACGCCGCGCGCAGTCATAAAGGCGATCAAGGAAACTCTTATCTATTTTAGTGCAAACCGCGACGCCATCTTTGCCGCAGCCAGCGAGGATGCCAGCTGATGTCTGACCTGGCAGAACGATTCAAGAATGGTTTGTGGAGAGATAATCCGGGTCTGGTACAGCTTCTTGGGCTTTGCCCGCTGCTCGCCGTCACAGCGAGCTTCGTCAACGGGCTTGGACTCGGTCTCGCAACCCTTGGTGTCCTTGTGGCCTCGAACGCTTTAGTGTCCGCAACTCGACGTTGGATTCAGACTGAGATTCGCGTACCGATATATGTCGTCATCATCGCCAGCCTGGTGACCTGCACCGAGTTGGTTTTCAAGGCGTGGTTCCCGGAACTCGATCGAACGCTGGGAATATTCATTCCGCTGATTGTCACCAACTGTGCGATTGTCGCCAGAGCCGAGGTATTCGCGTCACGAAACCCGGTAGGCGCGAGCATTATCGACGGGCTGACAATGGGCCTGGGATTTGCGCTACTGTTGATGGCAATTGGCGCATTTCGCGAAATTATTGGCCAGGGAAGTCTATTTTCGCGCATGGACATGTTGCTCGGCGGCGAACCCGTGCGCGGCATTGTTTTCGTTGATCAAGGTTGGTTATTGATGCTCTTGCCACCCGGCGCTTTCTTTTGCCTCGCTCTGGCAATAGCGGCAAAAAACGCGATTGACCGGCGCAGGTATAACGTCAATGCACCCACTTCCCGACTTGCGCGCCGACTGGATCGTTAGAGCTTGCAATGAATAGGGAAAAACGCACAGCAATTTACCGGGTACTTCGCGACAAAATGCCCGCACCAACAACCGAACTCAATTATGCGAGTAACTTTGAACTGCTCATCGCTGTGATTCTATCTGCACAGGCGACGGACATTGGCGTCAACAAGGCGACCGATAAGTTATATCCGGTTGCCAATACACCTGCCGCGATTTTAAAGCTCGGCGTTAGCGGCCTGAAGCAATACATCCGGACGATCGGCTTGTATAACAGCAAAGCTGAAAATATTATCAAGACCTGTCGCATCCTGATTGAGCAGCACGATGGCGTCGTCCCGAACACTCGGGAAGCACTCGAAGCCCTGCCGGGAGTTGGCAGAAAAACTGCAAATGTCATTTTGAATACCGCGTTTGGTGAGCCTACCATTGCTGTCGATACGCATATTTTTCGCGTCTCGAACCGGACGGGCCTTGCGAAAGGCAAAACGCCACTCGAGGTTGAAAAGCGCTTGCTCAAAATGACGCCTGATGAGTTTAAGCTCGACGCACATCACTGGCTCATACTGCACGGACGATATGTGTGTAAGGCCAGGAAACCGCTGTGCTTCGAGTGTCCGATAATTGAGTGGTGTGAATTTACGAAAAAGGTAAGCGCATGATCTTTGGACAGGACAGAGACGAACTCCGCCAGATGTACCAGGACGCCTGGTCGAAATCCTGCGATGCTCGTCCACTCACACCATTGGAGTCGCAGATTGTCGCGGTTGTCGAATGGCACCCCGAATACCATGCTGAAGTCTCTGGCGATGACCTCGGCAAGGATTACACACCGGAGGGCGGGCAAAGCAATCCGTTTCTGCACATGGGCCTGCATCTTGGAATCCGTGAGCAGGTTTCAACTAATCGCCCGGCCGGTATACGCAGCGTATTCACAACTCTAAGCAACAAAGTGGGCGACCCGCATGCCGCAGAACATCAAATGATTGATTGCCTTGCAGAAACTCTATGGGAGGCGCAAAGTCAAAATAGCGCCCCTGACGAAAAAAAATACCTGGAGCGTCTGCAACACCTAACTCTCTAAGTCTTGTAATAAAAAAAGCACTTTGCAGGTCTCTCTGATAACTCGGAACAGGACGATTATGAGCGATTCACATTCACAGTATCCAGTACAGGGCGCAGGCCTTGGCCTACGGCGTGCTCTGGTGAATAAGCTTATGGATGAGCCGCCGGAAGAAGTCGATTTCATGGAGGTTGCGCCCGAGAACTGGATTCATGTGGGCGGCGCGCTCGGCAAGAAGCTACGCTTTTTTACCGAACGTTATCCGTTCCTGATCCACGGCTTGTCATTGTCAATCGGCTCCCCCGCACCATTGGACGAGCAGTTGGTTCGCGACATCAAGGATTTCATGTCGGAGCACAACATTCGCCTGTACTCGGAACACTTGAGCTACTGTGGCGATGATGGTCATCTCTACGACTTGATGCCGATTCCCTTCACCGCAGAGGCTGTTCGCTACGTGGCCGGTCGTGTGCGGCGTGTACAGGATATTCTGCAGCAGCGCATAGCGCTTGAAAATGTTTCTTACTACGCACCGACTGATTCGACGATGAGCGAAAAAGAATTTCTGCTGGCTGTCCTCGAAGAGTCAGACTGCGATTTGATGCTGGACATCAATAACATCGTGGTTAACAGCATCAATCATGAATACGATACTGGCGACTTCCTTAACTCCATGCCTGCCGAGCGAATTCGTTACTTTCATCTTGCCGGCCATCACGTAGAGGCACCGGATCTGCGTATAGATACCCATGGCAGCGCCGTGGACCAACAATCCTGGGCTTTGCTACAAGCTGCTTACGAACGTTTCGGGCCAGTTCCAACGCTACTCGAGCGCGACTTCAACTTTCCACCAATAGAAGATTTGCTGGACGAAGTACGCCACATCAAACAACTGCAGCAAGAAACTAAAGCGCTAAGTTCTGCACATGGATGAGGACGATCGCAGTTTTCAGGATAAGCAATATGCGTTCGCGGCACACATCCGTGACCCGGATAATACGATTGCACCTGTGGAAATCGAAGATCGTCGCATGGCTATCTATCGCAAGTTATTCTTTAATAACTTGTCCAACCTCCTCAGCACCTTCTTCCCGGTAATCAAAACGGTTTTATCAAAGCAGCAATGGCAAGCGACAATACGTGGCTTCATGAAAGTGCACCGTGCCAAGACGCCCTACTTTCTGCAGTTGCCCGAAGAATTTCTAGCCTTTTTACAAGGCGAGTACCGCGAACTTGATGACGATTTCCCGTTCATTACCGAACTCGCGCACTACGAATACGCCGATCTCGCACTGCGCGTATCGACAAATGAAAACGATCTTAGTGGCGTAGACACAGATGGCGATCTGTTGAGTAATTGTCCGATTAAGTCAGAATTGGCATGGGCATTCGCTTATCACTACCCTGTACATCGAATCACTGCCGACTTTATTCCCACCGAAGCACTACAACAACCTGTCTACCTTGCGGTTTACCGGCAAGATGATGACATCGTTCGCTTCCTCGAACTCAATGCCGTGACCGCAGCATTACTCGATGCCATCGAGAACAATGATAATGCTGTTAGTGGCGAAGATTTGTTACGTAAGCTGGCGAAAGAAATAAATTACCCGGATGTCGTTGCCTTGATAAAACATGGCGCCGATGCCCTTAAGGAAATGAGACAACTACAAATACTTGTTGGCACACGCCGAACTGGGTAGCGGAGAAAACAATGGACAAGTTAAATCAATTAAAGAATCAGGTCATAGACATCTTGAACCCAATGAGTGACTACCTAGCTTTGTTGCCAATCCGCTTGCTTATGGCCTATGAATTCTGGACCGCTGGCATGACAAAGTTCAACGGTACAAACTGGTTTGAACGATTTCAGGACAACTTTATCTTTCCATTCAACTATGTTCCGGTGGAGATTAGCTGGTTCATGGCCACCTGGGCCGAACTGATAGGCGCGCTGTGCCTGTTCTTTGGTCTTTTTACACGCTTCTGGGCATTCAGCCTCGTGATCGTCTCGATCGTTGCTATATCCGGCGTTCACTGGCCTGACGATTGGAGTAGCTTGTCCGAGCTATGGAAAGGCTATGCGATAACGGACAAAGGATTTGGTAACTACCGAGTTCCGCTATTGTTTATTGCCATGTTATTCCCGCTGATATTCAGCGGTGCCGGCAAGATCAGCCTCGATAACATCCTTGCGAAGAAATTTTCATGATTGATTATGCGTTTAATTGGGTACAAGCCCTCTCGTCGGTATTCGTTTTCGCCATTGGCCTGTTGATTTTAGCCATCATCGTGATGTTCATCGTCGACATAACTCAAACGAAGCATACAGTTCGCAGAAATTTCCCTGTCGTCGGTCGGTTCCGATATGTTTTCGAACATATGGGCGAATTTTTTCGACAATATTTCTTCGCACAAGATCGCGAAGAGATGCCGTTTAACCGGGCGCAACGGTCATGGGTATATCAGGCTGCAAAAGGCGTCGACAGTACTGTCGCGTTCGGTTCGACGCTAAGTCTCGCACGCCCCGGCACGGCTATATTTGTCAACTGTCCCTACCCCAAGCTTGAGGAAGATGCTTCCGAGACAAAGCCGATGCTAATCGGCCCATACGCCAAGAAACCCTATTACGCTAAATCGATCGTCAATGTCTCGGCGATGAGTTTTGGGGCACTTTCGAAACCTGCGGTACTTGCTCTGTCAAATGGCTCGCGTATGGCCGGCAATTGGATGAATACGGGTGAGGGTGGAATATCACCATGGCATCTCGAAGGTGGCGGCGATCTGATCTTTCAAATTGGCACAGCCAAATACGGCGCGCGTGATAACGACGGAAATTTAAGCGACGAAAAACTTCGCGAAGCAGGCGAAATTGAGCAGGTCAAGATGATCGAGCTTAAACTCAGCCAGGGTGCGAAACCGGGTAAGGGCGGCATATTGCCGGCGGAAAAGGTCACAAAAGAGATCGCCGACATACGCGGCATCAAAGTCGGCGAAGCATCGATCAGTCCGAATCGACATCCTGAAATCAACTCAGCGGCAGATTTGCTGGACACGCTCAATCGAATTCGTGACGTCAGCGGTCTACCGGTCGGATTCAAGTCTGTCATCGGCGCTTACGGCTGGCTGGACGAGTTGTTCGAGGAAATTAATCAGCGCGGTATAGAGTCCGCGCCTGACTTCATCACTGTAGACAGTGGCGATGGTGGCACAGGTGCAGCACCAATGAGTCTTATCGACCATGTAGGACTGCCGATCAAGGAAAGTCTGCCGTTGGTCGTCGACATGCTGTGTCGGCATGGACTGCGTGATCGCATTCGGGTTATTGCCAGTGGCAAATTGATTAACCCTTCAGAAGCCGCCGCCGCATTGTGTATTGGTGCAGACTTTGTCAACACGGCTCGCGGTTTCATGTTGGCCTTGGGCTGCATTCAGGCACTGCAGTGCAACAAGAACACCTGCCCAACCGGGATAACAACACACAGTCGGCGTCTGCAGCGTGGTCTGGTACCGGAAGACAAAGCGAAACGTGTGCAGCGTTACTCGGAAACCATGCGTAAGGAGATTGGCATAATAGCTCACTCCTGCGGGGTTTCGGAACCCAGAGAATTGCGGCGTTTTCACTGCCGGGTTGTACAGGATGATGGGCGCTCGAAGCCATTGGACGAACTCTATCCGAACGTCAGTTCAGCCCAGTAAATAGCATCTGCCAGCACCGAGAATTATTCAAATAGCGCTAGCGCTTATCGCTACGCTTTCTTTGGCATATACAGATCTGTCAACGTGCCTTCGAAGGCTTCCGCTGTGAATGCTACTGTTTCCGACAGAGTTGGGTGCGGATGAATGGTCAGACTGATATCCGACGCATCAGCCCCCATCTCAATCGCCAATCCAATCTCCGCGATCAGATCACCCGCGCTTTGGCCAACAATTGCACCACCCAGCACTCGCTTGGACTTTTTGTCGAATAGGAGTTTCGTAAAGCCTTCCGAACGGCCGAGCGCTAACGCTCTGCCACTGGCTGCCCAGGGAAATTGAGCTTTCTCATAATCGATACCCTGTGCTTTGGCCTCGAGCTCTGTCAGACCGACCCAAGCAACCTCGGGATCCGTATAGGCAACCGACGGAATCGTGCGTGCATCAAAGTAACTCTTCTCACCTGCCACAACCTCAGCGGCTACTTTGGCTTCATGAGTCGCCTTATGGGCCAGCATGGGCCCTCCTGCCAAATCACCGATTGCGAAAATATGTGAAACATTAGTACGCATTTGTTTATCGACTTCAATAATACCGCGTTGATCAACCGCAACACCGGCCTTGTCTGCATCAAGCTTACCGCCATTTGCCCGGCGACCGATGGCAACCAATACCCGGTCATAAACGCCAATGGACGGCGACTTATCGCCTTCAAACGTGACTTCAATACCAGGCGCCGTTGCCCGCATTGCCGTAACCTTGGTCGACAACATTATCGATTCGTAACGCTTCTTTACAATCTTCATGAATGGCCGCAACAGGTCTTTATCTGTTCCCGGCATTAGCGAATCTGTTAACTCGACGACACTCACGTCGGTGCCCAAGGCGCTGTATACACAGGCCATTTCCAAGCCGATAATTCCGCCGCCAACCACCAACAAGCGCTGCGGCAATGGCGCCAATTCGAGCGCCCCGGTTGAATCGATGATGCGCCGATCGTCGGGCAAGTCCGGCAGCATCATAGGCTCAGAACCCGCGGCGATGATGCAATTTTTAAAATCGACAGTTTCGCCATTATCCAGTCGTAGACGATTGGCGGACTCGAACTTCGCGCTGGCGGTTAGCACGCGAACTTTGCGTTGCTTCGCCATTGTTGCCAAACCGCCGGTCAGTTTACCTACGACCGAGCTCTTCCAGTCGCGAAGTTTTTCCGCATCAATTTGCGGCTCACCAAAGGTGACACCATGATCAGCCATAGCGGCAGCATCATCGATAATTTTCGCGGCGTGCAACAAGGCTTTCGAGGGTATGCAACCTACATTCAGGCAAACGCCGCCGAGTACCGGATAGCGCTCAATCAGAATTGTGTCTACGCCAAGGTCGGCCGCCCGAAATGCTGCGGTGTAACCGCCTGGACCCGAGCCGATAACCACCAGCTGAGTCGAGTGTGTCGCAGCGCCTTCTGGCACCACCTGACTCGCCGCAGCAACTTCCGTCGGCGTCACTTCTTGCGTTTCTTCCACTGGCTGTATGGCTGCGTCTGAAGTTTGTTCGCTCGCTTCGACTGTCGCCAGCAGAGATCCGGTTGAAACCTTGTCACCGACCGCCACATCCAGCGACACAATTTTGCCGGCAATCTCAGCCGGCACGTCCATCGATGCCTTGTCCGTCTCGATCGTAACCAACGGATCTTCAACAGCCACTGAGTCACCAACTGACACCAGCACATCAATAATTTCTACATCTTCGAACTCGCCCAGGTCCGGAACGAGAAGCTTACTAATATCGACCACTATGGAATCGCCTTGAGCAACGAATCGACATCCGCCAGTGCCTCACCAAGAAAGCTGGTAAAACGCACTCCTTGTGCACCATCAATGACACGATGGTCATACGATAAAGACAGCGGCAACATCAATCGCGGTACAAATTCTGATTGATTCCATACCGGCTGCATACTGGAACGGGATACGCCAAGTATGGCGACTTCTGGTGCATTAACGATCGGCGTAAAAGCTGTGCCGCCGATACCACCAAGACTCGATACTGTGAAGCTGGCGCCCTGCAACTGCGGCGCTTTCAACTTGCCTTCACGTGCTAGCGCCGAAAGCTCCGCAAGCTCCGCTGCGATTTCGTAGACGTCCTTCTTATCTGCATCACGAATTACCGGCACCATCAATCCCTGCGGCGTGTCAGCCGCAAAACCAAGATGACAGTACTTCTTGAGAACCAGGCTCTTACCATCATCCGCCAAAGAAGAATTCATATTTGGAAATTTCTGCAACGCGGTGACACAAGCCTTCATCACGAACGCCAGCGGCGTCAGAGAAATTCCACGTTCCTTCGCCGGACCTTTTAGCTCCTGACGTTTCGCCTCAAGCTCAGTGATATCGCATACATCATGTTGCGTAACATGCGGCAGGTTGATCCAGCTCGCCTGCAGACGCGGTCCCGAAATTTTCTGAATTCGAGTTAAGGGCTGAATATCTATCTCGCCAAATTTCGAGAAATCGATACTAGGTATCTTCGGCAATCCAACAGCAGCTGTAGCCACAGCCTGGCCACTAAGAATAGCCTTAACGAATGCTTTGATATCGTCGTGCAATATCCGCTTCTTGGTGCCACTACCCGTGACCTGGATCAAGTTGACACCAAGCTCGCGAGCCAGCTTCCTGACTGATGGACTTGCATGCGCTTTGGAAAATCCGGACTCGTCAATAGCCGGCAATGTTCGTGCTTTGGCGGGCGCTGCTGGGGGAGTCGCTGCAGGAGCCGCTGGTGGAGTCACTGCAGGTTCAGGCACGGTCTTAGCTGCCGGCGCTGCTTCAGGCGCGATAGCTTCGCTCGTTACAAGCGCTTCAACTGCATCGATAATCGCTAATGAGTGCCCTTCCGAAACCGTGTCGCCTACCTTAACGAGCACCGATTCAATCGTACCGGCAACGACGGCCGGCACATCCATCGCCGCTTTGTCCGTCTCCAGGGTCACCAGCGAATCCTCTACTTCAACCTTGTCACCCGGCGCAATATGCACTTCGATAACTTCAACATCGCCGAAATCACCCAGAGCCGGAACCGTCAGGGTTTGCTTTCCGCCGGATTTCAATTGCGGCTCTTTGCTCGCCGTTGCTGCAGGCTCATCAGCTTGTTCGGGAACGCGGATAGCCGGTGTAATGACGACGGTGTCGCTCACCATCATGGTCAGCTGACCGATAATGTCGCCGCTTGATATGCTGTCACCGACAGCGACGCCAATCGCTTCAATCACCCCATTCTCGGGCGCGGGAATATCCATCGACGCCTTGTCAGTCTCAACGGTAATCAAACCATCTTCACGTTCAACTGTATCGCCGGCAGTTACCAGTATTTCAATAACTTCAACGTTCTCGAAATCGCCGAGATCGGGTACTACTATATCGATTGTCGTTGCCATATGCGCTCGACCTTACAACGTCACCGGATCAGGTCGATCCGGATCAATGCCATACTTCTTAATTGCTTCGCTCACCGTTTTTACATCCAGCATGCCGTCATCGGCCAGCGCCTTGAGCGTCGTAACAGCAATATAATGTTTATCAACTTCAAAGTGTTGGCGCAATGCCTTCCTCGCATCACTGCGGCCATAACCATCGGTGCCCAGTGAAACGAAACGACCCGGCACCCAGCCTTGAATTTGATCGGCTACGATCTTCATGTAGTCGGTTGCCGCAACATACGGTCCCGGTCGATCATCAAAACACTTTTCGACGTAGCACTTGCGAGGTGTCTCACCGGGATGCAGCTGATTCCACCGATCGACTTCCAAAGCTTCACGGCGCAATTCATTAAAGCTCGTCACTGACCAAACATCCGTGGGAATACCAAAGTCTTCCATCAACAATTCAGCCGCGTCCAGAACTTCTCGAAGAATAGTTCCAGCCCCCAATAATTGGGCGCGAACTTTTCCTTGCCCACCAGCATTCAGCAAATACATGCCGCGCAAAATGCCATCTTCAACGCCCGCCGGCATCGGTGGATGAACATAGTTTTCGTTCATGCAAGTGATGTAATAGAAAATATTCTCTTGCTCACCAACCATGCGCCGCATGCCATCATGAATAATGACCGCCAATTCGTAGGCGTAGGTTGGATCATAGGAGCGACAATTCGGTACTGTAGACGCACTAATCAAGCTATGTCCGTCCTGATGCTGCAGTCCCTCTCCCGCCAGAGTGGTGCGGCCAGCGGTCCCACCAATCAGGAAGCCGCGTGTTTGCTGATCACCACCCGCCCAAATAAAGTCACCTATGCGCTGGAAGCCAAACATTGAATAGTAAATGTAGAACGGCAGCATTTGCACATCGTGATTTGAGTACGCGGTACCTGCTGCTGCCCAAGAGCAAAACGCGCCGCCTTCATTAATACCTTCCTCGAGAATTTGCCCCTTCTTATCCTCGCGGTAGTACATCAATTCACCAGAATCCTGCGGATCGTATAACTGCCCCTTCGATGCATAGATACCAATTTGTCGGAACATGCCTTCCATACCAAAGGTACGTGCCTCATCAGGAACAATCGGCACGATATGTTTGCCAATTTTCTTGTCACGCGCCAAAGCCGTCAGAATTCGCACAAAGGCCATCGTCGTTGATGCTTCGCGCTCGCCGGTTCCCTCCAATTGTGTTTTAAAGGTTTCTAGCGGTGGCACTGGCAATGCTGTCGACACCGAGCGTCGCGCCGGTAAGAAACCGCCCAGTGAATGCCGCCGCTCGAGCATGTATTCGAGTTCTGCGCTATCGGTCGCCGGTTTGTAATACGGCACGTCATCAATGTCCTTATCTGACACTGGAATATTGAACCGATCCCTAAACCTCTTCAGCTCATTAATATCGAGTTTCTTTTGCTGATGCGCCGTGTTCTGCCCCTCGCCTGCCGAGCCCATGCCAAAACCTTTCACAGTCTTCGCCAGAATAACGGTCGGTCCACCTTTGTGATTCGTTGCAGCTTCATACGCGGCGTAGACTTTTTGCGGATCATGGCCGCCGCGATTCAGACGCCAAATTTCATCGTCCGACATGTTCGCAACCATCGCTGCCGCTTCGGGGTGCTTGCCAAAGAATGTGTCGCGAACATACTTACCATCCATTGATTTGATTTTTTGGTACTCGCCATCGACAGTCTCTTCCATAATCTGCCGCAAATGACCGCCCTGATCTTTGGCCAATAGAGGATCCCATTTAGAACCCCAGACAACTTTGACAACGTTCCAGCCAGCGCCACCGAAAGCAGCCTCCAACTCTTGAATAATCTTGCCATTGCCGCGCACTGGCCCATCGAGCCGCTGCAAATTACAGTTAATGACGAACACCAGGTTATCCAGGCCTTCACGAACCGGCATCGTGATGGCGCCCATTGATTCCGGTTCATCCATTTCACCGTCGCCAAGGAATGCCCAGACCTTGCGGTCACTGGCAGCAACCATGCCGCGATTCTCCATGTAGCGCATGAAGCGTGCCTGGTAGATCGCCATCATCGGGCCCAGACCCATTGAGACAGTCGGGAATTGCCAGAAGTCCGGCATGAGCCAGGGATGCGGGTAGGACGATAATCCGCCGCCGCCGACTTCTTTACGGAAACGATTCAATTGATTTTCGTCGAACCGACCCTCAAGAAAAGCGCGTGCGTAGATGCCAGGAGACGCATGTCCCTGCACAAAGATCATGTCACCCGCCTGATCCTTTGAATCGGCGCGCCAAAAATGATTGAAGCCCACTTCATACAATGTCGCCGCGGAAGCGTAGCTCGAAATATGACCGCCGTATTCCGTGCTCTGCCGATTCGCCTGTACCACCATTGCCATCGCGTTCCAGCGAATATAGGCCTCAATTCGTCGCTCTAAAGAACGATCGCCCGGGTATTCCGGCTGTCGAGCAGTGGAAATTGTATTCAGGTAAGCCGTGTTTGGCGTGTATGGCAGGTAGGCACCGGATCGCCGTGAATAATCGATCATCTGATTAAGCAGGAAGTGCGCTCTCTCAGGCCCGTGTTGCGCCAAAACTGAGCCTATCGACTCCAGCCATTCCTTGGTTTCGATTGGGTCAATATCATCGAAAGGGTTGAACTTGCTCATACATTCGCTCTTCAAAGCGCAAGTCGGTTCTATAATTGACTCGTCGCGTGAATTAGTTGGGGTCTCCTGCTAGGATCACCGCTCTATTGCACCGGGCCGTGCGATTGCCGCCGCGAGCGACATCTTCCGTGTTTGTACCCTTAGGGTCAAATCTAATGCGGCCTCTCAAAAGGTATCAAAATGAACCCACCAGACCTCAAAAACATCCGTATTTTTCAAAAACTTGGTAACGTCGACACGAAGTCGATGGCGGCCTGTGATCAACTGCTTCTGGTGCTACCGAAGAAACCCTCGGTAAAACACTTCAAACAGTTACCGCAGGGTAAGAAACTGCAACAAATACTGCGAGCCTCAGCGCCAGGGTCAACGCCCGCGCTAAGGTCTCGACTCAGCAACCAGAAACAGACTCTGGTCGTCGCCGGCCTGCTAACGAAGGACAGCAGCGCCTTTGAGCAACTGACACTGGGCAGGCAATTGGTCCAGGCCGCTTGCAGCGAAAAGGCCGGCAGTCTCGGAATCAGTGTCATTGGCTTTGCTGACGACGAACAAGCAACGATCTTCAACAATATTCTGGCCGCCACCCTCGCGGCGGCATTCCAGCTTCCCACCTTCAAGACCAAACCTGCAAAGGCCGTAATCAAGAGCGTGCGATTGCTCGGTGTTGCTGCAAAGCTGGATACATCCAGAACCGAAGCGGAAGCAAAAGGCAATAACCTCGCACGCTGGCTAACCACAATGCCACCGAACAAGATGGATGCGGTCGACTACGCAGACCTCGCAAAAACGTTGGCGAAGTCTCACGCTTGGTCGTACACCCGATTTGACGTTAAGGCTCTGCAAGAACTGGGTGCTGGTGCGTTCCTCGCTGTAGCACAGGGTAATGACAACGACAGCGCCAGCATCGTCCGAATCCGCTATCGACCTGGCAATAAAAATGCCACCGCAGATCTCGGTCTGGTTGGCAAAGGTATTATTTTTGATACAGGCGGCACCAACCTCAAGCCGTTCCAATCTATGCTCGATATGCACGGTGATATGCAAGGCAGCGCAGTCGCGCTGGGTACCCTGCTCGCGATTTCCGAGTTGCAGTTACCGATCGCAGTCGACTGCTGGCTCGCTTTGACCGAAAACCGGACCGGCCCAAATGCCTACAAGTCGCAGGATGTCGTTACAGCGGCAAATGGCAAAACCATTCAGACCGTGCACACGGATGCAGAAGGCCGCATGGCGTTGGCGGATGCACTAGTGCTCGCGAGCCGCGACAAACCCGCCCTGCTGTTTGACTACGCAACACTCACGGGTACCTGCGTCAGCGCAATAACAACTCACTATTCCGGTGTCTTCACAAATCGGGTCGACCTTCACCCCTGGCTAAAACGGACCGGGCAGAACTGTGGCGAGCGCGTTTGGCCATTCCCGATTGGGGAAGAGTTCATGCATGCTTTAAAGAGTGATACAGCCGATTTCATGCAGTGCTCGCCGAAGGGCGCCGGTGATCATATTCTGGCAGCGAGCTTTTTGTCAGAGTTTGTTGAAAACGATACACCGTGGGTACATATGGACTTGAGCGCGGGTGACAACGAGGGCGGTTTGGGGCACGTTGCCTCCAAATTCACTGGATTTGGCGTGCGCTATACGATGAGTGTCATTCTCGACGAAGATCTATTTAAGGCAACCGACTAAGTGAGCGCTGAAGTCACAATGGCAAACCGCTTTCGCGGTTTCCTGCCTGTTGTCATCGATGTCGAGACAGGCGGATTTAACTCAAAGACCGATGCGCTGCTTGAAGTAGCTGCCGTTCTACTCAAAATGGATGGCGAAGGCCTGATCGCGCGAACGGAAACTATCCGCTATCACGTCAAGCCATTCGAGGGCGCAAACATGGAGCCCGCCTCGCTTGCCGTGAATGGCATCGATCCGCACCATCCGTTACGGCCTGCTATTGATGAGCGCGATGCTCTGCAGCGAGTGTTCCGCGAGGTGCGACGAGCCGTTCGTGAAAATAAATGCAGTCGAGCGGTCCTGGTTGGACACAACGCGCATTTTGATTTGGGCTTCATTAACGAAGCCATTGCACGTTCCGAAATCAAACGAAATCCCTTTCACCCGTTCAGCTGCTTTGACACAGCCACTGCCTGCGGAATCGGGTTTGGACAAACGGTGCTTGCGCGTGCCGTGGTTGCAGCCGGCCTGGAGTGGGATGAAACACAAGCACATTCCGCATCGTATGATGCGGAGATGACCGCAGATGTGTTCTGCGAAGTGGTCAACCGTTATCGCGACATATTCGAAAAATCGTTCGCGAATGCGCCCCGGCAGAATTGACGCTAGCTGTCCAGCAACGCTTTGAGTTCGCCAGAATGATACATCTCGATGACAATATCACAGCCGCCTACCAGTTCACCCTTGACGTAAAGTTGTGGAAACGTCGGCCAGTTTGAATACGTCTTGAGTCCTTCGCGAACTTCCTGGTCCTCAAAAATGTTAACAAAAGAAAACGGCTTGCCAATTGCGTTTAGCGCTGCAACGGTTTGACCCGAAAAGCCACATTGAGGAAAGTCTGGCGTGCCCTTCATGTAGAGCAAAACATCATGGGCTTTTAGTTGTTCTTCAATTCGAGCATTAGTATCCACAGTAGCTCCTGTTAGTTCGTAA